>DASTMP010000201.1:0-3152 GCA_035714085.1 Blastocatellia bacterium
CAGCCGCGCCAACTCATCCTCCTTCATCTGCGTGATGTATTCGCCGTCCAGGCGAATGTCGCCGGTGGTCGGGTAATCGAGCCCGGCGACCAAACTGAGCAGCGTGGATTTGCCGCTGCCCGAAGGGCCGACGACGGCGACGAACTGACCTCTTGGAATGGTCAGATAGACCGCATGCAGGATGGTCAGCTTCTCGGAGCCACTGGTGACGGTTTTGGAGACGTTCTTGAGCAAGATCATATGAGCAAGATCATAACTGATATTACCCTTCAGCCTGTCCGGGTTTAATAATAATCCTTTGGTAAAGAAGGGAGTTGGGTTTATTAGTAATAGAAAGCGCTGGGAGCGAGGGCTTTCTTTGGCTTTTTGTAACTCTTCTCTGTAGTTGAGGAGCCTCCGTGGCAGTTCTGAGCGGCGCCTTCACTCCGCTCGCAGAATGCCGAGCGGCTTCTTCATCATCACATCCCAGCTCGATAGCGCGCCGACGACAGCCACCAGCAGCAGCGTCAAAGCTATCCCGGCGCCGTTGACCACAGGCTGGAACTGCCAGTCAATCTTCATTTCGTATTTGCAGAACGCCCACGTCAGGCCGATGGCGGCGGCGGAACCGATTGACCCGGCCAGCAAACCTAACACGCCGTATTCGATCAGGGTGATGTAAACGATCAGCTTCTTCGGCGCCCCCAGCGTCTTGAGGATCGCCGCTTCGTAAAGACGCTGATATTTTGTCATCGCGATCGAGCCGGCCAGGATCAGCGCGCCGCACAAAAAGACAAATCCGCCGGCGAATGAGACCGCGAATGAAAGTTCTCCGGCCCGCTTCCGCGCCTCCGCGACTAGGTCGAAGGCGTCAATCAGTGTGACGTTCGGAAACTGCTCGGCGAATTCCCGTTGTAGTCGCGCGCGCTGGTCGCCCGGCGCCGGGCCTTTGACTGCGCCGATGAAGGTTTGAGGCGCGTCGTCGAGCGCGCCGGGGCGGAAAATGATGGCGAAGACGGTGAGCGCTGACGAAGGTGAGTAGTGGCGTTCCCGGCGGCGGATGCTGGTGACTTTGGCCTCGATGGATTTGCCGAGAATGTTGAAGACGAGTTTGTCGCCGACGCCGAGCGCGAGGTCGCTGGCGTAGCGCTCGTCGACAGAAATCTCAGGCTCGGCGCTCGGCGTCGGCTCCCAGAATTTACCGGCGATAATCGTTTCGCGCGCTACCAGGTTAGGACGATACGAGAACCTTCGTTCCCAGCCGAGCCGTTTGCGAAGTTCGTTCGCTGACAATTGACCGGCCTCTTCTGTCCAATTGCCGGGATCGCGTTTGAGTTCGGTGATGCGCCCCTGAATTATGGGAACGAGTTTCGGCTGGGTTCCTGACAATCGCGTGAGGGTCTCTTCCGCCGCAGCGCGCTGGTTTTTTTGAACGTCCATCACGAACACGTCCGCCGTCGTGGAATCGAGTTCGAAGTCATATTGGCGCAGCACATTCACCTGCTGCAAACGGACGGTGATCAGGAACAACGCGCCGAGTCCCACGGCGGAGAGGATCACCCGTGTCTGATTGCCCGGACGGTAAAGGCTCCCCACTCCCTGGCGCAAAACGAAGTATGGTAAATAGCGCGTCCGGCGCAACGCATAGATCAGCGCCGCGCCGGCGAGATTGAGGATCAGGGCCGTCCCTGCCACCTCGGCCATAAATATCCCGACCTTGTTCAGCCTGCCGGAGACCCAGTAGGCCAGCGCGAATAGCCCCAGCGCGAGGAACAGCCTCGATCCCAAGCCTATCCAATCAAAGCGCCGCCGGCCCTCCGCATTTTGTCGCAACACGAGGATCGGCTTGACTTGACGAATCTCCAGCAGTGGCGGCAGAGAAAAGAGCAGCGTGATCAGCGCGCCGATGGCCACGCCTTGCAGTGACGCCGCCCAGGTCAGCCCGGGCGTAACTCGAAAAGGAAGACGCCCTGTGGCATAGTCAGCGGCAAGGCGCGTGACGCCGCTCGCGAGCAGCAATCCTAACAAGCCGCCGATCAAACTGAGCGCGAGCGCCTGCGACAGATACGCGCCGAGGACTTGTCGGTTGACGCCGCCCAAGCATTTCAGAATGGCAATGGTCTTCAACTTCTGCTGAACGAAGACGCGCGTCACGCTCGAAATGCCGATCCCGCCCAAGACGAGCGCCGCCAGCCCGACCAGTCCCAGAAACCCTTCCGCGTTCTCCGACGACTGCGCCATCCAACCTGCTTGAAAGCGAAATGACCCAAGCCAATTGAGCCGAGTCGTCTTGAATTCTCGCGCCAGCTCTTTGAGCAGCGCTTCATCCTGCCCCTCGGGCGTTTTGAACAGCCAGCCGTAACTCACCAGAGCGCCAACGGCGGTCAGCCCCGCCGCCTCCGCATCGGCGTAATCCACCAGCACGCGCTGGAGGGGACGGAATTCCATCGCATTGCCCGGCAGGAACTGCATCACGCCGCGAATCGTGAATGAGAGCCGGCCGATTTTGATCGCGTCGCCGACCTTGAGATTCAAAATTCCGAGCAGACCGGACTGCACGAGCACGCCCCGTTCCTTTAAAAGCGCGTGTGAATACCGCGCGCCGTCGGCCATTTGCACTTCGCCATACAACGGGAATTGCTCCCGCACCGCTCGCAGTTGAACCATGTATGGCCGCGCGTTCGAGACGCGCGCCGCGATTACCATCGTCTGCGTCTCAAGTATCTCGGTATGCGCCGACGCCAGCGGTGAGCCGGAGTAACGTTCGAGGATTGCCCGCGTTTCCGGCCCCCACGGCTCGTTCAGTCCCACCCGCACGTCCCCTCCCCACATCGCTCGCGCTTCGCGCCCGATTCCGGCTCTGATGTTCTGGATGAGCGAACGCAGGCTGACGATGGAGCCGACGCCGATGGCGATGCAGAGGAAGAAGAGCAACAACCGATGCCACGACGCCCGCATCTCGCGCCAGGCCATGTTGAGGATGAATTTCATGTCGCCTCCTCTTCCGAGAGCGGGAGAGCGAGTGAGCGGGAGAGCGAGTGAGCGGATGAGCGAGTGAAATCCTTATTGTCTCCTGTTCTCCCGTTCTCCCGCTCTCCCACTCCCTCGCTCTCCCGCTCTCTATCTTCCACAATTCGCCCATCGCTCAAGCTGATCACGCGATCGGCTTGGTT
>DASTMP010000202.1:0-4836 GCA_035714085.1 Blastocatellia bacterium
CGCGGTGAAAATGGCGCGCGTCTTCACGAAACGGGTAATAGGGAGTCAGATCGGAGCCACCGCCGAACCATCGGGCGTCGCCTTTTTCGAGGTAGCGGAAGTTTGCGTGGACCGTCGGCGCGTATGGATTGCGCGGGTGGAGCACCAGCGAGACGCCGGTCGCGAAGAATTCACCCCCCTCTCCTAACTCGATCTTTTTAGCGAACTCTTCGGGCAAGACGCCCTCGACGGCTGAAAAGTTGACGCCGGCTTTCTCGAAGACCGCGCCTTCTTCCAGGACGCGGGTGCGCCCGCCTCCGCCCCCTTCGCGCAGCCAGTTATCCTCGCGGAAGCGCGCTTCGCCATCGACCTCTTCAACCGCGCGGCAGATTTTGTCCTGAAGGTAAGCAAAGAATTCCTGTGTTTGCGATCTCATATTTCAAGATTGCAGTCGGCGCCTTTCCGATCAAAATTAGTTCTACTCGTGCGGATCCCGGTGGTAAAGATCGCGCCACGCCGAGAGGTAAGGCGAATGTCCGTTTTCAGAATCGCGGAGTTGTTTGATTACGGGGTGGGTGAATTTGTTGACGATGGCGTTGATCATTACGCGCAGGGCCTGTTCGTGGTCATCACTCAGGTCGCCGAGGCGTTTGCGGCTGCGCTCAAATTCGGTAAAAGCCATCTCGCTGACCTGTTGCCGGAACGCGCCGATGACGGTGTTGAGGTCTCCTTCCGCCAGATCGCGGACAAATTGCTCGGCCTCGGCCTCGATGATCTCCTCGGCGCGCATCGCCTCGCGCTGGCGCTCGGCGCGGTTGGCCTTGGCAATCGACTCTAGGTCGTCGACGTTGAAGAGGTAGGCGTTGTCCAGTCTCCCGATCCCCGGGTGGATGTTGCGCGGCGCGGAGATGTCGACGAGCAGCATCGGGCGGCCGCGGCGGCGTTCGAGCGCGCGGCGGACCTGGTCGGGGCGGATCAGGTAGTTCGGCGCGCCCGTCGAACAGATCAGAATCTCGGCCTCCGGCAATCGCGCCTCAAATTCCTCGAAGGGCACAGGCTCGCCGTTCACTTCGCCTGCCAGCGCGGCCGCGTTCTCGAAGGTGCGATTAACGATCAACAGCCGACTCGCGCCGTGATTCAAAAGGTGTTTGGCGGCAAGCTCGGCCATCTCGCCGGCGCCCATCAGCATCACGGCGCTCCCTTTGAGGTTCTCGAAGACTCTTCGCGCCAGCTCGACGGCGACGAAGCTGATCGAGACCGCGCTCGACCCGATGCCCGTTTCGTTGCGCACGCGTTTGGCGACGGCGAAGGCGCGGCTCATCAACCTCGTCAACTCGCGCCCGACTACGGCGGCCTCCTGCGCGCACTGAAAAGCCTCTTTGACCTGCCCGGTGATCTGCGGCTCGCCCACCACCATCGAGTCTAGAGACGACGTGAGGCGGAAGACGTGTTTGATCGCGGCCCGGCCGGCCAGGTCGTAAAAATGTTTGCTCAGCGGCGAAAGGTCGTGTTGGTGGAAGCGGCTCAGGAAATCGTAGAGACGCGACACAGCATTCTCCGGCCCTCCGGCGCCGTTCGGGGTCGCGGCGATCAACTCAACGCGATTGCAGGTGGAAATGATCAGCCCCTCGCTGACCATCTCATGGTCAACCAGTTCGCGCAGCGCGTCCGCGAGTCGCGATTCCGCGAACGCCAGACGCTCACGCACTTCGATCGGGGCTGTTTTATGATTGATTCCCACTAGAACTATACACATATAGTTAAGGAAGGAAGGAATTCAAAAAAGATCATGATACATGCCGATCCGCGCGATATGCGCGAGGATGTCCCATGAGCTTAGGCGATTTGTGGCGCCGTCACGTTCAATTCTCTCGACCGGAATATTGTCACTTCTCGCGGGCGACGCATCCGTCGCGGGCGACGCATCCGTCGCGGCCTTGGCCTTCTCGACCGCTCCATCTTTCATTGAGGGTGGGGCCTCTTCGTGTGTCTTGCTCTTCATCGTTGTCTCCCTTCTTGTGAAATCCTCTCAGACTGCGAAGTCCGCGCGAATCGAAGTCGAGGCTTATAAAGCTCAATGATACGGGTGATGGTTTTGCCATTCTCCGTCCTGATTATCCGCTGCCGGAAGGGGAACCACACGTCATCCACCTGCTTGTATTCTGTCGTATACGCTTCAGTCCGTTTAAGCTCTCCGGTTTTGGGGTCGACATAAGAGACAGTGAAATGATGAGGCAGGAATTTGCCTTCACCTACAGGCTCCTCTTCCATGACGATGATGATCCGGCGTTGACCGTCAATTGTTTTCTCAGCGGCTGTGATCCGGCCATCACGAATTCTCAATGAGGCTTTCGTAGGATCATTGATCAATACAAGGTGGCCCATTGGCGAATGGTCATCTCTACCGAGTGTTAACGGATAGCGCATATATTCCTTGAAAAGATCGTGACCGAGATGACGTCCGATCATGGCCGTTATCTCCGCGACATCCCAAGCCTTTTCCTCAAACCCAGGATCATCCTTCATATCTAAATCCACGCTTCCATTCACATCATAATAGAGGTCACCTCTAGCGACTTTTCCATTCTCATTAGCGATTACAGTAGCCGTGAATCCTTGGAAGTTGTCAGGAAAGTAGTATCTAGCTTGGCGAGCATCTCGCAACAGTGAGTAGGCCCCCGGGTCAGCCTTAATCTCCGCGTCCGGATGAGCGGCGGCGGAAGTTTGCCCGATGGCATAAGCGGAAAAGAGCGTAACGAGCACGCCGGAAAGGATCATTGTTCTCATCGTTTGACCTCCTTTTGTGGTCCCGTACGGGTTTGTTGTTCGATCTCGGGCGGCGCTCGCGCCCGCCCACGTCAATTCCCTTCATCTGCGCGATCTTTGGGGGAGGCAGCTGAATGCGTCTTGACGCTCTACTTTGACGGCAGCGCGAATCGAATTCGAGGGTGCTCGAATTCGATGATCCTAGTAATGACCTTCCTGCTTTCCGCCCTTACTATACGCTCCGACGCTGGAAACCAGAGGCCGTCAACCTGTTGGTACTCGTCGGTATACGTGTCTGTGTATTTAAGCTCCCCGGTCTTTGCGTTAAAGTAACTGACAGTGAAATGCCTGGGCAGGTATTTGCCAGTCCCGGCGGGGAGCTCTTCGAGAAATCTGATGATAAAGCGTTCGTCGCCGACCGTCCGGGCGACTTCCGTAACCCGACCATCAAGAATTCGGTACGATGATTTCATCGAATCGTTGCCTGCGACTCGGCGGCCTGCGGGCGCCTTGTCGCCACCGCCGAAGCAGATCGGACAGAGTCCATCTCCACTTTCGAAGTCTGAACTGCGCGTGCGCCTGATAATGTGCAGCGCCGCTTCCATAGTCCAGGGCGAGGTTTCATCGACCTCTCCTCCTTTGAATTGGAGATCCGCCCCTCCTCCTACGTCATAGTTGATCACGGCTCTGGCGATCCTTCCGTTGTCGTTGATCACAACGTCGGACGTGAATCCCACGAACTGTGGAGGGAAATGGTATCTTGTTTCGCGTGTCTGTTTGAGGAGATCCAGCGCCACGAGTACGGCCTTCCGGGCTTCCGGCTCTGATTGAGTGGCGGCGCCAGAAATTTGGCCCGACGCGACAACGGAAAAGAACATAATGAGCATGCTGGAAAGGATCATTCTTTTCATGGCTTGACCTGCTTTTCTGTCCCGAATAAGTTTGTTGTTTCACCATCGGCGGGGCTGATGCCTGCCAATATTAATTTCCTTCGTCTAAGCGATCTGTGAGGAATATGATTGAACGCGGCCTGACCACCTACTGTAATTGCTGCGCGAATCGAATTCGAGGGTTTTGGAATGCGATGACTCGAGTGATAACCCGGCCATTCTCCGCCCGGAACATGCGCCGCGAGACAGGAAACCAACGGCCCTCAACCTGCTTGTACTCATCAGTGAACGTATCGGTTCGGCTGAGCGCTCCAGACTTGTCGAAGTAAGTGACGGTGAAATGGCGCGGTAGTTCCTTGCCCTCGGGCATTCTGGTCATCTCCAACACGTCGATGATGAAATGATCAGCGCCCATCGTGCGCTCGACTTCGACGACCTGGTTGTCGCGAACGCGGTAGTATGATTTCATCTGGTTGCTGACCGCGATACGCCGACCGGCTGGCGAATTGTCATCCCCGGCGAAGGTAATTGGATAGCGCCCATCTCCTTTGGAAAAATCTCCGCCGCGTATATGCTGAATGATATTCAACACCATCTCCGCAAGCCATCCTTTCACCTCTTCATCCACCCCTTCAATCTTGAGATCGACACTTTTGCCTACCTCGTAGTCGATCGAGCCTTTTGCGGTCTTGCCGTTGTCGTTCAAAACGAATTCGGCCGTCAATCCGCTGAAGTTTGAGACGCAGTATCTGCTGTTTCTGGCATCCCTGAGCATATCCCGCGCTCTGGGATCTGAGTCCGGATTTGTAGATTGATCTTGACCCAGCGCCGCAATGGAAAACAGCGCCAAATAGAGAACGGCGCAGCACGGATAAAAAATCTTTCTATTCATTGTTGACCTTCTTATCGGATTTTGATGGGGTTGTTAATGATCAAAGACAGTTGACACACCGCCCGCTCCTATTTCTCAGATTGATTGTCCTTCAAGCGCGGGATTTCGCGCGATGATATTAATGATGGATAGACAGCCATGAAGGGGTCAGGAGAACGGATAGAGACTCCACCCCTCCACGGCATGTCATCGCGAAGCGACGTATTGGAACAGCTCGGCGACGCTCAGCGAGTCGCGCCGCTCAATTATCTGAATTGAAGCAGCCGCCCAGACGCAACGCGACTATCGAGTCTCGACTGACGTCGAGAC
>DASTMP010000203.1:0-4230 GCA_035714085.1 Blastocatellia bacterium
GGGAGCGTGAGCGACCTGAGTACCGGTCAATAGGCCTATTGACCGGTACTCAGGTCGCTCACGCTCCCCGTACTGTAACGCTTACCGTCCCCTACACGCATTTGCAATCCACTATAGATCAATATCTACCTGACGCGTCTCATCTCGTGAATAATGTAAACTTCCAACTTACCGCCGCGACCTTTGAGAAGCAAAGCGGGCGCCAGGACTGGATTGGCGCCCGCATCATAATTAAGGATCGGGAAGAGAGACCATCAAAATGAGCGCGCTCGCTGAAGAAGAGCCGTTGCAAAGTTGGATGACATGTCCGCGCCGCCTAAATTCAATCATGTGTGGAGTTGTCCAGGCGCTCGGTCAAGCTCGCGATGACCGCCGCCAATTCATCCGGCTCGACAGGTTTGGCGACGTAATATTGAAAACCTGCCGTCAAAGCTCGCGCACGATCTTCAGGGCGCGCGAAAGCCGTCAGCGCAAGCGCCGGCACGTCTCTGCCGTGCTCGGAAGGCAGTTTGCGAATCTTGCGCATCAACGCATAGCCGTCTTCGTCCGGCATTCCGATGTCCGCGACCAGCGCGTCGGGCGGGCCGGCAAAAATTATCTCCAGAGCCTCCGCGGCCGAGGCCGCCGTTCTCACTACCACGCCATAAGTTTCCAGAATGCGCTTGAGCAATTGGCGCGTATCCGCGTCGTCGTCCACCACCAGTACGCGCGCGCCGTTGAGGCGCCATTTCACTTCGCGCGCCTGAGAGCTGGCGCCCACATGGGAACCCGCCTTTTGCGTCCCCACTGGGTGGTCCTTCCTCAATGGCAATCTGATGACGAAGGTTGTGCCGCGCCCTTCACCCTCACTCATGGCGCGCACGCTGCCGCCGTGCAGTTCGGCGATGTGACGCACTATGGACAGTCCAAGCCCTAAGCCACCATATCGGCGCGTGATCGAGTAATCTTCCTGGCTGAACCTGTCGAAGACGTGTGGCAAATATTCTGGATTGATCCCCTTGCCGGTATCGCTCACAGTAATCTCGAACTGAGAATCAATGCGCGCAAGCAGCACCGTAACTTTGCCTCCAGGGGAGGTGAATTTGACCGCGTTCGAGAGCAGATTCCAAACCGCCTGTTGCAACCGGTTGGCGTCGCCGGTGATGACTCCTACAGAGGGGTCGAGCGTCATGTCCAGTGTGATCTGTTTCGCTTCGGCCGCGGGGCGAACGGTGTCAAGCGCGATCTGAATGATCACCTCCGGCTCGACCGGGCCGATGTTGAGGCCCATTTTGCCGGTGATGATGCGCGAGACGTCCAGCATGTCCCCGATCAATTGCTGCTGCGTTCGGGCGTTGCGCAGAACGATTTCAAGCATTCTCCGCGCCTCTTCGGGCTTGTTTCCGCCGCCACGCAGCAGATTGGCGTATCCGATGATGGCGTTCAGAGGAGTGCGCAACTCGTGGGAGAGGACGGCCAGGAATTCGTCCTTCATCCGGTTGGCTTCTTCAGCCGTTCGGCGAGCCGCTTGTTCATTGGCGAGCAGCCGCTCGCGTTCGGCTTCGGCTTCCTTGCGTTCGGTGACGTCCTGAATGATTGCGAACATGCTGAGCGGCTGAGTGTCATCCGAATCTGAATAAGCGACCTGCCCGCAGCACGCGACCCAGCGCACGGCTCCGTTGGGCATGACAACCCTGTATTCTTGCTCAAACACGGCGCGGTTTTGAATGGCTTCTTGGAAACGTGCGATGACGTCCGCCTTGTCTTCGAGTTGAATGTGGCTGAAGGATTCTTCGACGCTGCTGATCGGGTAGTCAGGCTCGAACCCGAGCATTTCCCTGCTCGCCTCGTCGGCCCAGAACCGGCCGTGAGGCAAATCCACCGCCCAGGCGCCGAGACGCGCCCCATCCAGGGCGAACTGCAATCGCCTCGTGACGCCGCTCAGCTCGGCCGTGCGCTCGGCGACGCGGCGCTCAAGCTCAATATTGGCCTGCCGCAAGGCGTCCTCGGCGGCCTTCCGCCTGTCGAGTTCGCTCTTGACGGCCATGATCGCCAATATGGTCAACAGCACGCCAATCGAGCTTCCCGCCACCAGAACGATCTTCGCGTGGCGCGCGCTCGATAGCGCGGCCGCCTCCCGAAGCAGCAGCAAACTATTCTCTTCGCCCTCTATGTCTTTGAGCCTCTCGCGAACCTCTCCTACCAACGCTTGCTCCCGATCGACCTTGAGCATTGCCAGCGCGGCGTCGAAACCCTTTGTCTGGCGCGTCTTTATAATATCTTCGAATGCCTCATACCTTTGCTGTTTAATTTGATCGATCGCGTCGAGCTGCCGCCCTCGTCGCGGATTGTCGGCGGTCAGTCGGCGCACTTCCAGAAGATCAAGGTCAACTTCCCGCTTGGCCTCTTTGTAAATGTCGAGATAGCTCTCGTTTCCGGTCAACGCATAGCCACGGGACGCAATTAAGGCATCTTTGTAATCTGAGAGAACTTCTTCGAGCTGGCCTATTAACTCGTGAGTGCGCGCCACCTGATCGGCAGTCCGCGTCAGGTCATTCAAGCTGCTGTATGAGACCAAGCTGATACCAACGAGCAGCGTAAGCCCTATTAGAAACGCCAGAGGAGCATACTTCTCAATTGTCAATCTCATTGCGGTACCGCCTTTTGCCTGTAGTGCGAAGTTCGATTATAAGACTTCAAATCTAACGATTCCCATCACAGCAAAAACGGGTGGTTGATGGCTTTCAACCCAATATAGACGATTGAGATTGACGCTGCAAGATTATGTCAAAAGCGCGCTGGACAATCGCAGACGCCGCGCGATACCGACTCATTTCCGTTGAGCGCGCTCATCGCAAGCGAAAATCGGCGAAGATGGGAAGGTGATCGGAAGCGAGCAGCGCCGTGCGGCTGCGATACAATTCGGCGTATTCCAGTTCGAGCGCTTCGTCCGAGAAATAGATGTGATCGAGATGCATAATGGGCAACATGCCAGGATAGGTGCGAGAACGCTTCAGGTGTAATCTGATGTCTCCGCTCTGAAAATGCTTGTTCAGCAGCCGCGTCACCAAACCGCGAGTCCATTCATTGAAATCGCCGAGCATGACGCGCGGCCCCGGCAGTCTGTCGTCACTGAGGATGGACTCGCCGATCAGCTTGCGCGCCTGATACCGCCGCTCGATGAAGGAGGTTCCGAGATGCACATTATAAACATGCATCCTGTCCTCTTTTGCCAGACCGACGTCGACTCGCAAACAGCCGCGCTCTTCGCGCCCGGCCACACTGATATCGTGATTCTCCGACTCCAACAGCGGGAAGCGGCTGAGCACGAGGTTGCCGTATATGCCCTCCTTCAATTTACGGTTATGTCCCATGCAGTAGTTGAAGCCCAACTCGCGCGCGATGAAATGCGCCTGATCGGATTGGCTGTCGCGCCCCTGGACACAGAGGACTTCCTGCAACGCTATAATGTCGGCGTTAATCTCCTTCAGCACATTTACGATTCTCGTGGGGTTGAGCCGCCGGTCAACCCCGACGCATTTATGCACGTTGTAAGTGACTATTCGAAATTTATCGCCCTGTCTCATCTTGAATCGATTTAAACCTCCGCTCCTCCCTCTTGCCCTCGCGGCGCAGATGAAAAGCGCGGATAAAAGCCGAGGCGGCCACCCAGACACCGATCACAGCCAATGGCAAGGAGACGACTCGCGGCCACAAAACTGCAATAATCGACGCGGCCAATAGGAGCAATCCCGCGCTACCCATAATGCGCGCTTCGGCAGGCCCGAGCGCGCGGCGATTGGTGATGGCGGCGCCGACCGTCCGGCCGATCTGTATCGCCCCGGCGGCCGCCCGGCCGGAGCCGACGCCGCCGGTCGAAACGCGCAATCTATGCGAGCCTGGAGAATATCCATAGCGAGAACGGTGGCGCAGCGCGAGATTCGACGCCGGGGCGAGCCTGCGTTCCACTGTCAGAACCATTTCGGTCGCGTTCTCTAAATCATTTAAGAACATCTCTTCCATTTCTTCGCCGATCCCGCTGTCTTCGATGACCACATCGAGTTCCCAATTGTTCACCCAGCTCACCGGGTTCATGTTAGTCGAGCCGACCCTGGCCCATCGGCCGTCGGCGACCGCCGTCTTCGCGTGAATCATCGGGCCGTTCCATTCATAGACTCTGACGCCCGATTCCAGTAGCGGCCTGTAACTCGTTCGCGACAATGCGCGCATCACCGGAATGTCGCTGGCCTG
>DASTMP010000204.1:0-32929 GCA_035714085.1 Blastocatellia bacterium
ATTCTACCCAACCTCTCCTGAGATGTGAAGATCCTCCGGTCAATCCAAGACCTAAACGAACGCACCTCACGTAGTTCAAGGCGCAGCGTCCTTTTGAATATGACGTTGTATGGGTTCTACTCGTCCGGCTTCTTGCGGTAATTGGCGGAGTGTTTCTGATTCGCGGAAGCGATTGGGCGCGCTGGTTTTTGCTCATTTGGCTCGCATACCACGTCATCCTAAGCGCGTTTCACTCGATGTTTGAGTTGATAATCCACGGGTTGCTGCTTGCTGTAATCGCATAATTTCTCTATCGCCCGCTAGTGTCGGCGTATTTTCAGGATGCAAACGCCCCGAACAAAGACTAACGAAGGAATTTTCAATGACAACCATTACATCTTTTGACGGCGGCGAATTTGACGCCTATATGGCGCTGCCGGCGAGCGGTTCCGGGCCGGGCGTCGTGCTTTTGCAGGAAATCTTCGGGGTCAATCAGGTCATGCGTTCGATCGCCGATTGGTACGCGCAACGCGGCTTCGTCGTGATCTGCCCCGATCTGTTCTGGCGGCAGGAGCGCGGAGTGCAATTGACCGATCAGACCGACGCCGAATGGAAACGCGCGTTCGAGCTTTATCAGGGGCTGGATGAAGCAAAAGCTGTTGAGGACGCGGGCGCCGCGCGGGCCTATTTGCGCAATCACCCGGCCTGCTCCGGCAAAGTCGGCGCGGTCGGCTTCTGCCTCGGCGGAAAGCTCGCTTATTTGCTGGCGGTTCGCCATCCTTCCGGTCATGGGGCCGATTGCAGCGCCGATTGCATTGTTGGATATTACGGAGTGGGGATCGAGAATGCGCTCGGCGAGGCGGGCAATCTGCGCAATCCGCTGATGTTGCACATCGCGCAAAAAGATCAGTTTTGTCCGCCCGAAGCGCAGGCCAGGATTCATGCGGCGCTCGACAACAACCCGCTCGTCACGCTTCGCGATTACGCCAGTCAGGATCACGCCTTCGCCCGCGTTGGCGGGGCGCATTACGACGCGGCAAGCGCGGAGCTGGCCGATCTGCGCACGCTCGAATTCTTCGCCCGCAACCTGAGCGGCGCATCCCCGATCAATTTATCGGCGCTGTGGGACGATCACGTCAAATATGAATTCGTCACGCGCGACACCGAAGACACCTTGAAGACGATGGTCGAAGACGCTTATGTCAACCACGTCCCGGTCTTGACCGGCGGGGTAGGGCGCGACGAATTGCGCGAGTTCTACTCGAAGCGCTTCATACCGCAGATGCCGCCGGACACTTCGATGACGCCGGTTTCGCGCACCATCGGCGCGGATCGCGTGGTGGACGAGATGGTTTTTGAATTCACCCACACGATCAAGATGGACTGGATGCTGCCGGGGGTCGCGCCCACAGGCAAGCGAGTCAGGGTTCCGCTCGTCGTGATCGTGAATTTTCGCGGCGACAAACTGGCGCACGAACACATCTACTGGGATCAGGCGTCGGTGCTCGCGCAACTCGGTCTGATTGACGCGTCACGGTTGCCGGTGGCCGGAGACGAGAGCGCGGAGAAGGTGATCGATCCGAGCCTGCCCGCGAATCGATTGATGGAGCGCGCCGATGGATAAAGAAGCGGTAGAGAGCGGCCCCGTCGCCGGGCGCCTGCGACGCGATCTGGGCACACTCGAATCTTACGCCGCGCTGGTGGGCATTCTGATCGGCGCGGGGATTTTCACGGTGACGAGCACCGTCGGGACGCTCACCGGCCCGAGCGTAATTATCGGCTACATCGTGTTATTTCCGGTGATCCTGGCGACCTCGGTTCCGTATGCGGCCTTCATCTCGACGCCGCTCGGTCGTGAGCCTGGAGGCGAATACACGCACATCTCGCGGACTCTGGGCGAGCATCGTCTGGCTTTCGTAGGGGCCTGGCTCAAGATCATCTCTTACATCGGCGCCGAGGCTTTTCTGGCCAATTCGCTGGCGGATTATCTGATCGTGGCGGCCGGGGGACGACTCAACCCGGAGTCGAGCCGTTTGCCGCTCGCGCTCGCGAGCCTGTTCTTTTTCTATATCGTGCACGTGATCGGCGTGCGGTGGTTCGGGCGGTTGCAGGTGACGATGTGCGCGCTGTTGGGCGTTTCGCTCCTTGTGTTGATCGGGCCAGGATTGTTCGCGATTCACGCGGATAACTACCGGCCTTTTATCACGCACGGCGCTGGAGGGTTTCTGAAGAGTCTCGCGCCGCTCTTCTTCTCATACGCAGGGTTCGAATCTCTGGCGCAGACGGCGGGAGAGGTGAAAGACAGCACGCGGCGACTGCCGGTAGTCTTTCTGAAGGGCATTAGCGCCGCCGCTCTGATCTTCGTATTGATGTCGGTTGTCGCTTTCGGGGTGCTGCCAGGCTCGCAGCTCGGCGCCAGTAAGGCTCCGATGGCCGAAGTCGCGGCGGTCTATCTGCCCGCTGGCGCGGCGTTATTCGTCACCTTCGGCGCGATCATGGCCATCACGACCTCGATGAATTCGACCATGCTCGTGCCCTCGCGTCTGGCGTTCATTCTGTCGCGCGACGGTCTGGCGCCGGGTTGGATCGGAGCGATTCATCCTGGCGCCGGCACGCCGGTTCTGGGATTGACGTTGACGTTCGTCGCGTCCGCGGCGTTACTCGTCGGGCGCCAGATGTTGCTCGCGCTGAACGTGGCGGTCTTTGCCTTGGTCATCCTCTACTTCCTGCACAGCCTGACTTTCCTGCTGTTGCCGCGCCGCAATCAGTCGCTCGCCAGTTTGATCACCGTGAACATGTCGCCGTGGCTTCAGCGCGCGGCGGCCTGGATTTCATTGGTCTCGATGGGGCTGTTGATCGCGTCGCAGGTCTGGCAGGACATTAAAACGATGCGCGACCGGAGTTTGTGGGATCGAGTGAAGGAGCAGAATCTGACGAGCGTGGAGCTTGCAATTGTGTGGGGATTGATCGGGCTGGCGCTCTACGCCTACGCGCGGCGAGGCAAGAGAGAGTTGCCACAGAGCCACAGAGACACAGAGAGAAAACTATAAAGGTCGATGGAGGCGCCTTTTTTTCTCTTCATCCGCTCTGTGGCTCTGTGGCTCTGTGGCTAATTCGGAGCTACCGTACTGAGGCGGCCATTGCGCGCGGTGTGATCGCTCCGCGATCAACCACTGCGCCGCCCCTGGTGACGGTTTGAAAGCTGATCTGTTGATCTTCGATCACCATCTGCAGGTAGTGATTGTCTCGGTCGAAGCTCGCTGCCCTGAAAGGACTGCTCATGTTGACGTCGCCAGGGCGCACCTTCCCGCCAGCGCCGGTGACGAAATACTGCACGCCTTGCTGCGGTTTGACGCGTTCGTAAGTGTGGTCGTGTCCGGAGAGGACGGCGTTGACTCCGTAGCGCGTGAGTAGCGGTTCGATCATGCTTCTCAGGCCGAGATTAGAGCCGTGCTCTCCCGCCGACGAGTAGATGGGATGATGAAAGACCGCGACCTTCCATTTGGCCGATGACTCCTTCAATACGCCTTCGAGCCAACCGGCCTGCTCCATGCCGAAAGCGGTCGAATCGATCATGAAGAATTCGGCCAACCCGTCGCCTTTTTTGACCGTGTAGTAGCACTGGCCATTCATGTTGAAGAGCGGGTAATGGCATTGGTCTCCGCGACCGTCTTTCACGTCGTGGTTTCCGAGCACGGCGTGAAAATTCACGCCCTCTCGGATCAGGCCGGAATAGGGGCGCTCGAATTTCTTTACGAAGTGACGCCCGCCGCCGTCCGGGTAGATGTTGTCGCCCACGGCGATCACGAAATCGAGGGGAGAGGTCTTGTGGTCTCTCAACATCTGAGCCGCGATTCCGGACTGATTGTCGTCGCCGGTTCCGAAATCGCCGATGGCTATGAATTTGACCTTGTCCTTTGCCGGCGTGGCGCCGAAGACCAGGCGAGGCGCGACAGCCGCGCCAGCAGTTATTGTGGCGATTGATAACAACGCCTGCCGTCTCGTCAGCAGGCCGCTCTTCTTTTCATCAATATTGCTAGCCATATCTATCCTCAGGAGTAAAGTCATTCGTTTTCGCCACACCTCGCTACACAAATTGGCGCAGAAATCCCGATGGGATCGGGCTTTTCCTGGATCAATTGTTGTAGAGGAATTAGGGCGAAACCGAATAACTTGTGAATAGGAATATTTTGTTTTCGGTCTTGAGTCTCCGCTGTCGCTTCCGAGTGGCTTCGGAAGCGACAGCGGAAAAAGGGCGAGCGGATTATTACCTGTCGCGGCCTTCGCGCGCAAAGTTAAACGCGCAATCAAAGCTATTTAATAGCGAGGCGCCTCTAATTAATCTGGCGTCTTATTATCGGTTTAGGCGTAGGTTGTGGTGTTGGTTTGGGCCTCGGGGGGACCGTCGGTCTGGTTGTTGTCGGCGCCTTGTCGCCTTTCGACGCCTTAGGTTTGATCGGAATTCTGGTCGGAGTCCCGACGCCTATCGACGGCGTCTTGTTCTTGTCGCCTTTCGACGATTTGGTTTTGATCGGGAGCTTGACGCCGATCGGGGTCTTGATATTTATCGGGACATTGACGCCTATCGGAGTCTTAATATTTACTGGGGCCTTGGCGCCTTTCGGAAGATTGAAATCATCAAGAACCTTGCGAATGTCAGGGGACGACTTCTCCCCGACGAATTGTAAGACTCCGGCGGCAGCCAGCCTTTTCGCTGCGCCTTTCAAGCTCGGTTCCTGCTCGCGCGCGTCGTCTTCGCAAGCCTTGCCGGTCTTCTTGTATTCTTCGCCTTCCGCGCCGCCGATCTCATCGCCCTTCTTTCTATAGAGCGCGGCGAGCGCCAGGTTGTTGGCGGCCAGTTCGCTGGAATCTCTGGCCGCGGCGCGATAGCTCGTGGCCACTACATATTGTCTGATCGCCTGGTCGGTGGCGCCCATCGTGTGATAGCAGTAAGCCAACTCGCGCTGCGCCTCATAATAATCGGGACGCAATTCGATCGCTTTCTTCAATTGTGGCGCGGCTTGCTGGCACTGCTGCTTCAACCGGTAGGCGTAGCCGACACCGAAGTAAGCTTCGGCGTCCTCAGGCGCGATGGTCGAGGCGCGAACAAAGGCGGCCAGCGCGCGGTCGTAATCTTTTCCCTCCGCCAGCAAGGCGAATCCGAGCGCGAGGTGGGCTTCGGCTAGCCTGTCGTCTTTCTGGATCGCAAGCTCGGCGTCGCGGATCGCATCGCTGACTCCTGTGGCGCTGCCACCGCTTTTCTCCTGGGCTTCAACCGGCGCGGCGCCTATGAGGCTCCTTGCCTGAATCTCTTCGCCCTGGTTGTCTTCGCCCTGGTTCTCTTCGGAGGACTCTTTTTTGCTTTTCTTGCTTTTCTTGCTTTTCTTACCGCCTTTGCTTTTTTTGCCGTCTTTGCCATCTTTGCCGCTTTGCGCCGCATCGCCGGTCTGAGCTTCTTCAATTTCCTTCTCGTTCTTCTTGTCGGATTCTTCGTCAGGTTGTGGCGTTAAGGATTGCGATGCGGGCGGCGCCTCTCCGGCCTCTTCATCTTTTTTCTTCTTGCTCTTCTTGCTCTTCTTGCTCTTCTTGCCGGATTCTTCATCTGGTTGCGGCGCTAAGGATTGTGATGTGGGCAGTTGCTCGCCGGCTTCTTCATCTTTTTTCTTCTTGCTCTTTTTGGTCGCGTCGCTCTTCTTGCCCTTCTTGCTCTTCTCGCCGGTACCTTCGTCAGATTGCGTCGCGAAGGATTGCGACATGGGCGGTTGCTCGAACGATGCGGCCAGATCATCTTCCCCTGACCTAATCGCGCTCTGGGCGCGGGACCGGCGGGCCAGGATGAGCGCGTTATCCGGGAACTTCTGCGCCGCCACAGTCAACAGCTCTACAGCCTCGCGGTAGCGGCCGTTCTTCACATAAGTCTGAGCCAGTCGCTCGTAGATGGACGAGGAATTCGGATCCTCGCGTAGCGCCTGTTGATACGAGGCGATAGCCTGAGGCCAGAGCTGTTGCCGTTCAAACTGGACGCCTTTTTCGTAATTCGAATTCCCGCCCGAAGCTTGCAGGTTGATTGTGATCTCCTGCCGGTAACCGGCGATGACGTTGACCTTGGTCTCGGAGGGTTGGAATCCGGCCAGTTCGGCGCGGACCGTGTATTGATTCGGCGGCAGCTCTTTTTGAAGCGGCCCGCGCCCGGCTTGCTTGCCATCGATGGAGATCGTCGCGCCTTCGGGAAAAGTGTTGAGCAGTATTCCGGCGACTGGGGGCGGCTCGGGAACAATTGCGGAGACTGGCAGGACGCGCGCGATCAAAACCGGGCCGCGCACGTCTGTGGCCACCATCGTCGGATTCTGTTCGATGGGGAGCTTGGCCTGCTCGCGCGTCCATTTGCGGACGTTTTCGCTCAGGTATCCGGCGAGTCGGCCAGCCTCGACGCGCCCGTCGGGACGGTCGGCAAGCTCGCGCAGGCCGCGCAGAATGTAGTAGGTGAAGACGCCGTGTTGGAGCTGCGTGTTCTCGTAAGCGCGTTCGCCGATCTGGCAGGCGTAGAAGATCACGCCGGTCGGCGTTTCCGTCCTGGGCTGCGGCATGCGGGTGGAGACCAATGTCAGGAGCCGCGCGGTCACGTCGGTGAGCGCGTTTCCTTTCAGACCGCGTCCGGGAAAAGGGTCTTCGCGGCAGGCGTCGTAGAAGACAGTGAATTGCGACGCCTTCAACGCCGAGAGTTTGCCGGACAACTCTTCCAAGTCGATCGCCGTGCGTTCGAGCGCCTCTTTCGTTTGAGCGTCAGTGTCGACGGGCAGGTAATAACTCCTGGCCTCGGCTCCGACTCCACGCACGACGCCGTGACCGGCCAGGAAGATGATGATCTCATGACCCGGCTGGACGCGCGGAGCCAGATATTGATCGATGGCGGAGAAGATATTCTGCTTCGTTGCCCTGGCTTCTCCGACGCCGTCGTCGGTGAGCAGCCGAACGTGGTCATCCGCGAAGCCCGCCGACGAGGTCAACAGATCCTTGATCGAACGGGCGTCCGCGCCGGGGAACCGCAGGTCCTGAATCGCGCCTGGATAATCGCTGACGCCGATCAGCAAGGCCCATTGATCGGGATTCGACCCGGGCTTCTTGGCCATGTGTGTGTTTTGCGCCGCCGTCCTGCTTTCGAACGAGAAGCTGAAGAGGAATAGGCTGATCGTAATGAGTGTGCGAATCATTGGTTCACCTCGCTTGTTTCGAAAAGTACCGCGCGCGTAAACAAGCGGTTGCGCGGATGGGAAACCGCTTGCTTACGCGCGCGGTACTGTTGCGTTGGCTGATCGATTGTTGAACCAGCTAATATTTAATGCCGAGGATTGGGTTACAATCCGATTGCGATAATTCATTTGCCGGCGCGCGGCCGTGCAGGCTCAGGCAAAGAGAAAATGACAACAGTCGAAGACCCCGGCGCCGCCCTCCAAAAACCCGACGCGCTGCCCGAAGCGGCCGCGACATACTGTTTGCCGTTGACCGCGTAAGTCACCACACCGCCGTTCATCGGCCCGCCGGTGTTGAATCTGTAAAGAACCTTCCCCGTGCGGGCGTCGAGCGTCAGAAAGTCTCCGGTCATCTCTCCCGTGAAGATCAGACCCGTAGATGTGGTGGCGACCGCCGCCACCATCGGCCTTGACGATTCGTACCGCCAAGTGACCTTGCCGGTCGAGGCGTCAACCGCTGTCAACCATCCGCGCGATTTTTCAATCGGGTCGTCTACGTACATCCCTCCCATATACAACTGTCCCGGAATGAAGCGGTCTTCGCTCGCCTTTATGAACCTGCCGCACCAGTCGACGGCGGGCGTGTAGAGCATGTTTGTGTTCGGGTTGTACGCCGGCCCATTCCAGAGCACTCCGCCGAGGACGCCGGGACAAGTATACGTCCCTTTGACGGTCAAAGGCTCGTCCGCGTTGGATCGCGTGGTCACGGGCGTAGCGTAGAGAAGCTCTTTTGTCTCACGATCCAGCGCTCGCAGCATTCCGTCTTTGCTGGCCAGCGCCATAAGCTTCCTGGCCTTACCGCCGACCGTCGCGGTGAAAAGCGGGCTGACCTGCGTTAAATCCCAATCGTGCGAATCGCTCGGCGTGGCCTGGTAATGCCACTGCAATTTGCCCGTGCGGGCGTCGAGCACGACCAGCGAATTGGTGTAGAGGTTGGTCCCCGGGCGGGCGTCGGCCAGGAAATCAGGCGCCGGATTGGCCACGGGGACGTAAACGAGCCCGGCTTGAGGATCGAGTGAGAGCGGCCCCCAGACCGCGCCTCCGCCGCGCTTCCTCACATCAGGGGCGCCCCATGTCTCGGCGCCGGGCTCGCCGTCATCGGGAACAGTGTTGAATCGCCAGGCCGGCTCGCCAGTTTCGAGCTTGAACGCGCCGATCCAGCCTTTAACGCCCTGTTCGCTGATTCCGAGTCCGAGCAGGACCAGATTCTCGAAGATCATCGGAGCCATGTTGAACGAGCCTTCGCTCTTCTCGGAGGCGATGACCTTTCTCTCCCATAGTGGCTTGCCGGTTTCGATGTCGAGCGCGAAGAGATAACCGTCGGTGGTCGCCCGAACTACTCTCCCGTCTTTGATAGCGACGCCGCGATTCGGCGGATGGACTTCGACCGATTTACGCTTCCAATCGTGACGCCACTTCACCCGGCAATTGGCCGCGTCAATCGCGACGGTCGAATATGTCGTGGTGATGTACATCACGCCGCGATAGACGACCGGGTTGTTGTGGAATGGTTTCGTGTCGCTTGCCTGGTAAAGACAGACGGGCCGCAATGAAGCGGCGTTCAGCCGGTTGATCTGTTTCAGGTCGACGTAACGTTGCCCCGTGTAATCGTGGTTAGACATTAACCAATCGCCGGCGTTCGATTGCGCCGCGTTCAGTTCCTGCTGCGACGGGCCTTTAGATGAAGGGTCAGGAGCGCCGCCCACGCCGTTTGATGAAGCCGGACCGTTGGCCTCGCCTTCGGCCTGCGTCTGAACGAAACCCTCTTTTAATGAGCCTTGCGGCTCGATCTTGATCTGTTTCAGGAAGGCCGGATCGGCGGGAAGCTCTCGCGCCGCGGCTTTGTAGCCGTTGGCCTTGAGCATGTATGCGACGGTATCGATATATTGCTGTTTGCTGAGCGTGTTTCCAGCGCCGAAAGGCATCTGCGTGCGGGTGATGTAGTAAAGATCATCGACTGATTTGTCCCCGCGCGCCCACCTGTCGGCGAATTTGCCCCCCGAAAGCGCCGAGGCCGAACCTCCTTCGAGCCGCAGCCCGTGACAGGAAGCGCATTTCTTTTCATATACGGCCTGTCCTCTGGCGGCCTGCGCGTCGGTGTAAATTCCATTTTGCTGGGCCTGCTGGGAAGGCTTCTGGGTCGAATAGATCGTCCTGGCCGGGCCAACTAACATGCCGAGCGAGATGACTGACAGCGCCAGCGCCGATGCGAACAGCCGAAGGGGAAGCTTCTGTTGTCTCATTGTCGAACCTCGGTTGGAAAAGAGTTCCGCCTGTGCCGGAGTTTTATGTTTGTTTAGAGCCGATGTTAAGATGGCAAAGAACAGGGAAGGACGATTACCGTCCTTCCCGCGCCGGTCATTACGGCGGGCAGTTTAGCAGCGGGCGCGATAATACCAAAGCGAAATAATTATGAATGAGAAAATCTGTCTGGTGACCGGCGCCAATTCCGGCATCGGTAAAGTCACGGCGAAGGCCCTGGCGGCGGGCGGGGCGAGGGTGATCATGATTTGTCGCAACCGCGACAAAGGCGAAGCCGCTCGCGACGAGATAGTCAGAGATACGCGTAACGAAAACGTCGACCTGAAGATCACTGACTTCTCCGACCTGAGTCAGATCAAACGGTTGGCCGCCGATGTCAAAGCGAAATACCAGCGATTACACACGCTGGTGAACAATGCCGGAACCTACATCGGCAGGAGGACGCTCACCGCCGATGGTTACGAAGCTACTTTCGCCGTCAATCATCTCGGCTACTTTCTGCTGACTGCTGAACTACTCGGCCTGCTGAAATCTTCAGCGCCAGCCCGTATCGTCAACGTCGCCTCCGACGCGCACAGGGGAGGACATATCAATTTTGACGATCTAACACTTGAGAATGTCTACAGCGGCTGGAAGGCTTATGGACAATCGAAGCTGGCCAATGTGCTATTCACCTATGAGCTTGCGCGGAGGCTTGAAAGGACGGCCGTCACTGCCAACTGCATGCACCCGGGGGTAGTGGGCACGAACCTGTTCAATAGTGTCGGAGGTCCGGTAGGAAAGATCGTGCGCCTGTTCACGCCATTTATGCGGACGCCAGAAAAAGGCGCCGACACCATCATCTGGCTGGCCTCGTCGCCCGAAGTTGAAGGAATCACCGGGAAATATTTCGTCGACCGGAAAGAGCAGGCAACCAACCCGGAATCATACAATACAGCGATTGCGGCGCGGTTGTGGGATGTCAGCGAGCGGATGTGTAGCTCGATGATGAGTACCGAAGGAAAATGATGTATTAAACTTATGGGCCGGATCAATACCGCGAGCGGTAGCGAGCGTGGCTTCCCAGAAAGGCTATTTTCGGGAGTCACGCTCGCTACCGCTCGCGGCGCTGATCCCGAGCAGGTGTTTCTGACTGCCCCACCACAGATAGAGTTTGTCGAAGACGCGCAGATGCAATTGGGCCGCGATCCAGCCGAGCAGTCCCATCACCACGCCGACGGTGATTTCATACGAGGTCTTGCGATAATCCACCACGCGCAGAATGTTCCGCGCAAAGGCGGGCAGCAGGCTGAACGCCGCTATTGTGGCGACTGTGATTGCGGACTCGCCCCACGTCAATTGCCAAGGGGGCGCGTCGGGTTCTCCAAAATAAAAGGAGACGATGGTGGCGTTCCAGTTCTTCCAACAGAGCCAGCCGAACATTCCGGCGAGTACGACCCCGAGAGCGATTGCGCAGACTCGCAGCGGTCGCCACAGCTTCCAGATTTTGAAGGCGAGAGAGGCTGCGGCCGAAAGCAGTTTGAGCATGAGCGCCGGGACATCGGCCCGCGTGAGCGATTCGTCGAACTTCATAAACTGCCAGTCCACGCCTGCCCCGTCCGATTTATCGAGTTCCGGCAGGCTGCGAGCCAACTCGAAACCCGTCATTCGATAACCGCTGATCATAAGCGCCTTCGCCTCGGCGTCCGAAAACGAATCGAGATCGGTGCGGATCGCGGCCAGACACTTCTGCGCGCCTTTGTTGATTCCATATTTCGTGAGCGGGAGGTCGGGGTCGCCTGAATCCTGCGGGTCAGGACAATTGATCCAATCGAGGGATTTGACCTGCAAATCTTTTTTCAGATGAATGAACATCAACCCGCGCAGAGCGGAAGCTCGCCGCCGCGCCGACAACTCGCGGTATTGCGCCATGCGAACGCGCGACTGCAGCACCGAATTCGTTCGCAGCGGAACGGCCAACAGCCCGGCTCCGGGATCGTTCATTGTATTCATCTGGCCGCTGGCGTCGCTCACCAGCAGGATGTTGCACCCTTGATCGAGCAGGCTCGCTGTGCCCTGGTTGTCGTATACGCCTCCGTCAACCAACCGCACGACCAGCCCGTCATAGAGATTCGGGAGCGCCAACGGCTCGAATAACCCCGGCACGCAAGACGAGGCGGCGACCGCGTGGCCGAGACGAATCTGTTTGTGGGCGCCGGGCGCTTGTTCGTAATACATGCGCCGCAGCCGGTAATTGCCGTCGACTTCGGAATCGATCGAAGCCGGCGGTTCGCCCATCCACGTCGCGGTGAATTGCCAGTTGTGTCCCGTGTTCAAAGTCGTCGCGTTGAGAATCAGGATCGGGACTTTCGCCGCGCGGCGCCAATTTTCGTTCTTGGGATGAAAATCAGGCTCCTCGCCCTTGGGCTGGATTTTCAGCTCATTCAACCATCGAGGCTTGCCGGCGCCGCCGTCTTGGACTCGGGCGAAGATGTTCTTCTCATACAACTCGCCGACGCGTTGCGTGCGTGAATAGTTCGACGAGAAGATCATCTTCAGGTTCGTCCACGGATTGGCCATCACGCGCGTGCGGATATTGGTTTGCACACCGGCCAAAAAATCGCGCTCCAGGCGCTTGACTATCCCGACGTAATCCTCCTTCGTGATCTCCCGGTCAGGCTTTTCGCCGAGCAGCTTGCGGACCTCGAGGTAATAATGCGCGCCGACGATCGAACCGCCCGATACGCATGAGAGCGCTTCGACTTTTCGCAGCAGGTCCATCTCAGCCAGCTTCGCCAGCACGCCGATGTGATAGAGAGCCGCGCGAAACCCTCCGCCCGAGAGGGCCAGGCCGACACTCCCCGTGAATGCTGACACGCAGGCCGCTTCAGCCATGTGCTCGGCGGCTTCGGCATCGCGCTCCTTACCGTATATTTCCTTGAGCAAATCGCGCAGCGCCTGCCAGGCTTCGGATTCCCGCTCTTTGCCGGGCGCGCCCTTCCATCCGCCCATCAGGCGCGCCAACTGCGCGAGCTGCTTGATGGTCGATTCTCGCTCCCATTCCGGAACGTCTTCCAGTTGCGCGGCTTGTTTCAACCACTTCCGCGCCTCAAGGTAATTTTCGCGTCCGTAATAAGCCTCGGCAATCGTGGTAAGAAACCACCATTGCCGCTTGAGCGGCTTTTTTGCCGGCCCTTCCTTCTCCGCCATGGCGACCAGCGCACTGGCGATCTTCTCGCGGATCTCCACAGCTTTGCTTCGGCGATCCGCCGTGCTTTGCAACACAATGTTGGTCAGCCCGGCTTCTTCCTCCTCCTGATCGGCGATCAGATCGAGTACAAACGCGGCGTTGATACCCGTATATCCATAATCGCCTTCGACTCCCTGCTCGTACCCGCGCAAATAGAAGGCCAGCGAACGTTCCAGATGCTGCTTCTGCCCGTCCAACTCCCAGAGCCGTTTGTGAATCGCCCCTGCCAGTCCCAGCGTCTCCTGATTCTTTGTAGTCTGTGGATCGTCGGCTTCGCAGAGGATGTTGAACGCGTCGTCGAGCTTTTCGTCCGGCAGCAGGTCCGGGTCTTTATAAGTAACCAGGGCGAGTTGCTGAGCGAGCTTCAATCGTCTGTCCAGATGATTGGCTTCAGGCTTGCTCCGCGCACGCTCCAGAATCCTTCGCGCATAGCCGAAGGCCCGCTCGTTTTTTAGTCGCCCGGCCAGGTCGAACAGTATGTCGAAATCCTCGTCCTGCCCGGAGATGATCTTCTTGGCCAGTTTTATGTTCTCGCTCTCGCGGCTGGCGCTCTTGTCGTTATGGCTGCTCGGCATAGAGTGTCTCCTGTCTGATTGCTGCTTCGGGTCATTCTTCGATTTTGGTCTATCGTTTCCGATTTTCCCGCTTGCCCCGCGGTTCGTGCAGATACCTCTCGCGTTCCTCCCGCGTTAATTCGCGCGGCGACAATTTTCGCGCAGACTCCATCAATTCATCGAAAGGCATAAGCGCCACTCGATCGCGCATCGGGCTTTCAACCAAACACCGCCTCAACGCGTCTTCGGCCTGCTTTGTGCGAGCGATATGCGCCGCTTTTGTCGCCAGGATTAAACTGAGGTTGGGGTCAATCGGCAGCAATGAAATCGAGTTGGCCGCCAATTCACGCGACTGAGCGATGCTGCGCTGGCGTCCTGCGTCAATAGCGTTTGCCCGCGCCAGCTGGGCTGTCGCTTCCGCCTGCCTTCGCGC
Organism: Blastocatellia bacterium; assembly: GCA_035714085.1. Lineage (GTDB taxonomy): Bacteria > Acidobacteriota > Blastocatellia > RBC074 > RBC074 > JAJVID01. Next base: position 13,708 of record DASTMP010000204.1, read on the forward strand.
TCTTTCAGCCTCCCTGAACGCGTCTTCAGCGATCTTTTTTTGCGCCAGGGCTTCCGCCGCGCCCTGTTCCGCGATCTTTCTCTTCGCCTCTTCCGCCTTCAGCGCCTCGCCGGTTTCGACCAGCGCCTTTGCGAGTTTACGGCCCTGATTCAGGGAATAAATCGCCGCCGGAAGAGAGAGCATGAAGGTCGCCGCGATCAATCCCGCCGCCGCAGGTCTGGCTCGTTTGCGCCAGTTGACCGGCGACTGATCTTTCATCCACTGCTCATCGAACACAGTCTCATAAATCCGGTTTCGCGCCCGCAACTCGGCGCCTTCGCGCCGCACGACGCCGGAAAGCTTAAGATGGGATTTGACCGGCGAGCGCTCTTCGTCGCGCGTCGGGATCCCCGCGAGAATCCCCCCATAAGTCTTCAGCGCGCCTTCGACATCGGGGGCGCGCCTGGTCAGCATGTCCCGGACGAACTGCAGGTTGCTGTCCTGCTCGCCTATCGCGTCGAAGAAGGTGTCGGCGACCACGCGGTCGACGTCGGCTTCGGTCCAGCGCAGGTGGCGCGCCTCCACCATCGCCATGCATAGGCGCTGCGTCAGGTAAGGATGTCCGTTCGTCCACTTCATTGCCCATCGCAGAGCCTGCTTGGCTTCGCCGTGCGGGAGGTTCAGTCCCTCGGCCAGCGGCGCGGCCTCTTCGTATGTGAAATCGCCCAGGTCTACGCGCTGACCGATGTTGAACGGCGTGCGCTGCGGATCGCGGATCAGGTCGCCGGGCGCCGCCACGCCGATGAGCGTGAATGAAAGCTTCTTGAATTCGGGCTTGATCGCCCGCGCGTTGTACAGATACCGGATTGCGGCGTAGAAATCGTCGGTGAAATCGAGGCTGAGCGTGGCGTCAATTTCGTCAACGAAGACGACTACAGGTTCGGCCACTTTCTTCAGCAACATTTCCTCGAAGAATCTGGTCATACGCTGGTTGAGACCCATGTGGGTGTTGGAGTTCCACCACGCGACGGCGTCGGCGCCGAGAGCCAGTTGATCCTCGATGATGGTGAGCAGCCCCAGGTACCATTGTTCGGGCGTGACCTGCGTGCCGATCTGCGTCAGGTCAATCATCACCGAGCGGATGTTCTCTTTGGCTAACCGTTCCGCGGTCCTGACCATCAGGCTCGATTTGCCCATCTGTCGCGCGGTCAGGATGTAGGCGAAGGCGCTCTGACGGCAGAGGCTGAGCAGTTCGTCATCGGCGCGGCGCGGAAGGTAGAAACCGCCGCCGGCCTGAACCGTTCCGCCGACGGTATAGATGGGTTGTTTCATCTCTGATGACATATCAGATGTTCCCGGAAATAGTAGGCGCTCAACTGGTAGATGAATTTATCGTAGCAATCCAGACTCGCCGGGGGATTTCGGGGCCGTCCTTCCTCCTTCTGCGCCAGTTCAGGCGCCAATTGGATTTCCGCCGGCGCCATATCGCTTTTCATCAGTTGAGCGGCGCCAAAGACGATCAGGAAACCGGATTCGCTGATGCGGGCATGAATCCATTTTCCCCATTCCAGGCAGGGCAGGAAATTATTGTCTATGAATACGGCGTGATGCTGTTCGAGCGCCCGGACGACCTGATCGAAGACTGATTGATCAGGCTCGACTTTGTATTTGTAGCTGATGAAGATGCGCGCCCGGTCTGCAGACGGTGGGGCAAACATAGAACCTCGCTGTTAAAATAGATCACGCTTCGCGCGATGTCAGTCGCTAGCGAAAGCGGGTTATATTCAATCAGTCATGAGTTGTTACGTCTCCGTTTGGTTTTCGGTTTTGCCGTCAGTATTTGCTGATCGGTTTTTTGCTTACCGGGTTGTCTGGTTGCTTCTGCTTTCCTAGCTCGTATTGAACCGGATTGTTTCTCGTTGCCGGACGGTAGGCCGGTTGCGGAAGAGACGGCAGCCAGACTTCAATCCATCCCTGCGGAACGCGATTGCCTAATTTCAAGAACGGCTTCAATTCGAGCGTTTTTTCGATCCGACTAACCTTGAGCGTGTCCTCGACAATCTGTTTGATTTTCGTGGCGATCTCCTCGTCCTCCTTATGAAAATAGCGAACATCGCCCGTGGTCGTCTGCGTCACCAGTTCAAACCGGTCCACCACCGTGTATTTCAACTCTTTCGACTGTCTTTTGAGCGCCGCCGCGATTCTATTGAGTGTCGGGAGGTCTCTCGTGTCCCGATACTGCAGATAAATTGTCGGATTCGCTATGACTGGCGCCGGGGATTTGACTTGTGGCGTTGGCGTCGGTTTTGGTTGGAGCTCGCGCAATTGCGTTGACGCTTCGTCTTTAATTTTAGCGTACTCTCCTTTGTCCTGGCTCAGTTTAATCGCCTTATTGAGGTCAGCGACGGCTTCTACGGCATAACCGATGTTTTTGTACGCCCTGCCGCGATAGAGATAAGGCGCCGGATTATAGGGCGCCTCCTGGGAGGCCTCCTGAGAGGCCGCCTGGGACGCCGCCTGGTCGAGCCCAGTGTTGACGTCCGTGATCGCCTGTTGGTTGTCTCCGGGACGGCCGCGTTTTAGCGAAGCTTCAGCGCGTTTTATATAGGCTTCGGACTGACCAGGCTTCAGTTTGAGCGCCTGATCGAAATCAGCGATCGCTCCGTCGTAGTCGTGTGACATCGAACGGGCTTCGCCGCGCCAGAGAAAGGCGTCCGGGTTATTCGAAGAGAGTTCAATCGCGTGATTGTAATCATTCACGGCCTTGCCCGGGCTGTTCTGCGCGGCAAGGACTTTTCCGCGCTTGGTGTATGCTTCGGATAGCGCTGGCTCGATCTTGATGGCGCTATCGTAAGCGTCCAGGGCGTTGGGGAGGTCGTGCTTTTGCCAGTAAACATCACCGCATCCGACGTAAGCGCTCGTGTTGTTCGGGTCCAGTTTGATCGCTTCTTTGAAATCGGCCAGGGCATCGTCGTAGCGTCCTTTTTCGATATAAGCGCGCCCGCGACTGTAATAGGCGGGCGCGTATGACGGGTCGACTCCGATGGCCTGGGTGTATTTTCCAATGGCTCTGTCACCATTCTCTTTCCCCAGCTCATTACCTTCCGTCGTAAGGTCGACAGCATTATCCCGCAGTATCTGTCGCTGATAGACCCACCAACCACCCACGGCCAACGCCAGCAGCGTCACGAAGGCGACTATCGCTGTGCGCAACCGGCCGCGCCGTCGGGATTGTTGACTGGTTTTGATCAAGACCTCTGTCTGTTGTTGCAACTCTGTCCGTTCGGCGGCGTGTAGCTTCTCTCGCTCTTCTCGCTCGGTCTTTTCGCGCCGCCGCCGCTCTTCTTCGGCGACGCAGCGGTTGATGTAGACGATCTCGGTTTCGTTGAGGTCCTCAGCGCGGCTGCTTTGCCATCTCTTCGCCAGTTCGAGCGGCGCGCCGCCGAGCAGAGCGCCGTTGTCCTCGTTCAGTCTCTTCCACTCGGCGATGGCGATGTTGAGCTTCTGTCTCCAGAGCAGGAATTCACGATCTTCCTGAATCCAGCTTTGCAGTAGCGGCCAGTGGCGCAGCAGGTCGTTGCTGGCGAGTTGAACGGCGGCTTCTCCCGACGACGCGTCGCGCTCTATTGTCACCAGAGGCGTGGCGCCGAGATTGTTCAGGACGGTCTGGGCGGCCCCGTCGAATTCGGACAGCCTGACGAGCCATAGCGTGTCGCCGCCCTGTTCGCCGGCGTCGGCCAGGCGCACCAGCCGCAGCAGCGCCCGCCTCGCGACCTTCTCGTCTTCCGGCTTCAATCCGGCCCAGGTCGCGTCGGCCGATTGGACCAACAACTGCGCTGGGTCGGCGGTGATCTGTTTGCCCTCGAATATGGCTAGAATCGATCTGCGCCGCGACTCCAGATATTCCGAGGCCTCCATCCGGCTGATCGACTCGCCATGTAGATAATCGGTCAGGTAGGCGGTCAGGCGCTCCGCAGGGGCCAGCAGCGACGTGCTCTCGCTCTCGCCGGGCCTGTTGCCGAAGGTGGCTAGAATCTCCTCGTAGGCGTAATAAGGCAGGTATTTGACTTGCGTGTCTTCCTGGAACTGCGCGCGTAATTGCGGCGAGAGGTGAGCGGGGAAGACCTCGAACATCTTCTTGGCGTATTCACGGCGCGTGTCCAGCTTGATCTTCTCGAAAGGCTCGACGCGCATCGGGACGGGGAAGATGGCGATGTCTCGGCCTTTGCGCAGTCGCTGTTCGTAAATCGAATGCGCGACCGCGGCGCTGCCCTGGATGCCCTGGTTGTTGAGTGTGAAGCAGACGACCACTGCGTCCGGCATCTGCACGGTGCAAATGCCCGAGGTGTCGCTGACGCCCGTGCGGCTGTCAATCAACACGTAATCGTAATCGGCCCGCATCTTCTCCTTGATCGTTTCCAGAAAGACGCCGCCGCCGCGGCGCTCATAGAACTCTACCCAGTCGAAAGAATTGACTCGCGCCGAGTAGGAAGCCCCTTGCCGCCCGGCGGGCAGGATGTCGAGCGTGCCGCCGCTCGGGAAGTCCCAATCGAGAGAAACGACATAGGCGGCGATGTCGGCGTAAGCTTCGTGCCATTTGTCGTCGCTCTCGCCGGCGCCGCCGATGGCCGTAGCGTCTCTGAATTCGATCAGCAGGTCGATCAACCCGTCCGAGTTGGTCAGGTCTTTGTCGCTCAGGAACGGCGTGTAGTAGCGGTGCAGCCCCGGAGCCTCGAGGTCCCAATCGACAGTCAGGACTCGCTTGCCACTGCTCGCCAGAATCCAGGCGATATTGGCCACCGCCATCGAACGGCCAGTGCCGCCTTTGTAGGAATAGAAGGTAATGATGTTGCCCAGTGGCTCGTCCACCGACGCCTCTTCGCGGCCGCGTTCCATTCAGTTTCCCCCTGGCCTTCCTGGGCCTTGGATATTCGAGAGCGCGATAGCTTCGGCGCCCGTGGCCTTTCGCAGAACCTCCGCGCGTTTGATGATCTTGCTTCTGGTGACTTGCAGCATCGCGGCCAGCCGGTCTTTCATCTTCGTGGCCGAATCTATCTGCGTGAGGAGGTCGGGCGAGTCGTTCGCCGTGCGCCTGACAAATGTGGTCTGCAGGAGGTTTTCGAGCGTCTGGCGCTGATTCACGGCCTCCGCGTCCTGCGGATTCCACGGCACGACGATGACGCAGTTGACGAGTTGTTTGGGATCGACGATGTCGCGCATCAGCTTACTATAGCTTTCCAACTGCAGCGTCCACAGGTCGACCACAATGACGACGATCTTGTTACTGTTCTCGGCCTCGTTGAGCCGCTCCTCCAGATCATTGTCGAGCGCGATCACGCCGTCCGAAATGAGCCTCTCGCGCTGGACCACGTCCTGGACTAGCAGGTCGACTTCGTCTCTCGGATCGGGCAACCAGGGACGCCATTCGCCGCCGCTCTCGCCGTAAGGATCGAGGCTGGCTCTGAGAGATTTCAACTCCTGCTTACGCCCGGCCAGGAAGATGAATTTCACATAGCGCGGATTGGCGCCGGCGACTTGCGGCTGCGCGGCTTGCGCCGGGGGGGCGTCCTGCGTTGGGAATGTCTCCACGACCTGGTCCAGAGGCGGCAGATTCGGCAGAGCAGGCGGCTTATGTTTCCGCGACGCCTCGATCACGAGGTCGGCCAGAACGGGGATGAAGTCGTCGTATTGCTGCCTGAACTTCCTGTTTCGCAGCATCGTGCGCAGCCCCTGCTCGGCATAAGCCTTTCCGTAATCGTCGTGTTTGTATTGAACCTTGTCGAGCGCCGTTGGGATGAGCGGCAATACATAACCTTCTTTCTGCCATAAGACCGGAAACATCAGGCCGGGGAAATCAGAGCCTGGAGGCAGGCTCTTCGCGTAAGCCTCGACGCGCGATCTGAAGACGGCCCATTCCTTGCCGCAGAATTTTTTCTGAAAGTAGAATGGCGAGTAGATGGCGATGAAGACGCTGCTTTGCTGCAGCGCGGAGGACAGCTTCTGATCCCAGATGGCCCCGGGCCCTATCTCCGCGCCGTCGAAGAAGCCCACGTCATTGGGCGAGGCGGCTACCTTCCCGGCGATGTCTTTGCTCAGGTCTTCGTAAAACTTTCTGACTAGCCCGTCCGACTTATTGTCCTCTCGCGCATAGCTGAGGAAAAACAGATAGCTCATTTGATGGTGAACCTCTTGGTAAAACTATGGCCAAGACGCCAAAGCCATACCCCTGGCGCGCTTGGATTATAGTCAAAGCAGGCTTGTTTGCAACGCCTTTACCTTTACCGAGAGGTTTGCCGCATCGAGCGCCGCTTCTGTTCGCGCAGCGTCGCGTGCAGCGTTTCCGCGGCCAATCCATGCAGCATCAGCCGAAAGCCGGCCGCCAGCGTCGAGAGCGGCACTATCGGGTGTTTGTTGTTGAGCAGGCCGAGGTGATGCGATTCGTTCAGAATGCGCGCGACGTAAAGGGCCACGGTCTCGTCCAGTTGCAGCGAATTTGAGGCGCGCCAGAAATCGTTGTCGGTCAAGAAGAGCTGGTAGAGTGGGGTGTAGATTTCAATCGCCGTTTGAGCGTCAATCGCGTTAGTCCAGCGGCATGGGAACTCCCCTATCGGGAACGGGCCGTCCGTAATGCAGTCGAAGTCAATTTGCGCCGGCGGTTCGACTTCGCCTCCGCGCTCGCGCAATTGGGCGTTCAACTGGATGACGAAGTTGAAGAGATTGAGATCATGCTTGAGGAAGAAATCGTCGAGCAGGTCTTCCAGATTCCGCGGTCTGAGCCGGTGAAGCTCCGTCTTGGCGCCTGGAACGTTGCTCGCGATAAAAGCCAGAATCTCGGAGCCAATGTGAAGATGGCGCACGATCAGGAAATTGGCCTCCGGGCTGACGAAATATTTCAGCCCCCAGTAGATCAACCGGTGCAGAAGCTTCGATGAAGTGAACCGGTTCGGCACGGCGATCTTGATCAGTTGAATAACTATCATCGCCAGCCGCGCCAGGGGCCTCACGACCGGCAGCAGGAACTGCCGCGACTTCGACCGCATGGAAAGCAGCATCGCGGCTTTCGCCTCGTCGTCGAGTTGAACGCTGCGGTCGAGATAGAGCGCCAGCCACGGGTCCGGGTCTCGCTGATCATATTTCAGAAAGTCGAGTCGCTTGGAGAATCGCATCGCTTAATCCTGCGGGAAATAGACAGGATTGACAGGATTTTTCAAGATTCGACTCAATTCACAAAATCCTGAAACATCCTGTTAATCCTGTCTGTTTTTATTGTTTCAGGGCGTCACACATTGCCCAGTTCTTCGAGTTGCAGCGTGTAAAGCCTCGCCGTGACCTTCGCGGTTTTGACGATCCGCCGCGCCAATTCCTCGGTCAGCGCGCCGCTCCCGATCGCGGCTTCGAATTTGGCGAAATGATCGTCGTCATTCGCGCCATGATAGAGCAGGAAAGACACCTGTCGCTCGTCGAGTCCCAATTGCTCGCGGATCTTCAACCCCCATCGGCGCGCCATCCGCGCCCCCAACCCTTCGATGATGAACATCGCGCCGAGCAGGTCGAAGGGGTTCTCATGGCTCGCGCGATGGAACATCCAGGCCGAAAGCGCTTCGGAGCCGATGTTCTTCTCGGCGCGCTGAATCTCTTCCAGGCTGCCGCCGGCCGCCAGGTAATCGCGCTCGATCATCTGATAATCGCGGCTTTCTTCGCCGGCGTGGCCGATGAACATCGAACGCAGAGGGAAATGCTCGGCGGTTATGTTTGACGCGGCGCGCGCGATCCACCGCGAGCCCTCCACCACCTGCTGGCGCAGATTGAGCAACAGCGAACGGTAATCTTCGACGCGCAGTTTGCCGCGATTGAGCTTGTCGACGATCGGCGCGCGGTCGAGTCGCATTTCAAAATCCACCCACACCTGGGCCAGCCGCCGCATCAACGAGCCCTGCAGACCAGGGTCCCGCCGATCCGGCGCATGACCAGGCGCCAGGCCTTTCGTCTCGTCGGCTATAATCCGAGCGGCGTCGGCCTCCGCGCCGGTGACCGTGAGCAACATGAACGAGACGACGAACCGCCCGCTCTCCGGAACCATGCATAAAATCTTCTGGCCGGGTTTCAAATGGCCTTCGTTGAACAGTTCCTCGAGCATGATGAAGATCGAAGCCGCGCCGGTGTTCCCTTTGGTGTAGAGGTTGGTGAACCACCGCTCTTCGGGGATCATCCCGCCGCCTTTTTCCAACAATTCTATGATCTTGCCGCGAAAGATGTGTGAGGAGTAGTGGCAGACGAGCCAATCAATTTCGTCAGGACTGAAGCGCCCTCGCTCGATCAGCTCGAAATACCGCGCCACACCCAGTTTCACGATGTTGTCGAGCAGATGGAGGTCCTGCTTGAGCAGGAACGCGCCGTCCTCGGCCGCGGCGGCGAAATTCGGGTAATCGCGCCAGGAACGGCCCAGCCGACGTTCCCCGTCTTTATTCGCGCCCGAGTACATACAGACGTCGAACCCGCCGGCGTAGGAGACAAGATCAATCCAATCGATGCGGAGCGACAAGCCGCGCGAGTTGGGCCTCGACTCGAGCGTCGCCGCGCCGGCCCCGTCCGACAGCATCCATCGCAAAAATTCGGAGTCGAAAGATACTCGGCCCCCTTCTTTGAACGCGCGAGTCTCCTCGAACAATTCCCGCCGGAAGAAGCGGCTGGCGAACTCACTGGCGCAGACCAGCGCGTTGCGGCGTCCGCCGCCCAGGACGCTCTGGGCCGCGTATTTGAGCGCCGTCATGCCGCTGGCGCAAACGCCGCTCAGACTGGCGATCTCGCAAGGTTGCGTCTGCAACCTTCCGTGCGTCAGACTGGCGAATCCCGGGGCCAGCAGGTCGCTCTGCGTGGTCGCCGCCGCCAGCAGCTCTATCTCCGCCAGAGTCAATTCCGATCTCGATACCGCGTCCAGCGCCGCCAGCGCCGCCAGATCACAGTTCCAATAATTGACCCCGCCTTCGCGGTTAATCGCGTAATGGCGGCTGAGAATGCCGTTCTGTTTGAGAACCCGCGCCCTGAGTCGCGAAGGCTTGCCGCCGATCATCCCCAGGTAATCCTCTACTTCGTCGTTGGAAATGGGCGGGCCGGGCAGGAACTTGCCCAGCGCAGTGACATATACCTCTTCGGCCATTGACAGCTCCTTTAGCGACATGACTTTCAAACGCCGCGATCATAATGGCTGAAGAGCGTCCACGGCCTCGGCGCCCGTGACACTTTCGCATCTGTCACAATCATATGGAGTAACGGAGAAGCGTTTCGCGCCACCTGTCCTGCGCTTTGAGGATCAGTTCAACAACTTCGCGAGCCGCGCCGCGCCCGCCGGCTTTGTTCGTCACGAAATGAGCGCATTCGCGGACCTCTTCAGCGGCGTCCGCGACGGCGATGGCCAATCCCACGCGGCGCAGCAATGGCAGGTCGGGCAGGTCGTCGCCGGCGTAAGCGATCGCTTCGTCGGCGACGCCTTCGGCGGTTTTGACCTGTTCATATACGGAGAGTTTGTCGTCAATGCCCTGGTGCAGGTAGTCGATCTGCAGGTCGCGTGCGCGGGCGGTGAGGGCCGGTGAGATGCGACCGGTGATTATGCCGACTTTCAAACCCGCCTCGCGCGCGAGCTTCAAGCCCTGGCCGTCATGGATGTGAAAGACCTTCGCGCCTTCCAGCACATGCTTGCCGTCGAATGTGTAATACAGCCCGCCGTCGGTCAGGACGCCGTCGCAATCCAGTAACAGAAGCTTGATTTTGCGGGCGCGCGCAATAATCTCATCAGAAATGTTCATTCGTTTTCAATAGGACATATAGGACATATAGGATTAATCCTATATGTCCTATATGTCCTATATGTCCTATATGTCTTATTCTGATTTTCATTACCTAACATCAAAAGTCGGCGCCGCGCTCAGGAGCAGTTTACCGTCTGCCCGGCTGATGACGTAAACGGCGCGCCCCGAGTAATCTTTGCCTTCGATCCTGATCTTGAGCGTCACGTCTACGGCGACCCGGTTGGCGTCCCATTCTTCGGCGCGGAGCGCTTCGGTCACCCAGGACGAGGGTTTTCTGACGACCAGATTCTGGGCGAATTTCCTGAGGTTGCCCAGGTCCACGAATTGATTGACCGCGGCGGAGCCGCCCTGTAGAACGGCGGCGTCGAATTTTTGCAGGAAGGCGCGAATGTCGTCGGGTATTTTAACGGAGTTGGAGCCGCGTTCGGCCTTGAGAGCGCCGTCGCGCGCGGCCAGGGTCGTCGCGGCGTCGAGGTCCGCCGCCGCCGCGAAGCGGAAGTGTTTCGCCGCGACGTCGAATTTGTTCTGCCGCAAGGCGAGTTCAGCCAGGCCCAGATGCGCCAGCCCGTAGCCCTGGATGGGCAGCGGTTCCGCTTTGAGGGCCTCGTTGAAAATTTTCTCGGCCTCGTCGGTCTTATTCTGGGCGAGCAGGGCGCGGCCCAGCAGCGCCTGCAGCGTCGGCGCATTTGCCGTGGCGGCGAGGCCCTTGCGAGCCTCGGCTTCGGCCTTCGCGAAATCGTTTTTGCTGAAGGCCAGATTCGCCTGGCCGAAGGCCTCGGATTGCGACGGGCGGGGAGGGAAGGCGTCGTTCGAATAATTGCTCTGAAGATAGATTTTGTCGGGATCGACCTCGATCGTTTTGATCTCGGCGCCGGCGGGAAAATTGACCGAACCGTATTCACCGGTCTTGACGGTCACGGTCTTGGGAATCTTCTCTCCCTTGTCGGTCGTCGCCACGATCTCGACCGTGAAATCTCCGCTCGAGTTCGTTGTCACGACCTTGTTCGTATCATCGAAGCTGCCGAAATTGGCGATGGTCGATTCCACGCCGTTGGCCGTGTTTTGCGGCTTGCCGATGGCGAAATCGGGCAGCGTCACGGTATCGATCCAATTGTTGAAAAGCTCATTGACGCGTTTGCGATCAGCGCCTGCGGAGATCAGGTTCTCTCTGAAATTCGAGCAACGCGAGAGCTGGCAGAGCGGGTGCGGTCTTGGCGCCCCGGACGTTTGCTGGTTTTGTTGCGGCGCGAACCATCCGGCCAGGCTGAGCGAGTCGACTCTGCCGCGCGAAAGCGACGAGCGGAGCGCCGTCTCGAGCGTCTTCTCCCCGAAGGTTTTCTCGATCATCCGCCAGATCAGCGCGCCTTTGTTGTAGACGCTGGTGGCGTAATTTCGGTCGAGCTGGCTTTGCGTCAAAAGCGGGAGGTCATTGCGCGCGATTGTCGCGTAGGCGCGGCGGAATCGCTCGAATGCGGCGTCGCGTTGAGCGGGGTCGAATCGGCCGCCCATATATTGCGCCACCAGATAGATCGGCAGCGCGTCGCGCAATATCCCGGCGCCGCGCCCGCGCAGCAGAACCTGCCCGTCAATCCACGCCCTGGCCGCCGCCACCGAAAGCAATTCGATAGTCCCCAGGTCTACGGCGTCGCGGCGGAAGACGTTTTCGTCGATCGTGACCGCTCCGACCATCGACGCCGAGGTCTCGCGGGAAGCCGAGAATGAATCGGAGGTCTCGGTGTTGAGCGCCTGTGTGGAGATGACGCGGAAAGGCTCCACGGCCCCGACGTTGAAATATTTGGAGTAGAACGCCACGGCGCGCTCGGCCTCCACGGCGACCCGCTCGGCCTGTTGTTTCCCGATTTCGCCTGAACCGCGCGGGTAATAGACTTCGACCTGTGTTCCCGAGCCGTTCCGCGAAATGACGTCGTAATCGCCGATGATGAAGAAAGGCTGCGCGGCCAGCGATTGTTCAAATGAATTTTCACTCTTGCGGACTCCTGACGAGATCACCTTCAGTCCGGCGGAGCCGGGCGCGCGCGCCGGCGCCGTGACCGTCAGGGAAAACGGCGCGGTGTCGGCCCCATGATCGGCGTAGGGCGTGTGCGTTACCGGGACCCAGAAACTGGAGGGGAGCAGAAACGTCTCCCCGCTCGAAACATGCATCGCCGCCCCGCGGTCGGCGGATGGAATCGAATAAGTAAATTCGACTTCCAATTCGGGCAGTCGCACTATGGCGCTCGTCATCTCTATATAAACGCGCATCAGGTTGTTGCGCGTGTCCTCGGCGGTCTTGGGCTGTGCGGCGGCGCCGTTGATTTTCATCGATTCGACCTTCGCCTTCGGCGCCAGGAAGAACGACAGACGCGGCTTGTTGTCCGGCGAAAGCAACATCCTTTCGCCCAGATCCGGGTCTGAGAGGTTGACCAGACTCAGCTTCGTCTGCAGGTCGACTTTCTGTTCCTCGGGGACGACGCGCGCGTTGATCTCGTATTTCTTGATCTCGAACTCCTGCGCATAGGCGATTGAGGAGAGCTGAAGTATAAAAATGGAGCAGAAAAAAAGTTTCTTCATCATGGTTGATTCTTCGTGTTCAGTTGACGACTCGGACCGGATCAGTACCGCGAGCGGTAGCGAGCGGCGCGGCGCCTTGAGACTCCGCCCGCTACCGCTCGCGGCGCTGATCCGCCGCGTTTGCGCGCGCAAGCTCGTGAATCCTGAGCAAAGTTTCGAGCAGCGTTTCGAGTTTGTCCAGCGCGAATTGAGTCGTCGCGTCGCTCAGGGCCTCCGGCGGGTTGTCGTGGACTTCCATGAACAATCCGTCAATGCCGCAGGCGACGGCGGCGCGCGCCAGATGCCCTATGTATTCCGATTGGCCGCCGGTCGAGTCGCCTGCGGCCCCGGGCAGTTGCAGACTGTGGGTGGCGTCGAAGACGACCGGGTACCCGAACTGGCGCATCATCGGGAAGGCGCGCATGTCGACGACCAGGTTATTGTAACCGAAACTGGTCCCGCGCTCGGTGATCATAATCTGGCGATTGCCGGCGGCTTCGAGCTTCCCGATGATGTTGCGGACGTCCGGCGGCGCGAGGAACTGACCCTTTTTGACGTTGACCGCGCGCCCGGTCGCCGCCGCCGCGCGCAACAGGTCGGTCTGGCGGCAGAGGAACGCCGGGATCTGCAGGATGTCCGCGACGGCGGCCGCCTCGTCGGCCTGGTGGCTTTCGTGGACGTCCGTTATGACGGGCGCGCCGACTTCTTCCTTGATTTGTCGCAGAATATTAAGCCCTTCTTTCATTCCCGGGCCGCGAAACGACCGCGCCGAAGAGCGGTTCGCCTTGTCGTAAGAGGCCTTGAAGACGAAAGGAATATCGAGCCTCGACGCGACTCGCGAAATCTCGCGGGCCATCATCATCGCGTGATCTTTCGATTCGATCACGCAGGGACCGGCGATCAGGAAGAGATCGCCTTCGCGGCGTTTGATGTTCTGATAAAATTGATTCATTGTCAGTTGATGACGGCGGGTTCGAGCAGGCAATTGATCTTTTCGATCTTCGCCATGCGCTTTTCGGCCAGCCATTTGCGCAAAATCTCTCTGGTCTGTATTTCGGATACGGCGGCGAAACCGACGCGCCGGTAATCGTCTTGCCGGTAATCAGCTTGATTGATATCGCGCATGCGCTTGCCGGCGATGGCGCCCTCGTCGCAGGCCATGCAGATCATTCGTAGGTTGGACGACCAATCTTCGGCGGCCAGGCCCCGCTCCGAGGCCAAATCCGCCAACGATTCGATGTCTTCCGGGCCGGCGCCGCTGATTATGACCTCGAACGTCCCGTATCCGCTGGCGGCGAGCAGTTGCAATTCGTCGAAGACCGGAACTTCCTTGTCGCCCACCTTTCTGAACCCGTTCGGCGCGCCGTCGTGCAGCAGCAGGTCGCCGAAGCGGTGATCCGATTGCGGCAGTGGAACACAGGCGATGATAGCCCGCGCCGGATCGATCCTGCGGCACCAGACCACCTCGGCCTCGTCGTATGGCCCGTATGAACTGATTCGAACAGGCGTGAGGCCGATGTCCATCTCTATCGGGCCTTCGCCATCTGGGATTTCGATTCCGAATCCTTTCCAGGCGCGCCGCGCCTCCGCCCAATCCCCGATCGCGGTCGCGGCGATGCCCAGATTCCACCAGGCCTCCTGTTCCGAAGGGCCGAGCTCAACCGCTTTCTGGTTGCACCGCAGCGATTCCCGCCAGTTGCGCTGCTCTTTGCGCAACAGCCCGAGGTTGTACCAGGGCGCCGCCCATGCGGGCCAGAGCTTGATCGCCTTCTGGTAATACTCGACCGCCTCGGCGATCAGGCCCCGCTCCTGCAGCTTGACGGCCTTCTCGTTGTGGCGCATCGCCAGGGATTGCGACGCTTCAGCGAATTGGTGGACTTTCATTGCCTAAAAAATGAACTCGCGTTGTTTCTGTTCCTGGTCCGATTTCGCTCTTTGATCCAAAACCTGGCGATACGACGGGTCGGTGATCGTCAGGCTCGGCGTGCGATAGATGCCAAGAACGGGAAGAATCGGATAAGCCGGAGGATTGACGGCCGCCTCAATCTCCAGCCCTTTGCATTTGAGCGTCCTCTGGTCGTTACTCGGATACGGCTGCCAATAGTTCGGCCCGGGCAGACTGAATGTGTTTGATATTTTCGCCGTCCATTCATCAATGGTCCACGAAGGATAGAGGTCCGGACTGCGCATGGAATAAATCACGTTTATCTCCACCACCCGCCCGTCAAACGTCTTGAAGTCCATTCTATTGATGCCGGCGAATTTTTCCTTCGCCTCCATCACCGCGGCGCTCCTGGGGTATAAGCTGAAAATCGCCAGTCCGTAGTTCGGCGCCAAACCCGCGTCCTTGAGAGCGGTTTCGGCTTGCGACTTTGAATTGTTGTTTGGCGCGACGGCCGACAGGACTTCGTCCGCTCTCATTCCCAAACGTAAGCCGCGGATCGTCGGCGCCTTTTCCAACTGGATCGAGCATTGTGGCTGTCGACTCATAATTTGTTTGGGCTCGGCCCTTTTGGGCCGCTTGAAATAGTGGACCAGACACCGATTCGTTTCGCCCGCTTGCCGCGTATCCGCGCTTACCAACTCCCACCCCTCTTCGCCGAGATAACTGACGCTCTCTCGCTCATCTATACCCTGATTTTCTGGATCGCAGTAATTGACTACTTTGTACTCCCACGTTTGAGGTTGGTCGGCGTTTTGCCGGGCGCCGAGCGCCGCCGGCGCAAAAAGGAAGCTCGCAAAAACGATTACAATAGCCGCCGAACGTCCGTAACGCATTGGAATGCTCCTTTCAATGCCGCGCCTGGGTAAATGCGGGGGTCGCACGCCCAATGGCCGGAATCCGATCAATCCGCGGCTACGACCTCGGTTTTAATTTGGCCCTCGCCGGCCTGATCGACCTGATCACGCAGGCGATGATTGTAAGCCGCGCGGATGAAGCTGGCAAAAAGCGGGTGTGGGGCCAGGGGCTTCGATTTCAATTCGGGATGAGCCTGGGTGCCCAGGAACCAGGGGTGATCGGCAATCTCGATCATCTCGATGAATTTCCCGTCAGGCGATTTGCCTGAAAAGACGAGTCCGGCCTCCGCCATGCGGTCTTTGTAGGCCGGGTTGACTTCGTAACGATGGCGATGGCGTTCAGAGATGACCGGCGCCCGGTAGACGCTTTCGGCGAGCGATCCGGCCGCGAGTTCGCAGTCATAAGCCCCGAGGCGCATGGTGCCGCCCATCGCCTCGACTCCGAGCAGGTCGCGCAGTTTGAAGATCACGGGGTTAGGCGTGTCAGGGTCGAACTCGGTCGAGTCGGCGTCGTCAATGCCACAGACGTTGCGCGCGTATTCGATCGACGCGCATTGCAGCCCCAGGCAGATGCCGAAGAAAGGCTTCTTTTCGCGGCGCGCGTAAGTAATGGCGCGGATCATCCCCGGAATCCCGCGCTTGCCGAATCCGCCGGGCACCAGGATCGCGTCCACGTCGCTCAACAGGTCTTCCCACCGGTCGTTGGTCATCAGGTCTTCACTCTCGATCCAGCGCAGGTTGACGCGCAGATTGTTGGCGAATCCCCCGTGGACGAGCGCCTCGTTCAGACTCTTGTAAGAATCTTCGAGCTCTACGTATTTGCCGACGACGCCGATGGTCACCGATTCGCGCGCGCTGTGTATCCGGTTGACGAGCGCGTTCCATTGCCGCAGGTCGGTGTCGCCGAGAGGCAACCGTAGCAGGTCCACTATCAACTGGTCGAGCCCTTCGTGGTTGAAGACTATGGGTATTTCGTATACCGATTTGACGTCGGGCGCGTTGATCACGGCGTCCTGCGAGACGTTGCAGAAGAGCGCGATCTTGGCCTTCATCTCCGCAGGCAGTTCGCGGTCGCAGCGGCAGAGCAGGATGTCGGGCTGAATCCCGATGGCCAGCAACTCTTTTACCGAATGCTGCGTCGGCTTGGTCTTCAGCTCGCCAGACCCGGCGATGAAAGGCACCAGCGTGAGGTGTACGAAGGCGGCGTTGTGGCGCCCGACCTCGTTGCCCATCTGGCGTATGGCCTCGAGGAAGGGAAGCGATTCGATGTCGCCGACCGTGCCCCCGATCTCGACTATCACGACGTCCATCCCGTCCGAGACGGCTTTGATCGCGTCCTTGATCTCGTTCGTGATGTGCGGGATGACCTGGATGGTTTTGCCCAGGTAATCGCCGCGGCGCTCTTTTTCGATGACTGATAAATAAATGCGACCCGAAGTCCAGTTGTTGGCTTGCGTCAACCGGGCTCCGGTGAAACGTTCATAATGGCCGAGATCGAGATCCGTCTCCGCGCCGTCGTCGGTTACGAAAACCTCACCGTGCTGGAAAGGCGACATTGTCCCGGGATCGACGTTAATGTACGGGTCGAATTTCATCAGCGTGATCTTCAGACCGCGCGCTTCGAGCAACGCGCCGATGGACGCCGCGGCGATGCCTTTGCCGAGGCCGCTGACTACTCCTCCGGTGACGAAAATATATTTCGGCATAAGATCCTCGTGGTTTTGGGCGATTTGTGGGTCAAGGCGCAAGACATCCTGTGTATCGATTGTATTGATCGCCTCTGAGTTTTGAAATACGAGGTAGGAACAAGAGTACCCGTTAGACGGCTCTTCAGTCAATTCGCCGTCTTTTTATGAGGGCTATTAGCCACAGGGAAGGAGGTAAGGAGGGAAGAGGGAAAGAGGGATTTATTGTCTCTCCATCCATCTGTCTCTCTGTCTCTCTTTCCTTGTGGCTGCAGTGGCTATTTGTCTTCACCGGAACCAGTTTCTCAACCGGCTTCCAAACCCGCGGCTGGATTTTTTTGCGGGGCGTTTTGTTTCGCTGAAGGTTCTGGGGTCCATGGAGTCCGGTTCAATGAACTCCTGCCCTCGAGGCAGGACGGGCGGCTCGTCGAACGGTTCGTTCTCGTCGGGCTGGCCGAGAGGCGCCGAAAAAGTGAAATCGTCGGCGTCCGCGGCGCTCAGCGCGTCTTTAGCCGTTTCGTAATATTTTTCCCTCTCCGCCAGGCCGTTCAAACCGCCGTTGATTTTTCTTGTGATGGTGGTGAAGTCCTGAATGTCGGCCAGTTCATTCAAGCCGTTCAATTTCCAGTAAAGACCCGCCGTGGAGAACGCATATTGCGGAGTCGTCGCCAGATCGGGGTTGCCGACGAGATCGACGCCGAGCCGGTCGCCATACTTCTGGTAATTGGCGCGGCCGGTGATCATCATTGGGCCGCGTCCGCGGTAACGGAAACCGTCGCCAGACTCTGTGTTGCCGAGCTTTTGGGCCAGTTCGCTCGGAGGCTCATATTTATTCTGTTGTTCCGTCGGCCCCCAAATCTCTTCCATATACCTCAGTTCGCCAGATTCATGCGCGATCTGAGCCAGGAAGGCGGACGCCCGCAGCGGGGTATCGATCTCGTAGATCTCCATGACCTTGTTTATGAACGGCAGGTAAAGCTGGCGCTTCGCCTGTGGCAACCTCGGCATGATCTCTCCTAGAGCGTCGTCAGTAAGCCTCACAATGTCCCTCCTGAATGACCGCCTGGGGTGAATTGAAGAATACCCCCGGCTTTTGTTGCTGGATATGGCCTTGGCCGATCGATTAATTCACCCGTAATACATGAATAGCGGGACAATTAAAACACGGGAGACTGTCGCAGGCAATATTTTTTGCGTCGCGACGTTTTATCATCTTGCGAAGACTCCGCCGACAGTCTATGCGAGCTTACATGACTTGAAATGGCGGCAGCCTTTGGAGCGCCTTGGTTCGGCGCCGCTTTGGTAGTCCACTTCGAATCCGCGGCATTGATCGTAGAGAAAGCCCAATCGGATCGTTGATCCCAGGAATCTATGGAATCCAGGAGGACTACCAAAGCGGCTCCAAGCAGCCGCGCTCCAAAGACTCCGTCAATCTGCGCGCAGCGCCCATCCTTCTTCACTTAATTGCCGCCGGAGAGCGAGATGTCCACAGCCTTGATGATGAAGTTGTAGTTGGCGCTGCTGGCATTCTTACTCAGATAGAACGCCGCCGTGTCGAATTGCGTGAAGGATGGCGCCGCCTGCATGGCGGAATAGGTCATCACTACACTGCCAGTGGTCGCGTCAATCAACGTGTAACTGACGCTGACGCCGGCGCCCGTGTTCTGGAGCGTGAGCGTCCCCCGGTAATCAGTATTTGCGAACATCGCCGTCGAGGACGTGGGCGGGTCGCCGGTGAATTGCGTGAATGGGCTTGTGTTGTTTAGAAGCGCAGCGCTCGTCCCCGTTCGAGCGTAGAGCCTGATCGGAGCGTCTACGCCGGACAAACCGGCGTAGGTCATGGCCGCATAACCGCCGTAATTGTTAAAGGAGTTGGTAGTGGGATTGTTGCTTCCGAAGTCCCCGCTCACGCGCGCATTGGTGTTCGGCGGGCCTGTCGCGGTGAAGCCCGTTCCGCTCGTGGCGTCGGGGTTGGCCATGGAACGAAGGAGACCGACCACGAACGTGTTCCCGCCGGCCGATGACGCGGTGTCGAAGCCGGTGAATTGAACTGTGAAATCGAGTGTGAGCGTCTGATCGGCTCCGACGTTTACGGGCGTCGCGGAGGCGTCGGTGAAGTAGGCGAGCAGCGTGCGGCTGGAACTGACGATCTGGGTCGCCTGACCGGCGGTCGCCGTCAGGTTATTGCTGCCTGAAGACGTGAACCACGCCGCCGAGTCGGGCAGGTTCCGCGTCGTCCGGTCTCCGTCCGCGAATCGCTCGCGCAGGAAGAAAGTCGGGCCTGTCGTGACCGTCAGCGTGGCCGGATCGCTCGTGACGGCGCCCAGGCTGTTGCTGACCACGACTCTGTAGTCGCCGGCGTCAGAGGGTTGGACGTTGTTCAGAGTTAGCGTCGCCCCGGTC
>DASTMP010000205.1:0-64509 GCA_035714085.1 Blastocatellia bacterium
CAAGGCCTGAAACAAAACTCAACGCCATTCCGAGAACGACTTGCGCTATCCAAGCCACACGGCGTTTGATCGCCTTCAATCCGACAGGGCAGTTCTGCGTCAGGACCGAGCCGTCCGCCCTGCGATAAAACCTGACGCACAGGCGTCCTTCAGTTTTTGTGATGAGGGCTTCGGCCTCCTGCCTGCTCATACCCGATAGATTGTAGACATTGAGATTACACTTCGAGCAAAAGCGGACTCGCTCGTCTGCGAATGAAAACATCTGATCCCAATCCGCCGAACACGGCGACGCTATTTTCACGTGATCGAGAGGGTCGGTTAACTTCGGCATGAACTCTCCTCCAGGAATTGAAATTCTCGTCAGAGGTAGAACGCTGAGCCATGTAGACGCTTGCGCAAGCTGAAAGTTCCAATGATCTCCAGAGTCGCTAATCAGCAATCTTCTTTCGTCATCAAATTATCCACCAGCCTCCAAATGCCGCGCTGATTCACATTGCGCAACTCGACCGGCAAAGCATCCTGAGGGAAGTTCTGATAGCAGACCGGGCGCGCGAAGCGGTGGATCGCCGCCGTTCCCACTGACGTCGAGCGGGAATCGGTCGTCGCGGGATATGGCCCGCCGTGATGCATCGAGGCGCAGACTTCGACGCCCGTCGGGTAGCCGTTGAAGATCAATCTTCCGACCTTGTTTTCGAGTATCGAAATCAGCCAGTCGTAATCGCGCAAATCATCAGCCGTGCCGTGAATCGTGGCGGTCAGATGGCCTTCCATGTTGCGCGCGATCTGTTTCATCTCTTCGCGCGAATTGCAACTGACGACGACCGTCGAGGGGCCAAAGACTTCTTCGCTCAGTTCGTGATGGCGCGTAAACGTCCGCGCGTTAGTGGAGAAGACAGTGGGGCTCGCTTCGGTCTTTGCGGCGTCAGGTTCGGTTCGCGACCGGGTCGTTTGCAATCCTTCGAGGCCACCGAGTCTTTTCACCCCGGCTTCGTAGCCTTGCAGAACGCCGGGATAGAGCATCGTTCCGGGCTGCGCGCCCGCGATCAAACCGCCGAGCTTATCGGCGAACCGCGCGAAGTTTTCATCGAGCAGCCCAACGGCCAGACCGGGGGAGGTGCAGAACTGTCCGACTCCGAGCAGGATTGAATTCTTCAATCCTTCGGCGATCGCTTCAGCGCGTTCGCGCAAAGCTCCGGGCAGAATGAAGACGGGGTTGACGCTGCCCATCTCGGCGTAAACGGGAATCGGATCGGGGCGGCTTGCGGCGGCGTCGAACAGCGCGCGTCCGCCGCGCAGCGAACCTGTGAAGCCGACCGCCCGCGTCAACGGATGTTTGACCAGAGCGACGCCGACCTCGTGACCCGCGTCGTAAAGCAGCGAGAATACGCCCGAGGGCATTTCCGCCTCCGCGACGGCTTTTACGATAGCGCGCGCGACCAACTCCGAGGTTCCGGGATGCGCCGGATGGGCTTTCACCACGACCGGGCAGCCGGCCGCCAGCGCCGAAGCCGTGTCGCCGCCCGCGACCGAAAACGCCAGCGGAAAATTGCTCGCGCCGAAGACGGCCACCGGGCCGATCGGGATCAGCATTCGACGGATGTCGGGTTTCGGCAGCGGCTGGCGGTCTGGGATGGCGCGATCAATGCGCGCGTCGACCCAGGAGCCTTCGCGAATAAGATCGGCGAACATCCGCAACTGGTTGACCGTGCGCCCGCGCTCACCCATCAAACGGTCTATCGGCAGCGCGGTCTCGACGTTCGCGCGTTCGATCAATTCGTCGCCGAGCGCGAGGATCTCATCAACGATCTTTTCGAGGAAACTCGCGCGCCGCTCCGGAGAGAGCCGGCGATATTCGTGAAACGCCGATTCAGCCGCTACCAGCGCCAGATCGACCTGATCGGCCGTGGCGGCTTCAAATTGCGGCTCGATTGATTTGCCCGAAGCCGGGGCGAAAGCCTGAAAGGCGCCTCCGCCGACCTCGACTGTCCTGCCAGCAATGATGTTTTTACCGTGTAGTTCCATCTCTCTCTGTTTGTGTTTGTAGTCTTAGCCACAGAGTCACAGAGTCACAGAGAAAGAAAAACATCGGGATGGAGGAAAAGAGAGAAGGAAACCGCTTGGCCTCTCCATCACTTCGCCTCTCCACCTCTCTTTCTCTATGTCTCTGTGTCTCTTTGTCTCTGTGGCAATTTATCATGATTGAGTCACGTGATTGATCAGCGTCCCGATCAGATCAATCGTGATGCGGATTTCGTCTCCGACCGCGAGCGTGAATTCGTCAGGCGGCACGATGCCCGTGCCCGTCAGCAGAAAACAACCGTAAGGAAACGCGTTGTCACGGAAGAGGTATTCGACCAGTTCCTCCGGCGTGCGCTTCAATTCGCTCAGCCTGGTCTGGCCGTGAAAGGCGGTAGCGCTCTCCCGGACGATCTCCAGATGAATCTCGGTCTCTGGGGGCAAGGGCTGCGAGCGGATCAGAATGCCTGGGCCGAGGCCGCAACTCTGGGAGTAGACTTTAGCCTGCGGCAGGTAGAGCGGATTCTCACCCTCAATGTCGCGCGAACTCATGTCATTGCCGACCGTGTAGCCGATGATCTGGCCGAGCGAGTTGACGACCAGCGCCAGCTCAGGCTCGGGCACATTCCACTTCGAGTCGCGGCGGATGCGCACCTTCTGATTCGGGCCCGCGACGCGATGCGGCGTGGATTTGAAGAACAGTTCGGGGCGGTCGGCGGCATAGACGCGGTCGTAGAAATCTCCGCCTCCCGCCGACTTCGATTCCTCCATTCGCGCCGTCCGGCTGCGGAAATAGGTCACGCCCGCCGCCCAGACCTCCTGCCTGCCGATCGGCGCAAGCGCGTCGGTCGTGGGCGAGAAGTTCGACAGCTGCGCTGCCCGGCGAGTCATACTGGTGAGAACCGTCTCGTGGTCGTGACGATTGACAAGCACGTCCCAATCGGCTTCGGCGAGTTGGTAGTATTCGCCCCGCTCTTCGAGCACGGGGCCGTGTTCGGTCTTGTAGAGGATCATGGTTTTTCAGAAGAATCATCCACGAAGCCACACGGAGGAGGCGCGAAGATTTTCGATCCCTTCGTGTTTCCTCGTGTGACTTCGTAGATAGTGATTGGCGGCGAGATGATGGCAAGTCAAAGCGTGGATTGCAAGGTTATTGGAACCGTTTTCGATGCGCTCATTTCCTCATTGTAAACGGCCTTCACTTCTTAGGCGGGGGAGGTTTTTTATAGTAATCCACATCTGTATTTGCAAACACGCAGCAATTCCCCTTGCTGAGCAGTTTGTAAGCTTCCGCCAGATCAGGAGGCGGCTGGTAGTCGGTCTCTAGCAATACCCATAAATTCCATTTACCGCCGAAAGGGATCACCGGGTCATGGTTCACCCATTCGTACTTATCGCCGCCGTAGCTGAAACTGATCTTGTTCCCTTCGGCCACGCCAATCTTCTGAAAATTGTGTCCTTCGCGCGACCTGAGCGAGATAATGAAAAGTCCTTTCCCCGGCACATAGAAAGAGGGGAGCGGTCCCGAGAAACCGTCCACTTCACGCTCGCCGCTGCGGACTTCGCCGTTGATGATCAAACGAAAGTCGGTCAACTTGAAATCCACATCGTCGAGCGTGAACTCACGCGCGGGTCTCGGACGGTCTATGGCAAAACGAATCTGGTCTCCGACCACTCCCCATTCCGTCCCCGCTTTGACCCACAGCGGAATTTTGATCACGTCAGTCATGTTAATTACGATCGGTTCGGGGTAACTCGGCGGAGGCGCTGGGACGTAACTGGGTCTATTTGGCCATTTCAGCTCCAACAATTTTCCAAAAATGGTATTGCGCGTCACCTCGATGGTTTCTTCCGGCATGGGCTTGATTGTGATTTTCAGCTTCGTGGGATCCGGCAGCCGATCGATTTCCAGGACATAGCCGATATACATTCCGGTCGAGAGATTGATCAGAAAACTCCCAATTGTTTTGTCGTCGCCACCCTCGCCGTTGAAGCGGAGGACTCCCTCCGCCGTCGCGCGCCCCTCGGCAAATGACGAGAAGGTCGCCACAATGCCATTCACCCGTTGTTCCGGACTCCCAGCCGATTGCGCCAGATGCTCAAGCGTCTGCGCCCGCAATTGAATCGAACACAGCAATAGCGCGGCAAGAAGCAAATATATTCTATTTCGCATCGTTACCTCCATGACTGACAATGATTTTGATTTCGTTGACGGGGCGAAAATCCGCCAGGTCGATTCGAGGGGGTATGGATATAGGAGTGGGGCGCTCCTGGGTTTTCGGCGCGCCTGTATTCTTGTACACGACGCGCGTCACGATCTTCTCCTGAAACACGGGAACGTGAACTTCGACAATCTTTATAGGCACAGCGGCCGGCGGGTTCACGATCGGAAAAGTCGTCGCTCTGCGAGCGGCAAGGAACGAGGTCGCGCATAATAACAAAACGGCAGCCGTCGCAATCGGAACAGGTATGTGAATAGAGCCGGTCAGCCAACGCCGCCACAATCGCCCGCGATTGAAATGCCTGCGATAGCTCGCAAGCGCGCGTTGATCGAGTTCGCCCAGGCTTTCCGGCGCTTGCCAGCTTGCGAGCAGGCGGTTTAACTCGCCATCTTCCGGCAAGCCGGGCCGCCGATTCTCCAAATCCAGATGATCGTCTTTCTTCATACTCGACACTTTTCCGTTGTATCTAAACTTTTAAAATAAGGCGCGAGCGTGATGCGCAAGCGCTCTCTGGCCCGATGCAGCCGCGATTTGACTGTTCCGACATCGGCGCCGGCCACTTCGGCGATTTCAGCCAGCGACATTTCTTCGTATTCGAACAGGATCAACGCTTCACGTTGCAGCGGAGGCAATTCGCCGACGGCCTTGCGGACGGCCTCGGAAACTTCTGCGTCGAGCAGTAACCGCAATGGCCCTTGCGACTCCGCCGCCGCCAGTCGCTCCGAGAAGTCGTCAATCGCCGTCTCGGCGCCGACTCGCCGCAAACGCTTTAAGGCCAGGTTTCGGGCCGCCGCGCAAAGATAGGTCCTGAGCGAAGCCTTGCCGCGATCGGCCTTGAACCGTCGCGGCTCCTTGATCAAACTCAAAAAACAATCGTGCGTGATCTCCTCCGCCGTTTCTTGTGATTGCAGCAAACGATAGGAAAAACGAAAAACCAGGTCGCGATGGCGCTGGTATAGCGCCACAAACGCCGTTTCGTCTCCCGCCGCCGCATTCTCAAGCAATTTTTCGTCGGTCATAAATTCGGATGAACCAAACACGAACATTGTCGAGATCTTGAACGTTTGTTACTCGCTTTATTAGCGAATCATTTGTTCCTTCGACCAATTATTACCGTAGGGGCGGAAAAAGATACGGCGCGCGAAGCAAAAATTTTCAACCGGCGCAGGTCTTTTCTTACAAAACAGCCAAAGAAAGCCCTCCGCTTCCAGCGGTGGGATGAATTTGGCACGGCGCGAAGCAGCACGTAGCGCCGTTGACTCTCCGACAGCCGGATCATAGGATATCCGGTCCTCGTCGCAACATGATTGTCGGCGATGTGTCCAAGAAGAGTTATTTCGCTTCGACCACCAGCGCCGTATCCGAGCAACCGATTGCAAAATACATCAACTCGCAAGGGACCAGAGATTGAATGCCGGAACGAAAGGTCTACAGGTTCAGGATTGATCCAAGCGCCAAACAAGAGGCGGCGCTTGCTCGTTATGCGGGCGCGCGGAGGTTCGTCTTTAACTGGTCGCTCCAGCGTCGAAAAGAGACCTATCAGCAAAACGGCAAATCCATCTCCTGGTCTGAGCTTTCGGTCGAACTGACCGGACTTAAGAGCAAGCCCGGTTTCGAATGGTTGAAAGAGATCGATTCGCAGTTGTTGCAGCAAGCCATCGCCGATTGCAAGAGGGCGTTTGACAACTTCTTTCAAAAGCGGGCGGGCTTCCCCAAATTCAAGAAGAAACACGACGCCCATCAATCGTTCCGAATTCCTCAGCGAGTCAAACTTGAAGATGGCCGCGTCTATATTCCAAAGATCGGCTGGGTCGCTCTCAGGCAGTCTCAAGCGGTCGATTTACCCTTGAAAAGCGCGACATTCAAGCGCGAGGCGACGGGCAAATGGTATGTCTCGCTGGTCGTTGAATTCGACCTGCCTGATCAGCCTATGCCTGCGGTTGACACCGAAACGGCAGTCGGCATTGATGTGGGCTTTGATCGTTTCGCCACCGACTCGGACGGAGGAGTGATTGAAAACCCACGCTTCTTTAGAAAAGCCGAGCGCAAGATCAAGCGCGCCTCTCGCCGGTTGTCGCGATGTAAAAAGGGTAGCGCGAACCGGGCCAAAGCTCGTCGCGCATTGGCCCGTGAGTACGAGAAGGTAGCCAACAAGCGCGCCGACTTCGCTCATAAGTTTTCCACTTCGGTCGTCAAAGGTAAGAGCACGATTGCGTGCGAGACGCTGAACCTCAAAGGCATGTCGAGAACCAAGCTTGCCAAGTCGGTTGCAGACGCCGCGCACCGTGAGACTTTCCGACAGATCGAATATAAAGCGAGATGGTGCAACCGAAACTTTGTCTACATCGATCGATGGTATCCATCATCGCAATTGTGTTCGAGTTGTGGATATCGGCATCAAGAGCTATCGCTGACTGAACGATACTGGGAATGCCCGGCATGTGGGGCCTGGCATGATCGAGATCAAAATGCGGCGAAAAACATCAGAGACGAAGGAATGAGAATACTCCTCGCGGTCGGGCATACCGAGAGGTTAAACGCTTGTGGAGCGAGTGTAAGACCTGCTACGGCAGGCCGTTCGCGGTGAAGCAAGAATCCCGCCGCTTCTAGCGGTGGGAGTGTCAATCTTGCCTCCGGGCGCAAAAGAGTACATCCTTTGCCCGCCAACCGCGCAGTTAAATCAGAGCAAGCGACATTGTGACACCGGTAGAGTACCGCGCGCGGCGGCGGCGCCGGTCAGCCGCTTGCTTACACGCGCTGTACCGTATCAACCTTTCGAGAGGAGAACGTCAATGTCACGTCTCGCGTCCAAATCGTGGTTTGTGATTCTGTTATTTACACTCGGCTGCGTTGTTATATTCGCGCAGACACAACCACCGCAACGGTCAATCCAGCCCGGCCCGGATCGCAAACCCGGCGAGGGTGAGGGGCCGTTCGAGCGGCTGGTCATTCGCGGCGCGACGATGATTGACGGCGCAGGCGCTCCGCCGATGGGCCCCGTCGACATCGTCATCGAAAACAATCGGATCAAGGAGATCAGGAGCGTAGGCTTTCCCAGGGTTGCAATCAAAGAATCGGGCCGCCCCGCCAAAGGCGTGAAAGAGATTGACGCCAGCGGGATGTATGTGCTGCCGGGCCTCGTCGATTGTCACGCGCACATCGGCGGCGTCGCGCAGGGGACGCCCGCCGAATACGTCTACAAATTGTGGATGGCGCACGGCGTGACGACGATTCGCGATCCCGGCTCCGGCAACGGCGTCGATTGGACGCTCGGCGAGCGCGAGCGCAGCGCAAAAAATCAGATCGTCGCGCCGCGCATCTTCGCTTACGTCCGTCCGGGTATGGGTTGGGACAAAGGCCAGGTCACGACGCCGGAGCTCGCGCGCGAATACGTCCGCTGGGCGAAGCAGAAAGGCGCCGACGGATTCAAAATCATTGGCGGCGATTCAATCTTCGATCCTGAAATCCTGGGCCCGCTGCTCGACGAAGCGAAGAAACTGCAAATGGGTTCGACGACGCATATGTCGCAAACAGGCGTTGCGCGGACGAACGTCATTCAGGCCGCGCGGATGGGCATGGGTTCAATGGAGCATTGGTACGGCTTGCCAGAATCGCTCTTCGCCGACCGCGTGGTGCAAGACTTTCCGCTCGATTACAACTACAACGACGAATCGCACCGTTTCGGCCAGGCCGGGCGATTGTGGAAGCAGGCCGCGCCGCCTGGCAGCAAGAAGTGGAACGAAGTGATGGACGAACTGATCAGGCTCAACTTCACGATCGACCCGACGTTCACCATCTACGAAGCCAGCCGCGACCTGATGCGCGCCATGCGAGCCGAATGGCACGAACGCTACACGCTGCCGTCGTTATGGAAATTCTATCAGCCCAGCCGCGAAGCCCACGGCTCCTATTGGTTCTACTGGACGACGCAGGACGAGGTCGAATGGAAGAACAATTTCCGACTCTGGATGGCCTTCGTCAACGAATTCAAAAATCGCGGCGGCCGAGTGACCACCGGCTCGGATTCGGGCTTCATCTACAAGACCTACGGCTTCGAGTACATCCGCGAGTTGGAACTGCTGCAGGAAGCGGGATTCCATCCGCTCGAAGTGATTCGCTCGGCGACCTTCAACGGCGCGGAATTGCTCTCTCAACAGCAGGGCCTTCCGATGGAATTCGGCGTCATCCGACCGGGCAAACTGGCCGACCTGATCATTGTGCCTGAAAACCCGGTCGCGAATTTGAAGGTCCTGTACGGCACGGGCGCGATTCGGCTGAACGATCAAACCGGCCAGGTCGAACGCGTCGGCGGAGTGAAGTGGACGATCAAGGACGGCGTCGTCTACGACGCGAAGAAGCTCTTGGAAGACGTGGCGCAGATCGTCGAGAAGGCGAAGGCCGCGCAGAAAGCGCCGCAAGCGGGCGGCGGAACGACGGCCGCCGCGAAACAAAAGTAGGAATCGATCATTAAGATAATGAAGGGCGCGAAGAAGGGGCGGAAGAGTCTTCGCCTCCTTCGTTTCTTCTGGATTGATCTTCGGAGGAGCTTGATTGTTGATGAAAACAAGCAGTATGAAATTCATCTTCCTTTCCCTGATCGTTTTTACCATCGGCGTATCGGCCGATGAGACGCAGAATCACCAGAGCCTGGGGATACCGCCGGAGATTCACATTCGGATCATTCAGCTTGAAGACGAGCGCAATCTCAACGGCGACGAATTGACCGGCCTCCTCAGACATCAAAACCCCGCTGTGCGACGCCGTGCCGCGCTGGCCATCGGCCGCATCGGCGATAAGCGGGGAACGGCGCCGCTCATCGCGGCGTTGCAAAAGGATGAGAACGCGCCGGTTCGCGCGATGGCCGCTTTCGCTCTGGGAGAGATCGAGGACGCCGGCGCCGCAAAAGCGCTGCTCGAGGTCGTCAATTCATCGAAGGAGTCTCCGGACGCGCGGGCGCGCGCGATTGAAGCGCTCGGTAAGATCTCCGCCGTTCAGGCGAACGCGGAAAAGTTGGGACAGGCGACGCTCGATTCGATCAGCCAATCGCTCGTCAAACATCTTCCCGCGGTCGGCGGAGAGCTTTCGGCGGATCAAAAGCTTTTCTCGTCGCTGACCGTCACCGCTTTGATGCGGCTCAGGAATCCGGCTTCGGTCGAACCACTCGCAGCCCAGTTGAAGTCGAAGGACGCGGATATACGCGCGCAGGCGGCTAACGCTCTCGCGCGATTGCGCCAGCCGATTGAAGGAGCGGTCCCCGCTTTGATCGCAGCGCTGAATGACGGGGACGCCGACGCGCGGGCGAACGCCGCGCGAGCGCTCGGGGCGAGCAAGGACGCGCGAGCGGTCGAGCCGCTGATCAAACTGCTCGGCGATAAGAACGATCGGGTTCAGGTCAGCGCTGTGCGCGCGTTGGCCGCGTTGAATGACCGGCGCGCGGTCGAACCGCTGGCGTCATTGGGCGAAAAACTCCTCGCGCCGACAGGCGCTAATGTCGGCGAGCGTCGCGCAGCTGCGCCGGCCCTCGGCGCGCTGCTCGAAATCATCGCCGCTCTGGGCGCGATCAAAGACGAGCGCGCGCTGCCGTTCCTCCGGCGCGCGCGCCGGATCGGGGAAGCCGAAGTCGAGGTGGCGATGGCGCGCTTCGGCGGAAAAGAGTTTTTTGCGGCGTTGGGCGACAATTTGCCGCCGAGGGCCGAGAACGACTGGCGCCGCGTGGCCGCGTTCGCCCGAGGGGTGGCGGAAATCGAAGCGCCGCGGGCGCGAACGGTTATTTTGAAAATGCTCGACCCGTCATTTCAAGACAGAGTATCTGCGCAGGCGCTGCCCGATATTTTGCGCGCGGCCGCGAAACTCAAGGTCGAAAACCTGTCGCTGATCTTGCGTGAGCGGCTTTCGCACCCGGACGTGATCGTGCGCTCCACGGCCGCGTCATTAATCGCCGATTCGCCGGACGATAAAAACCTCTCCGCGTTGATCGAGGCCCTGGCGCGGGCGAAAAATGACCCTGCCAACGACGCCAGGCTCGCCATTCTCACGGCCATCTCGAAGCATAAAAAGCCTGAAGCGGTCGAAGCGATCAAATCCGCATTCTCCGACCAGGATCACCTCGTCCGCCGCCACGCCGTCGACCTGCTGAAACAAATGGGCGCGGGCGATTTCTCCGACCGCATCGGCGTCGTTCAAACCGGCCATGACAAATCCTTCTATCAACGCGTCGCCGCGCGCCTCGATAAAAAGGTCACGGCCACGATTTACACCGCCAAAGGCGAGATCAGGATCGAACTCTTCCCGCAAGACGCGCCGATCACGGTGGACAGCTTCATCACGCTCGCGCGCAGGGACTTCTTCAACGGCCTCATTTTTCACCGCGTCGTTCCAAATTTCGTCATTCAGGGCGGCGACCCGCGCGGCGACGGCGAGGGCGGTCCCGGCTATCAGATACGCTGCGAGATCAACACCAGGCCCTACACCCGCGGCGTGGTCGGGATGGCTCTCTCGGGCAAGGACACCGGCGGCAGCCAGTTTTTCGTCACGCACTCGCCACAGCCGCATCTGGACGGCGGCTACACGGTCTTCGGACAGGTCGTCGGCGGAATGGAGGTCGTTGATCGCATCGCGCGCGGCGACGTGATCGAGGGAGTGGAGATTGCCGAAAGCAGATAGCGCGCCCGCTAACTGATTATTCTTGCGCCCTGAGACGCCAGGTTCGTCGTAATTATCGGCGGAAGCGCGATTTTCGCGATGATTTTCGCGATGATTAGAAGGACAGTTGAAACCCGAGCGGCTGAGCTCGCACTCACTATATTCCTGTCCTGCATTTTACCGCCAGGCGTTTCGCCGACAGGAAAATGCGTGACAGGGAAATATGAATGGATAGGTTCTGAAGTCTCGCGCCAGTTCAATCAATCGGCGTCCCAAAAGGAGATTTCAGTCGTGACAAAAGAGGATCAACATGCTATTTTTTTAGCACCAACGGCCGGCCGCGCAATGAAGTTCGCTTCACAGATGACGTGAGGCATGATTTGAAACGATTGGAACAAAAACAATTGAACCAGATAGCGGCCGCAAGCGTATTTGTGACCGGTACCCTCTACGGAACAACTCGAACATTCGCCAAACATTCGGAGGAAACGTGATGAGATCGAATCCGCCGCTGAATATGCCCCTGATCTTGATGGAGGACATAACGAAGTCTTTTCGTCAGGGAAGCGTCGAGACGCGCGTGCTGCTCGGCGTCGATCTGACCATTAACCGCGGAGAGTTCGTCGTTGTATTCGGCCCGTCGGGGTGCGGCAAATCCACGCTGCTGGCGATCATGGGCCTGCTCGACTCTCCTACCGGCGGCGTCTATTGCTTCGACGGACAGCCGGTGCAGAACCTGAAGTTGTCAGACCGCGCGCGCGTCCGCAATCAGGATATCGGCTTTGTCTTCCAGGGCTTCAACCTGATTGGCGACATGACGGTGTTTGAGAACGTGGAGCAGCCTCTCGCCTACTCGAACATGAGGGTGTCCGAGCGGCGCGGGCGCGTGACGGAGCTCCTGGAGATGATGGGCATCGCGGATCGGGCGCGCAGTCGCCCGGGCCAACTTTCGGGCGGGCATCAGCAGCTCGTCGCCATCGCGCGCGCCCTGGCCTGTAAGCCCACCATCCTGCTCGCCGACGAGCCTACCGGAAACCTCGATTCGGCCAGCGGGCAGATGGTCATGAATCTGCTGAAACAGTTGCACGCGAACGGCTCCACCGTTTGCCTGGTCACTCACGATTCGCGCTTCCTTCACCTCGCCGATCGGAAGCTGAAGATGCTGGACGGAAAAGTCACCGCCGGCGATGAATACATGGCTACGCAGGGAATTATGAGATGAATGGAGGCGGCGATCGGAATCGAACCGATGGATAAAGGTTTTGCAGACCTCTGCCTTACCACTTGGCTACGCCGCCTTGTCAATGCGAGATGATCGATGTTGATCATTAGCGAATGCGTATGCTCACACAACCGACTTTTTCCGTCAAGCCCCTCGACGTCGCCAGAGCGCGCCACAATTCGCAACCACAAAGATCATGAGGCGCGCTCTTAAGGTCTATGCGCATGCCTTGAGATAATTTGACTCACACCCATGAGCCGTTATAATCGTTTTTGCGGAATGAATGTCGGCGATTGATTCGATCATGGATCAGATCGTGAAATCGGAAAAGGAAGTAATCAATCATGGGACAGCCGGTCATCATCAGCGCGACGCGCACTCCAATCGGAAAATTTCAAGGGGCGCTAAAGTCGTTCACCGCGCCGCAACTTGGCTCCGTAGTTGTGCGCGCGGTCGTAGAGCGCGCGAGGCTCGATCCTTCGCAGATTGATGAAGTGATCATGGGATGCGCGTTGCAAGCGGGATTGGGGCAGAATCCGGCCCGGCAGGCCGCGCTCGGCGCGGGCCTCCCCGACAAGGTCGCCGCGCTGACCGTCAACAAAGTCTGCGGATCGGGTTTGAAATCGGTGATGCTGGCCGCGCAGTCAATCGCGCTCGGCGACAATGACATGATCGTCGCAGGCGGGATGGAGTCGATGTCGAACGCGCCTTATCTATTGACGAAAGCCCGCGAGGGGTATCGCATGGGCGACGGCGAGATCATTGACTCGATGATTCATGACGGTCTCTGGTGCGCCTTCGATCATTGGCACATGGGCGAAACCGGAGAGGTGGTGACCGAGAAGTACAACATCTCTCGCCAGCGTCAGGACGAATACGCGCTCGGCTCGCAGCGAAAGGCGGTGGCCGCGATCAAGTCCGGAAGGTTCAAAGACGAAATCACGCCGGTTGAGATTCCCCAGCGCAAGGGCGCTCCATTGGTTTTCGACATCGACGAGGGGCCGCGCGAAGATTCATCGCTCGACGCGCTGGCCAAGTTGAAGCCCGCATTTCGTCCGAACGGCGCGGTGACCGCCGGCAACGCCTCGACGATCAACGACGGCGCGGCCGCTTGCGTCGTGACCTCGGAAGAGATCGCGCGGAAGTTGGGTCGCGCGCCGCTCGTCCGGATCGTCGCCCAGGCCACCTCGGGCGTCGAGCCGAAACTGGTGATGATGGCCCCGGTCGAGGCGGTCAGGAAGGTTGCGGACAAAGCCGGATGGGATTTGAAAAGCGTCGATTTGTTTGAACTCAACGAGGCTTTCTCTTCGCAATTGGTCGCGTTGATTGAGCAACTCGGACTTGACCCGGAGAAGGTCAACGTGAATGGGGGCGCGGTAGCGCTCGGTCACCCCATCGGCGCCTCTGGCGCGCGCGTGTTGGTGACGCTGATTCACGAAATGATTAAACGAAGAGCCGGCCGCGGCGTCGCGAGCCTCTGTCTGGGCGGCGGAAACGCCGTCGCGCTGGCCGTTGAGAGGGTAGCCGCCTGAAGATAAATCTGTTGGTCGTCATATATGGTCTTTTGTCAACGTTGCAAGAAAGCGAATCCATCTGACGCGGAATATTGCGAAGAGTGCGGCGCGGTTTTGATGTTGATTTCGCGCCCGCGCGGCTCTTCCGCCTTCGACGTCAACGAGAACTCCCTTGAAGAGCATCTGCTCGAGCGCATCAGCGCCCTGGAATCCGCGCTGACGCGCGCCAACGACCGGTTCGAACAGTTGCTCGAACTCGCGCAGCAGCAGGCGACGGGCAGCTTCTACGACCACATGATGCTCGAAGCGCTGACTGAGATCCTCACCGAGATGCGCGCGGTCAACCCCGAAGAACTCGAACAGCGGTGGCGCAGCCGCGTCGCCCGCCATTACGAAGAGACCGCCGAACGCGAACGCCTCGACGAACGCTGCGATCAGATCATCTCGGCCTATCGCGGCGCGGTCCGCGAGGATTTCATCGATCAGGTAGAGGAGGGGATACTTCTCATCAGCGAAGGCCGCACGCGAAGGGGCTTACGAATGCTCGAATCGGCGCTCTCGCTCGACGAGCGCAACGCCGAACTCAGCTTCACCATCGGCGAATATTATTTCAACCTGGGCAAATCGCTCGAAGCGGCGGTCTTCTTGCGCCGCGCGCTCGACGAGCAGAGCGATCATTTCGGCGCCCGGCTGCTGCTCGGATTGTTGAGCGGCGACGAGGGCGAGGCGGAATCGGCGAAGATACACTTGCAGCGCGCGCTGACGCTCGACGCCCAGTCCTTCGCCGCCCATTACGGACTTGGGCGCCTCTTCGCGCGCGAAGGCAAACTGGACGACGCCCTCTCGCATCTGCGGCGCGCCCTCGAACTCAACCCCTCGCCCGAGATGCATTACCTGGTCGGCCGCACTTATCTGGAGCAGGGCCGTCCGGAGAAGGCCATGAGGCACCTGCAAAAAGCCATCCGGCTCGACCCTCATTTCGACATAGCTCAATACAGTCTGGGCTTCATCTACTGGCAATCGAACCGCACGTCGGAGGCCCGCGAACATTTCCGCCTCGCTTACGAGATCAACCCGCAAGACGCCGACTATCGCGCGGCGGTGCAGGCCCGAGCCGGCGACAAATTGCCCACTCCCCCCGCGCTCGGATGGTCGAGCATCTTCCCGCGCCGCAAGATCAAAGTCAGCGAATCGCGCTTCGTCGAGCTGCTCTGGCGCGACCTCAACGCTTTCTCGATCTCTCCAGTCCCCCTGAGGAAGACCCCGCGCAAATGATCTGAATTTGAAGTTGGGGCCCCGGCGCCGCCGCGCGCGTAGGAGCGTGTATTTCCGACTAATCGCCTCGGTCATGAACGCGGATAGGGAATCCCAGCCCCTACAGGCGCGGTACTGTTTTGACGGAAACTTCGCATGCTATAATCGCGTACGTTCAGCCGAATGAATAAAGAATCAATGAGTGAGTTATCAGGGAGAGCCGAGTTCAGTTCAAATCATCATAAGCTACACGCCTTTATTGAAAATAGCGGGGCCCCCCGTGTGGCTTGTAGATGAAGAAGAGTGACTATCCTGCCTAAGGGCGTCGCCATCGGCGGATCGGTATCCGATCCGCTCGAACTGGCAGCGGGCCGAGAGCCTGGGCTAACCATCAACCTGCGTTTCCTCCCGGTTGACCGGGAGAATGGACAGAAAGAGTAAAAACCTATGGCAATGGAAAAGAATGAAAAGGCGAAGGCCGTCGAAGCGGCTCTGCTCAACATTGAAAAGCAATTCGGCAAGGGCGCGATCATGCGCCTCGGCGATCACAAGTCCGAAGACGTGCCGGTGATCTCGACTTCGAGCATTGGCCTTGACGCGGCCATCGGGGTCGGCGGATTACCGCGCGGGCGCGTCATCGAAATCTTCGGCCCTGAAAGCTCCGGCAAGACCACGCTGGCCCTGCACGTCGTGGCCCAGGCGCAGAAAACGGGTGGCATCGCGGCTTACATCGACGCCGAACACGCGCTCGACGCCAAGTACGCCGAGAAGCTCGGCGTCAACATCAACGACCTGTTCGTCTCGCAGCCGGATTCGGGCGAGCAGGCGCTGGAGATCGCCGAATCGCTGGTGCGGTCGAACGCCGTAGACGCGCTGGTGATCGACTCGGTGGCGGCGCTCACCCCCCGCGCCGAACTCGAAGGCGATATGGGCGACAGCCTGCCCGGCTTGCAGGCGCGCTTGATGTCACAGGCGCTGCGCAAACTCACGGCGGTCGTGGGCCGGTCGAACACCTGTCTGATCTTCATCAACCAGATACGCGAGAAGATAGGGGTCATGTTCGGCTGCTTCCACTACAACGCGCGCGTCACGCTGGCCGATGGCACGACCGAGAAGATCGGCAAGCTCGTCAATCAACGGATGCCGGTCGAGGTTTTGAGCTTCAACCCGAAGACCGGAGCGATCGAACCACGCCGCGTCGTCAATTGGTTCAACAATGGGCCGGCGGATTACTTCCTTCAGTTTGAGGTCGAAGGCGGGCCATCGGGACGCCGCTGTTTCGGGGTGACGCCGAACCATACGATCTTCACGCCGAACGGCGAGATCGCGGCGGGCGATCTGCGCGTCGGTGATGAGGCGCTGTCAATGGTTACCGACTATTACCTGACGGACGATCAAGTCCAGCTTCTCCTGGGCGGCGTGATGGGAGATGGCTCACTCAGGCAGGCGGGGACACACACCGCCATGTTCCGCGTCGGTCATAGTCCGGGGCAAGAAGAGTACTTGCGCTGGAAACATCAGATGCTGGCGCCGCTTTCGCGCCCGGTCGGACCAATGGGACGTGGACTCGGGTTTGACACCTACTCGTTCCCAACGTTGTTAGACTTGCGTCAAGATGTCTATGGAGAGAACGGCGAGCGTAAGGCGTCACCCTCTTTGCTGAATCGCTTGGACGCGCGCGGCGTTGCGGTCTGGTACGGAGACGATGGCTCTTACGCAGGACATTACGAGCGTTGGGGACACGGCAAGGCTGTGGTCTATAACAAGTCCCTCAAGGGCGCCGATCGCGAGCGTGTGATCGAGTTATTTGAGCGACTTGGAGTCGGCAGGCCCAGAGACGACGGGCGCGGCTTCTGGTTCAACTCCGAACAGGCGCTGCGGTTGCATCATATGATCGCGTCATATTTACATCCGGCGGTCGACTACAAATTGCATCCGAGCTTCCGCGGCCAATTTGAGTGGCGTCCGGATATTGGCGATTTACGTGTGAACGGAACGACTCTGGAGATGCTGCGTTACCGTCGCTCTGTTCCTGCGCGCATCTCGAAGATTTACGTCAAACCGCCTACGCGTTCAATGAACCGTTTCGATCTCGAAATCGAAGGCAATCACTCCTATATGGTTGATGGCGTCATTGTTCACAACTCGCCCGAAACGACCACCGGCGGACGCGCGCTGAAGTTCTACTCCACATTGCGCCTGGACATCCGGCGCATCACGCAGATCAAAGACGGCGAGCACGTCATAGGAAATCGCACCAAAGTCAAAGTCGTCAAAAACAAAGTAGCGCCGCCCTTCCGCGAAGCCGAGTTCGACATCGTATACGGCGAGGGAATCTCGAAGCTCGGCGAGTTGATCGACATCGGCGTCGAGAACAAGATCGTCGACAAGGCCGGCGCGTGGTTCTCGTACAAGGGCGAGCGGCTGGGCCAGGGGCGCGACAACGCGAAGAATACGCTCCGCGACAACCCGGCGATGCGCGACAAGATCGAGGCTGAAGTCCGCGCCGCGTTGGGCATCGGCAAACCGCAAGCGGCAGCCGCGCCGGCAGCCGCTGAAGCCGCTCCAACTCCCGCGCCGACAGGCAGACGCGGCGCCGCGAAATCCGTCGAAGACTAATGAAGAGCTGATACGTGAATGGGGAGACTGAAAGATGAGTGGAGTGTGAGATAATTTCTCTACGAACTCCCGGTCTCCCCATTATTTTATTTGCGCCGTCTTTGACGGCGCGCTGAAACGATAAAAATCATCCACGAAGAACGAAGCGCACAAAGATTTCTTCCAGTCTTTCTTCGTGTTCTTCGTTTCTTCGTGATTGATTTTCGGAGAGGCTATGCCAAAGCGATTGACGCAAATGGTGGATTGCGCGGGTTGAGCGTCGAAACTGTCGCCGAGCGCGCTCGCCCAGGTTCTGGGCGGTCTACCTGAACAACCACACACTCCCGAGTTGATTATCGGCTATGACACCGCCGATGACGCCGCAGTGTATCTTTTGCGCGACGACCTGGCTCTGGTTCAGACCGTGGATTTCTTCACGCCGATCGTCGACGACCCGTTCGATTACGGGCGCATCGCCGCGCTCAATTCGATCAACGACGTTTGGGCGATGGCCGGGACGCCGATCACCGCGCTGTCCATCACCTGTTTCCCGAAAAAAGACGTGGACTACGCGATCCTCGGCGAGATCATGCGCGGCGGATTGAAAACTCTCAATGAGAACGGAGTTACGCTGGTCGGCGGTCATAGCGTGGACAACGATCAAATCATGTTCGGCTACGCGGTCACCGGATTGATTCACCCCGATCAGATCGCGGCCAACGCCGGCGCGCGCGCGGGCGACGCGCTGATTCTGACCAAGCCGATAGGCACGGGCGTCATCTCGACCGGCATAAAATTCGAGAAGGCGAGCGCCGAAGTGGCAGCCGTCTCCATTGAAACCATGTTGACGCCGGGCCGCGCCGCAGCCGAGGCGATGCGCGAATTCGGCGTGCGCGGCGCGACCGACATCACCGGATTCGGTTTGCTAGGCCACGCCTGGGAAGTGGCGAGGGCCAGCAAGGTCACACTCGAAATCATCGCCGACCGCGCGCCTCTGTTGCCAGGCGCCCTCGACCTGGCCGGTCGCAAAATGCTCACCAAAGGCGACAGGGTCAATCGCGAATATGTCGGCGCCGACATAACGATCGACGCTGGCATTGAGAAAGAAGTAATCAGCTTGCTCTACGATCCACAGACTGCGGGCGGAATGCTCATCTCAATCGCCGGCGACCGCGCCGAATCGATGCTTGCGAGATTGCGCGAGACATATGCGGAGGCGACGATCATCGGGCGAGTGATCGAATATGGCGGGCATTCGCTGGTAGTGATTTGAATATGGCAAATCCGACAACTTACGACGCGATTGTGATCGGCACGGGCCAGGCGGGAAATCCGCTCTCGAAAGCTCTGGCCAACGCCGGATGGAAGACAGCGGTCATCGAGCGCCTGTATATCGGCGGAACATGCATCAACGTGGGCTGCACGCCCACGAAGACGATGGTCGCAAGCGCCCGTGTGGCCTACCTCGCGCGGCGCGCAGCGGACTTCGGAGTCCACGCCGGCGAAGTGTTGGTCAACATGGTCGAGGTCCGTCAACGCAAGCAATCCATCGTCGACAGCTTTCGCAGCGGTAGCCAGCGCTCAATCGAAAATACGGAAAATCTCGACCTGCTATTCGGCGAAGCGAGCTTCACCGGCCCGCAGTCAATCGCCGTGAAAATGAATGACGGCGACATTCGACATCTCACCGCGAAACAAATCTTCATCAACACTGGCTGCCGTCCGGCGGACCCGCGGGTAGACGGCCTCGATCAGATCAAGGCGCTCGATTCGACTTCGATCATGGAGTTGGATGAATTGCCAGAGCATCTGCTGGTTCTGGGCGGAGGATACGTGGGGATCGAATTCGGGCAGATGTTCCGGCGATTCGGCAGCCGCGTGACGATTGTCCAGCGCGCGCGCCAACTGCTCGGACGCGAAGATCAGGATGTGGCCGATGAGGTCGCGAAGATTTTGCAGGAAGACGGCGTCGAAGTTCTGCTGGACACTGAGGCTATGCGCGTTGAGAAGGGCGGAGGCGGCGAGATTCGTCTGACCGTGCGAACGCCGGAGGGCGCCCGAACGCTCACAGGCTCGCATCTGCTCGCGGCCGCCGGGCGCGCGCCGAACAGCGAGACCTTGAACCTCTCGTCAGCCGGGATCGAAACCGACAGGAACGGATTCATCAAAGCGAACGATCGATTGGAAACCACCGCGCCCGGAGTCTACGCGCTCGGCGACGTGAAAGGCGGCCCGCAATTCACTCACATCTCTTACGACGATTACCGCATCATCCGAACCAATCTGATTGAAAAGGGGAACGCGACGGTCAATGATCGCTTTGTGCCGTATACCGTATTCATTGACCCGCAGCTCGGACGCGTCGGTTTGAGCGAGTCGGAGGCGCAAGCCAGGGGCTTGAACATTCGCGTGGCCAAGATGCCGATGAGCTATGTTGCGCGGGCGTTGGAGGTGAGCGAGAGCCGGGGCTTTATGAAAGCCGTCATAGACGCCGACACGAAGCGGATTCTGGGCTGCGCCGTACTGGGAATCGAGGGCGGCGAGATCATGGCGATGATCCAGATTGCGATGATGGGCAACCTGCCATATACCGTTTTAAAAGACGGAATCTTCGCTCACCCAACGCTGGCCGAATCGCTAAACAATTTGCTGAACATTTGATTATGATTCACGAAGCCATACGAAGAGACGCGAATAGAGTCGAAGCGACGATAGAATTGTTCAACCGGGTTCGCGCTCAGACGATGCGGATCGTCGCGCCGCTCGAAATCGAAGATTATGTCGTGCAGACCGCCGAATTTATGAGTCCGCCGCGATGGCACATCGGCCACACGTCATGGTTTTTCGAGACGCTGCTCAAAACCTACTTGACGGACTATCGTGTCTACGACAAAGAATATCTCTTCTACTTCAACTCTTACTACGAAGGCTTTGGCGAACGCATCGAGAAATCGCTGCGCGGCACGCGCTCGCGCCCAACGGTGAAGGAGACCGTTCGCTATCGAAATCACGTCGACCAGGCGGTGATCGGGTTTTTGAAAAATGTCGAGACTCGGCCTGACTTTGAAAAAATGCTCGCGCTCACGCGGATGGGATTGGAGCACGAGATGCAGCATCAGGAGTTGCTGGTCTACGACATCAAGCATCTGCTCTGTGAGCTTTACGACGCGCCGAAGACCATTGCGCCCGCCGGGTCCGAAACCGTTAACGGGATGGCCGAGGTCGAGGGCGGTTTGTTCGCGCTCGGTTACGCCGGCGACGATTTCGCCTGGGACAATGAAAAGCCGCAGCACACGGTCTTTATGCAGGATTTCGCGATTGACCGGGCGCCGGTCAGCAACGGCGATTTTCTCGAATTTATCAACTCCGGCGGTTATAGCGATTATCGCTGGTGGCTGAGCGAGGGCTGGGAGGCGGTCAATCGTGAGCATTGGCGGGCTCCGCTCTACTGGGAGGAGAGAGACGGCCAATGGACGATCCGCGACTTTCATGGCCTGCATAGCGTCGAAGAGAAGGCCATCGAGCCGGTCTCGCACGTCAGTTATTTTGAAGCGGCTGCCTACGCCAAGTGGGCAGGGAAGCGGCTGCCCACCGAAGCCGAATGGGAGAAAGCGGCCTGCTTCGATCCGAAGAAGCAAGCCAAACGACAATTCCCGTGGGGCGATGCGGCGCCCGACGTGACGCGGGCAAACCTCTTCGACAATCAGTTCTGGGGCGTCGCGCCGATTGGCTCAATGCCGCAAGGCCGCGGCGCCTACGGCTGCCACCAGATGATCGGAGACGTTTGGGAGTGGACGACGTCGGATTACGCCCCGTATCCTGGCTTCAAATCCGAATTCGACGAGTACAATGACAAGTGGTTCGTCGGGCAGAAGACGCTGCGGGGCGGATCGTTCGCCACGCCGCAAATTCACATCCGATCGACCTATAGAAACTTCTTTCATCCGCTGGAACGATGGATGATCTCGGGGTTCCGCTGCGCGAAGAATTTGTGATGTAATGAAGATCGCCCGCTCTCAATTCGTTCATCTTCAAGAAGCGCGCGCGCCTGCTCGACCTCGTCGCCCTGCACACGCTCCGCAGCCACGAGGCGATCAAACGTTTTCATCCGTCTGACTTTTTCTCATTGTTTGCTTCTGAAAGAGACGCGGCCAGAACGGCCTCTTCAATAGTTCCTGTCCCGCTTATGTCGGGGTCGATATCGTATCCTCTGACAACCCATTTGAAAAAGGAGCGATTGATATGAAGCCAGGCCAGCGCGGCCAGCGCCGTTAAGGAGGAGCCCACGATAATTTCGAGCAGCAACGTTCTCCAGAACGGAAATTTCGGGACGCTGCGGAGCCTGACGACGGTGAAGGCCACGCTCGCGATCGTCATCAGGGCGAAGTTGAACGCGGATGACCTGCTGATCCGAATCCGGCTCCTGATGTACGAGAAGTGAGATGCGAGCGATTGATCTTTGGTCCGCATCAGCAGCGTCAGCGCGGTCTGAGTCTTTTTGAGGTTGTACGGCTCTCGAATCTTCAGCTCCCAGGGTCTGAAGAGCCTGTCCGCCAGATTGTCAATGAAGACGCCGGCGGGATAGATGATCGGCAGAAGGACGACGGTAAGCGTCAACTCGAATCCTTTGAGTCGTTCCGGATTTATCCAATCGAATCCGAGCAGGCAGAGGATGAGCAGGGTCAGCCAGATCGCGGCTTGAACCCCCGTGATCAATAGCTCGATGAACAAAGCTGTTGTGCTCATACCTGGCTTCCCTCTTGCGCCTCAGAATCGCCCTGCGGTTAATTGACCGAGTCGTATGAGAATCTGGCTGGCGCTATAGACCGCAAGCAATCGCTTAAAGACTGTGCGTGACGGATAACCGATTTCACGCAGCGTGTAGTACAGCAGCGCAGGCAGGTATTCCTCGAAAAAACCAGGAATGTTTGCTTTGTCGATTTGACGCTGCTGAATGTCTTTGGCCTTTTGGCGGAGCAGTTGAATCAGTTCAAAGCATTGTGTGATGTTACCTTTGAACCCGGCGCTCTTCCATTTAATTTCCCCTTGCCATCCATCTTCGGTGAGTAGGTGATCAGCCATCTCACACCAAAGCGGCAACTGCGTGTACGTATGATCACGGGCAGGCAAATCGTTGTAACTTTCGGCTTGACATTCCATCAGGGCAAATACGATTTCGACCTCCAGGCGCGCGAAATCCTGCATCGCGTGGCCCGATTCCTGGAAGAAAGGGAAGTCAATCAAGAAATGCTGGTCTGGGTGATGCAGCCAGAGTATTGCATTGTTAGCGTTTAGGTCTCCATGGGCTGGGGAGAGAATGACTGGAATTTCTACGTCGAGCGCGGGCAGCCCTGTCTTTCCGTCGTTCCTTTCCACAAACTCTCCGACTCTGTCCCGATGTTCGGCCCAGTCAGAACGTAACCATGCGACCTTCTCGGCGTCTCTGCCCTCCAGAAAACCGAGGATCCATCCTTTTTCCTTCCCTTTCAGCCGGTATGGCGGCAATACAGGATATTCCCGCGGCGGACAGTCTTCAGTCATCCAGAGCCTTTTATGTCTGCGTTCAACCTTACCTGGCTGTTGATACCACTCCTTACATAGCCAGGTCAGAAACTCAGTGAAAACTCGCTTTCGGCCCTCAGCCAGCGATTCCAGGTCAGAAAGATAAGCGGCGAAAAACTCCGTTTCACGAGTCCTCCGGCTCAACTCTTCGTTAGAGCAGACCATTAGAGTTTCGAGGTCGACAATGCCACCCTTCCAGTCGCTATTTCCCAGATAGTCGTAGCAAACAGCGGCCCAGTTTTTATAGCGCGCAATATAGTCCTTTCCCTCGCTATCGAGGCACGGGTGGAGTAGGGGAAGGTTCCTCCTGTAATGCCCGGCGCCGATGCGATTAGTCGCTTGCTCGTGTTTCTTCACCTCCTGTTCTAACTTCCAGAGGCTAGCTTCGGAACCGAGTTTGATGACATATGACTTCGCCTCTTTCTCCGCGCCAATTCGGATGAGAAAGACCTTGGCCCCGGACAAGCCTTGTCCCAGACGCTCGATCATTACTTCATCACCTTTGAAAAACCAGCGGATCAGATGTTGAAGAATTTCCATGCCATCATCTAGGCTGCGGTGATCACTTAATCCACGGATTTGCTCCCGCAGCGCGCGGTCACCCGGGCTGAACGAGAGATTGGGAAGTCGAATGGGAGCGGGCATCAGCCTGCCAAAGACCTTTAGCTGGTCGATAACCTTTTCCCGCAGTCTGGCCAAGCGCGCGGGTAACGATCGAGGAATGTAGACATAATGCGGCGGAGGATAGACCCCGCTCAAATCCGGCGCCTGATTGCCGCTCACTATGCAACCAAGTGGCGCCACCTCATCGAGCTTCGTAAAGTATCGAGAGAGCGGAACATCTTTTTGCACAGTTGATTGATGCAGGTCGTCGGCGATCAAGACGAGTCGCCAGGCGTCTCCCGATTCGGCTTTTGCCCGCAAGTCGTTGAAATTGGAGAACCGCAGCGCCTGCAGATGAAAGTCATCGCGCAGAATTTTCTCTAGGAACGCAAATCTTTCCTGGCTGGTATCGCCGATGAGCACTGTCCTGCGTGGATTAATTCTGCCTTCATCCATTGGGCTTTTCCTCCTCTCCCCCGAGCGGTGGCAGCCCGGACTGCCTCCATCGCTCACGAAAGGTCTTGGGGTCCAAATTGGCCGCTTTGGCTGCCGCAGTCACGTTGTGTCTGTGGCGCTCAAGCAATTTGCGCAGATAGATGCGGTCGAACGCCTGATTGTATGGCTTAGCCGCCTCACGGTAAGCGATTGTCAACCAGTCGATAGGCAAAGATCGCTCCAACTCGTCTATCAGTAAATTGATGTGATCTCGGCGCAGCGTATCCGTCGCCGTGTCGAGTTTTGGAGCGGACGTGTCTGGCAGCAGGTCATTCATAATCCGCATCGGCAGGTGCTGGGGCATGATTACCTCGCCCACACAGGCCCTGAGCGCCGACTTGACGACGTTTTCCAATTCCCGAA
Source organism: Blastocatellia bacterium (assembly GCA_035714085.1). Lineage (GTDB taxonomy): Bacteria > Acidobacteriota > Blastocatellia > RBC074 > RBC074 > JAJVID01. The sequence continues at coordinate 24,492 of DASTMP010000205.1, forward strand.
CATTGCCGGGGAAAGGATAGCCGTAGAGTATCCTGAGCGTTTCATCAGCGAAGGTTACTTGTCGCTCGCCTTTGTGGGCGTCTAGGAAATACCGAGCCAGCGATTCAATGTCGCCCTTTCTTTCCCGTAGCGGCGGCACATGGATGGTCAACTCGCTGATGCGCTGAAACAGATCGAGGCGAAATCTATTACGGCTGACCTCTTCTGCCAGATTCCGGTGCGTGGCGCAAACCAGCCTCGCATTGAACGGCTGTTCTTCTTTGCCGTTCAAACGCCGAAACTTCTTCTCCTGAATGACGCGTAGCAATTTGATCTGCGCCGACGCCGAGAGATCTCCTATTTCATCAAGGAAGAGCGTTCCGTCTTCGGCCTGTTCAAAAAAACCAGCATGCTGTTTGTCTGCGCCTGTGAACGCGCCCTTCTCGTGGCCGAACATCTCGCTCTCCAGCAAATGCTCGTTGATGGCGGAGATTTGCACCGCCACTAAAGGCGCGTCGGCGCGCGGCCCCAATTCGTGAACCGCCCTGGCGAACAATTCCTTGCCTGTGCCTGATTCTCCAAGCAGCAACACCCTTGAATCGGCGTGCGGAATGACTTTCGTCAATTGCCGCAACGCGGCCATCAAGCTCGACGATTCTCCGCGAATCGTCTCGCGCAGCCTGGCCATCATCGGTGAAGAGGCGTCCTGCGCCGACAGCAATTCACGTAAACAGGCTTTGATCCGCCCCGACTCGACCGGCTTTTGCAGGACATCTTTAGCGCCCAGTCTGAACGCCCGCGCCGCCAACTCGGATGTGAACTCTTCAAACATCACGACCACCGGCGTCTCGGGCCACCGATGCCGCAACAGGGCCAGTGTCTCGGCGAACCCCGTGTCTCCGATGTCCCACAGCACAAAGCTCGCCGTGAAGCCGTCGGCATACGCTTCGATTATTTGTCTGGCCGCGGCGCCGTCGCGACAAACCTCGATCTGCGCGCCCTCTTCCGCCAGCAGGCTGCGGAAAAGGCTCGTGTCCTTGACCGAATTGTCCATGACCAGAACTTTAAACATCCTGCGCTAACGTTACACGATAAGTGATTGAGTTGCCGTCCTCCCGCGGCTCGACAATCAACCGTCCGCCGCCGCGCAAAGCGATGTGCTGTACGACCGAAAGCCCCCAGGCGCGCCATTGCCCGTCACCCGGAGGGATGTTCTCACCGTTGTTGATCTTTTCCGCCAGGTCAGAGTTGATTGGATTGAAGTTGTCCTGGAAGAAGATTTGAGCCATTCCCATTCCATCTCCACTCACCACTTCGACAGAAATCTCCAGAGCCTTTGAGTAGTCTGTCTCGTCGTTCAATCCGCCGACAAGAATCTCTCTGATTACGACCTCCGCGTTGCTGTTAAATTTGTCCCTAAATGACAGAATGCGAGTAGCGCGCTCGGCCGATGTCTCCAGGCGGACGTTTATGCACGGGTGCAGTTTTTCCGCCAACTGTTTCACCTCATCCTCTACAATGACGCTGCAGGGCGACTCTTCAGTGATCTTGAACGGTCTTTGAATCTCTTTCCATTCTTGTCTCGCGCTGTTGACCGCATCTTCAACCGCAGCCAGATGTTGTTCTAGCGGAGCCGGCAGAGTGTCCGCTGGGCCGAGATTGTATTGACTGAATAACTCTTTACGTATCTCATCTGTTTCCTGCCGCACCGACTGGGTAACGCGGGAGAAGCATGAACCGAGCCGATAGAGAATACCATCATCCGTATAGGGCGCCAACTCTCTGAGGCTGTCTTTTAAAATTGCGGTTACCATGCGTTGGCGATATTTTTCCTTGACGTTCCGCCAAACGCTCAATACCCGGGTCTGTAATTCTTCTTTGCCATAGTCCTTGCTGATGAAATCGGCTGCGCCGATCAGGGCATAACGCTCCAAGTCTGTAAACGCGGATATAACAACGATCCCGCGAGCCGCGTCCTGATCTTTGGCGAGTTTCAGAAGTTCAATTCCCATCTCGGGCTTTTCATCTTCACCTGAATTTTCAGGCAGCCCGAGGTCGAGCAACAATAAGTCGTAAGGCTTCGCCTCGCGTCCGGACTGATCAATCGCTTTTCGCGCGTCGACCGCGTTGTTGGCCGTTGTGATCTCGAATCCGTCAATACCATAATCCTTCATTTGCCTTCCACCGATCGACCGAAGAGTATGACTAATCGCATCAGCCTGATTTTTATCATCTTCTACTATCAATGTGCGTAGTTTCATACAGTATCCTTTCGTTGCTCGGCGGGTAAGGTTATGGTCACCGTAGTTCCTTTTCCCGGCGCGCTTTCAATGTCCAGATCGCCGTTCTGCGCTCGTAGTAGCAGTAGCGAGACAAGCACACCAAGTCCTGTGCCCCTCTGTGTGGTTACGAAGCCGGATTTGGCGGCCTGGATTTGCTCTGCGTTCATGCCAACACCGGTGTCGGTAAAAGTTATTCGCGCTTCCCGCCCGTCATCGCTCAAGGCGCCGTTGATGGTAAGCGCGCCACCGTTGGGCATAGCCTTCATCGCATTGTGTACCACATTGCGGAATGCCTCGATGATCAGACCATGATCAACCATCACCACAATTTCGTCAGGAATCATCGCCTCAATGCGCGCAGGCGAAAGGCTCTGTATGTCCGCTTCCAGTCTGGCCTCGGCGAGAAGCGAATGTAAGTTATACGGCCTTGGGTTGATCTCCTTCATTTGCCGCGCGATCTCCATGGGGCGCTTGATTACATCGGTTGAGGAATCGCTCAGCTTAAAAAGCTCAGACAGCTTTTCCTTTCGCACATCATCCGAGTCGGCCGCCTCGATCAAAATTGACAGCGAGCGAATGCTTTGTGTCAGGTTCAGTAGCCGGTGCGCGGTTTGAAAGACCATGGCGCCCATCGCCTGCATCGCCAACCGCCCCTTTTCTACCTGCGCTTCAACTTCGGCCTTATGCTCAAGCTCTTTTTGTTGTTGATAAACCAGGCCTATCTTCCTACCCAGCTTTTCCAGTTGAGCCGGGTCATGCCATGACACCAGAAGACGCCGTCTCCTTATAGTCCTGAAATGTAGGTCCAAAACCCCGATAAGGCGCTCTCCGCTCTGAAGTGGCACCGCGACCCTTTCAATCAGACCTTCGGTTTTAGCCAACTCAGGATCTCCCCATTCTTCTTTTGCTACCTTGCCCTTTCTCTTCTCTTGAATCTCCCGTTGTTCAGCCGCTTTGATTACAAATTCGCACGGCTCAGTCGGCGCGGGAGCGATTGTTCCCTCAGCGGCTGCGGAGTCAGCCCAATAGAGCCGCTTCCCGGATTCACGATTCGACGCCAGGTAGAGAACAGCCCGCTCGGCGCTAATAGAATTAACGGATTTGACCATCTGGAGGCACAACCGCTGCTCTATGGGGACGCCGGGGTCGCCTTTTTCGAGCGCATCGCGCACGGCTTCGTGGCGCTCCATTTCCTTCTTAAGCCAGTCCATGCGTATTTTGTAGAGCAACGAGCTCAACATACTTGAGATGGTGTCCGCCGCCTCCTGAAGAATTTGTTGATCGATAGTGGTGAAGCCACTCTTTATGCCGGGTTGCTTCGGATCAATCCGGCGATACAGGGTCAGCACGCCGATCGGATCTTTCTTCAAACGTAAGGGAAGTCCTATCGCTTCGAAGTTGAAATCTTCAGAAAGCGGGCCGCCGAAGGTATAGGGAGCGTATTTTCTACTGTCTGAAGTCAGCGCCTTTTCCTTTTTATGGGCGAAAAAGTTAGGAACATGCTGAGGCTTTTCTTCAAAGGCCAGGCTGCCAGTCCATCGCTCGCCCTTCTCGTATCGGGCGGCGTCAACCCATCTCTCGTCAGCCCACCCCTTTTGAGCGCGAAGGATGAACATTTCAGCCTCTTTGTCCCAGATGAAAAGCGAGGCGATCTCGGCGTTCGCCGCCTCGCTGAGACGTTCCACCGTCCTATTTATTGTTTGCGCGGGATCAGTGAAGTCTGCGTTGCGCACGAAATCCGAGTTGATCTTGAGCAGAAACTGTCGCTCTTTTAGCGCCTTGAAATGTTCGATCAGATCGCTAACGCGATGACTCAAGGCATGCAATGCGCTTACTTGCGGTTTGGTGAAAGTCCACGGCTGATAAGAGATCAGGCTGATTGTCCCAATCGCGTCGCCATTGCCATCCATGATTGACTTGTTGGCGTAAGAGCGAATCTTTTGCATGGAGCGGTACGCAATAGGATCGTCACGGCAGGATTCGAGAACGGCTTTCTGCCATCCGGTTTCCGATGAATCGTTTACCACAACCTCCTTTCCCATCTTGAAGGCCAGCGCCGTGGGAGATTCGCTGTCAATTTTGGTCTCCTGGCGATGGTATTTGAAAGCTTCGTAATAATCGCCAGTGCCGGCCACCATCTCCAGCGCGCTCCCGTCGGAATTGAGCCGGCGGATGTGTCCGGAATCGACCTTGAATTTATTAGCTGCTCCTTTGATATAAATATTAAGCGCCTCATCCAATTCGGTAGCGCGCAGACTCTCTATCATCACTGTATCCAGTTCTCGGGCTAGGCGGGCCTCTTCGCTGTTGAGGAAACGCAGTATCATGTCGCCGACGAACACGCCCAACGAATTCAGGATACGCTCTTCCACTTCGTACAGGCCATCTTTCCTGCGTCTCAGATCGCCCAGGTCGAACTGTAACATGGCGATCAGATCGTCATTGCGGTCAATGAGAGGAAGGACGCATTGGCTGATGATTCCCGATTTTTTGACCGCTTCCTGATCACAATATTTATCCTGCCTTGAATCAGGGATGAACTTCAGTTTCCTCTCGCGCGCGGCGACTGCCAGGATGTCATTCCCGTTCAATGGGCGTTTGGTTAATTCCACAATTTTCCTCAAACGCGAGCCGATCGCGTCCAGAGCCACGAGCCATTGGCCATCCCAATTTTTCATCGCCAGGGACAGCATGGCGCCTGGGAATCCGACTTCAAAGATAACTTTTAAAGAGCCTTTGACCGCGTCGCGCAGATTGTGGAAGCCGGTTGGCGAGCGGGAGGTTTCGGAAGTTTCGGAAAATGCCTTGAAGCCGATGTAAGCGGGCGTGTGGTCGCGCATCTCATCGCTGAAGCAGAGTGTGGCGATGCTCCAGTTGCCGAAGAGAAATCGTCCGGTATCGTCAGCTCCGAACTCTCCGTCAAAGAGGCCGCCGAAGTAAATGTCTCTTCCATTGATCGGCGATTCGCCACCCGCTCCTGCTGTCACCTTCTCTACGTCTTCAACGATGCCTTTGAAATCCAACCCGGATCGCTTCTGGGATGAGCAATGGATGGCCAGGCAGCCGACGGGCTTTTTGAGCATCCACGACCTCAGCGAACGTTCAAACCTTTCTTTGGCCTTAATGCGGACATGGTCGGAATTGTTTATGTCCAGACGTTTGAACATCGTATCTTTGCAAACCTTGCGCAACATAATTACGGACTTCCTGTCGCTGGCGATTCGTGCGATGGTTACGAGCGGGTCGCGGTCGAGCGACAATTCGACCAACCCCGCGAATTCATCGCGGTCCTTCAACTTCAGTATCTCCGCGGCGTCGCCTTCCTGATCGAACTTGTGGACCGTTCTACCGTCGGCGCTGAAACTTTTGACGTGAAGGAATGAGCCGGTTTCCTTTAACCCATTGCCAAAACTCGAACTGAAGGGAGAGCCGGTAAAGACGCTGGCTGCGACTATCCGATCGTGATAGACCTCGCTTCCGGCGAACTGGAGGCCGGGGCTTGAAGAGACGCCGCCTACAAGGGGGATGCGGGCGTAAGCGTTTTGCAGTAACAGGCGGTGCAGGTCTGGCCCAAAATAGGGGATTTTCTCATCGTGGCGGCCTATGTTTGGCAGAAAGCTCAAGAGCAAACGGCCGGTCAATGGCATACGGCGGGGGCTGTCCTTATCCAAAATGCTCAACCCGAGTCGTCTTAGAAGATCGTCTACCGCTTCTTCCTGATCGCTGTGAACATCACGACTAACACAAACCTCGGCTTCTATCAGGCGCGAGGCGAGGCAGACCAGCAACGCGCCTTGTTCGTGAATCTGTCTGTCGAATAATACCGCTTCGACCGAACTGCCGATCAGAGGAACGTCGGTGGATTCAGCTTTGATTTCGTCAAAGACTCTACTTTGGTACTCGGAAATGGCGCGCCGGATACCGGAGATCATTCGTTTTATTGAGCCCGTGTCATTGTAGGCGGGCGAGGTTAGCAGTATTAGCAGGCGTGGCGGAAACTGTTCAGGGTTGCCTGTCTCCTCAAGACGCCGCAAACACTTTTCGGCCATCTCCACCCCGTCGGCGTCAGGCGAATGGCTTGGCGCGGAGATGCCGCCACAAATGAAAGCTAGGTAATTGAGCATTGAGGCTCCTCCTCGGGGCCTTCAGGTTGAATGCGACATGGTAAGACTGCCCTTCGACCATGCCGTGTTTTTTCAGGAACTGCCAGAATTGGTGTTCATGATCGTCTGATAATTTCGATCAACTGTTGCGGCTGGTAACCCCACGACTAGTGAAGGTTTCATCTTAGCCGTTCTGATAGTTCCCGAAAAGAGAATAACGAAATCACCTGGGATTGGGGATTCGCTCCCAGTCCCACACCAGCTATGAATATTCTTGTCAGCCATGAATTTCTGATACCTTCTGACCTGCGAATTCATGTATATCTTCATTTCTTTTCCTCCTCTCTCGCGACTTGATTCCCGTCGCGACGCCGGGGAGCGTCGCATAGTTTGACCTCTTTTATTGATGTTAGTTGATCCCGTAGGCTATTCCCATTCCTGGTAGTAGCGCGGGCGATTGTGGTGCGTCAGGATGCGGATGAAGATTTCCATCAAACCGAGAGCGAGCCAGCAGCCTATGGCTTTGTTGGATTGCGCCAGAGTGGCTTTGATAAAGCCTTCGAGACCGCTGATCGAGCCGCCAATTGGGGCGTCATCTACGCGAGCGACCCTCCTCAGCGGTACTAAAGGCGCATTCTCCTCATCGGATGAATCGGAACTGTCGTGCGGCGGAACCACTGTCGAGTCCGCCGGTTCCTGCAGCTGTAGTTGAATAGGCCGCTCTGTCTCAAATGCGGCGGTCTTCACGAGCCCGAACTCGTATAGCCCGTAGGCTGCCAGCGCGACGAAGAAGAAGGCCGTGACGAGATAGCCGACCACTCTGTCCCAACCACTGCTCATCATTTGTTCTTGCAGAGGTTGATGGCGGATGAAGTACATCTTGGTCGAATAGAGAATCACCGCGACGATTACGCCAATCAGGAAAGGCAAGCCCGTCAGGACACTGAATCCATAAGCGACCGAGGCGATTCCGAAAGCCGACAGCAGGACGATCAGCAAGTACGCGAACGCCGAACCAGATGGACGCGGGTTTGAACTGATCCTCCGTTGAAGTGGTTGTTCCATCATTACCCGTGGCATGCGATCCTCCTTTCTCCCGTTCTATCAGCCGATGCGAACTGAAGGGGGAGCGACTAAATTGATAACCTTAGGCATCGTGACTACCTACAAAGCAGGATGCGTGCCATTCATCAAGAGAAGCTGAAAGAGTTTGTCAGAGGCGGACGACTTCACTCGCAGTCGACTGCAAAACAAAGGCTTCGATTTTCCTCGATCTGCCGGACGGCGCCGCCGCCGCGGTAATGGCGCGCCGAATCGAAACGCCGGCGAGGGGAATGAAATCCTCGAAGCGGGGAAAAACATGGCGTCTCGTCTGGTTTGATGATACCTTTGCCTGCCAACATCATTATTTTTAACACTGGAGAATTCATTCCTTATGACAATTGCCGATGCGCCTGTGATTGCGCCTTTGAATCCGCCTTGCCGAATCCTGCTCGGCCCGGGGCCGAGTCCCGCTGATGACCGTGTGCTGCGTATGATGAGCGCGCCGCTCGTCGGTCACCTCGACCCGTTTTTTGTCCGCGCGATGGACGAGACGCAGGAGTTGTTGCGTTACGTCTTCGAGACCAACAACCGGTTGACGATTCCGGTTTCAGGCACGGGCAGCGCCGGGATGGAGGCCGCCGTCGTGAACCTGATCGAACCGGGCGAAGAGATCGTCATCTGCATCAACGGTTATTTCGGCGAGCGAATGCATGAAATGGCCCTGCGCGCGGGCGCCAAACCGGTTCGCGTTGAATGCGAATGGGGTGGGCCTGTCGATCTGGAAAAAGCCCGCAAGGTCTGGCGCGAATCCACCGCGCGCGTGTTGTTCGCCGTGCATGCCGAAACCTCGACGGGCGTGTTGCAGCGGATCGAGCCGCTGCGGGAAATAGTCGATGATCGCGACGGCTTTTTGATGATCGACGCGGTGACCAGCATCGGCGCGCATCCGATCGGGGTTGATCGCAATCGCGTCGACGCCTGTTACGCCGGCACGCAGAAGGCGCTGTCCTGTCCGCCGGGACTCGCGCCGGTGACTTTCAGCGACCGCGCGGTCGAGAAGATCAAATCTCGCAAGGCGAAAGTCGGCAGTTGGTATCTCGATACGAATCTTTTGACGGCTTATTGGGGCGAAGCCGCAGGCGGCGCCCGCGCTTATCATCACACGGCGCCGATCGCCATGAACTACGCGCTCCACGAGGCTCTGCGCATCGTCGCCGAAGAGGGCTTGGAGAACCGCGCGAAGCGCCACGAACGTAATCACCGCGCGCTGGTCGCGGGCGTCGAGGCGATGGGATTGAAGATGGCGATCGCGCCGGAACACCGGTTATGGACTCTCAACGCCGTCGCGATTCCCGATGGCGTTGATGACGCCCGCGTGCGCAACCGGTTGCTCAACGAATTCAACATCGAGATCGGCAGTGGGCTGGGTGTCTTCAAAGGCAAGGTCTGGCGCGTCGGGTTGATGGGCGCGGGCAGTACGGAGAACAATGTATTGCTGCTGCTCGGCGCTCTCGAAAAATGTCTGAACGACGAAGGGTTCAAGGTCAAGGATTCAGGCGTGAGCGCGGCGGCGGCTTTTTACTCCGGGAATTAATTGGAGAGAGCGCAATGTATTGTCCACGTTGTGGATCGCAAAACACGGACGCGACCAAATTTTGCCGCCAGTGCGGACTGCCGCTCGCCCAGGTCATGGACTATGTCGCCTCAGGCGGTACGGGGGCGCTCACTCAGCCCCCGTACCAGCCGCCGCCACCTCCTCCTCTGATCGAGACTTCGGAGATGTTGGCGTTGAAACACAAGAAAACCTTGACGATTCTCAGCATCTGTATTGCGCCTATCATCTTCGCTATCCTCTCCGATGAGGTGTTCCACAGTGATACTTTCGTCCCGATGCCTTTCATGTTAATCCCGATCGGCATCGTCTGGGCGAAATTTCGCTACAGGATGCAACTGCGGCGGTTGCAGGAGAGGCAATTGCAGGAGTATTACGCGCATCAGCAATACCAGCAGGCAATGCCGCAACAGGCAATGCCGCAACAGGCAATGCCGCAACAGGCGCCGGCGCCTAAACTCGTAATTCAGACGCCGTCCGGTCAGGCCCCATCCAATCAGGCGGCATTTGGCCAGCCGCAATTGGACGCGCCCAGGACGAACCCGCTCGCCGAGCCGTCTCATGGCAGCGTGGTCGAAGACGAAACCCGGAAGTTTTCGGAACGATGACAATTTTGCATCTGGGATGCGCGCTGCGCTCACGAACTGCCGTTGGCCTTGCGCCGCAGCGCGACGAAAGTCATGTCGTCGTCGGCCAGTTTGCCTGCCGCCCATTCGTCGCCTGCCTGCAGCAATCGTTCCACAATTATTTGCGGCGACGCTGAAGCGTGCGCGAGCAGTAATTCCTTGATCGGTTCGTATCCGAACATGGCGCCAGCCGCATTGAACCGCTCCGGCAAACCATCGCTCATCAGCAGCGCCGTGTCATTTACAGCCAGCGTCAGCTCAGCCTGGCGATAATCGTAACTCGACAAACAACCCAGCGGCGCGCCGCGCAAGGGAACCTCCTCGATGGTCTGTGTCGCCGCGCGATAAATCAGAATCGGCGGCATCCCGGCCACGCCGCATTGCAAGTGATCGCCGTTCAATCTGACCAGCGTCAGCGCCATAAACAACGAGCGCAGATTCATCTGCTTCAATGCGCGCGAGGCTTGATCGAGCGTGGCGACCAGGTCGGACTGTCCGGCCAGATGATTGAACAGGCCTTTCGTCGCCGCCACCACTGTTCCCGCTTTCAAACCGTGCCCGGTCGCGTCGCCGATGGCGACCGTCAGCGCGCCATCCGCGCCGACGTGAAAATCATAGTAATCGCCGCCGACCTCGGTCGCGGGTCTCATTACCGCCGCGATCTCGACGTTCGGCAATTGCGGCATGCGCTTCGGCAGCATCGAAAGCTGCAACTGGCGCGCTTCCTCCAATTCTTTCGCGCGCTGTTCGTTCTCGGCCTCGATTTCATGGCGGCGGCGCGCTTCCTCGATCATTCCCTCGACCAGTTGGGCGTTCTCCAGGGCCAGTGAGGCGGAAGCGCCGACCGATTGCAACAGCCGTTTGTCATCGCCGGAGAACGGCAGATCGCCCAGCCGCGCGCCGAGCGCGACGACGCCCGGCATCGCGTCTTTGGCTTTGAGCGGCAGCAACAGCGCAGTTTTCAGCTCAAGTAGCGTTTTCCGTTCTTCGCTCGTCAGCCGCGAATGACCGTTGGACGCCGCTACATCGTAGGCCGGATCGCCGCCGTCGAGGTCGAGCGGCTCGCCAGTTTGCGCCAATTGCGCCAGCGTCGCGGCGTATCGCGGCAGTCGACTCGCGCAACCGCAACTGAGGGCGCGACCGTCCGCCGCGCTGTAGACACAGCCATAGGCGCCGCGGTAATCGCCGGTCTGCTCGTCGCGCAAAAAGATCATCACGCTCTCGGTTTGCAGCGCCGATTGGAGCTTGTTAGCCACCGATTCGAGCAAATGCGGAATCCCGATCGTCGTGCGCAGCGAATCCGCCAATTCGGCGACGATTTGCTGCGAGTCGTAGCTACTTCGGAAGAACCGGCGGTCGATCACCGGCGCCAGGTAGCGCCGGTGCAGCCAGCGCGCGGCCTGCCACGCTGCGATGCCCTCGGCGGCCGAAACCAGACCAATAGTCAGAGTCGAGGGGTGTAGATACTTGAACAACGACGAAAGCAACACCGTCACAATGAGGCCGGCGAACAGCAACGCCAATAGAATCGAACCGCGCGAAACGAGCAGGTAGCGCACGCCGCGCCGTAGAATCAGGCTGATCGGAATGACGCGATGCCGCACGATGGCGTAAGCGAAGCTGAGCGGCACGAGCGGCAGCGTGAAGAGTGTCGAATAATCCACCCAGTTATAGATTGTTTTCAGCTTCTCTTCCGTATTGGTAAATTCCATTGCGATGGCCAAAAAGACGCTGCCGAAGCCCAGCAGACTGCCCCACATCACGACACGCAAGCGCCGCCGCCCCACGACATCCGCCGTGCGATAACTTAGCGCAAGACAAAACAGGGCCGCCAACAGATAACCCAGTAACGATACATAAGCGACCTTCACCAGCCCATGCTCGATCAACCAGCGCAACCGCGGCCAACTGAAGATTGGAACAGACCATTCCATCGGCAATCGGCTGACGCCGAAAATCGGCAAAACAAATAAAAAGAGCGGCGCGTAAATCCATCTGGCTAACTGCGGCCATCTCCGCAACCAGGGTGACGGTTGAGGAAAGCAGAGAAACAGATGCAGCAACAGTGGAAAACATAAAAACCCGCCGATGCGCGGCAGGGCGACCAGCAGCGTCAGCCAATCTTTCGGCATATCGCCAGGAAAACCGCCGCCCAGCATTGACGAGGAACTGCCGAGCGTCAGGGCCAACAGCCAGGCTTGCCGATCCTCCGCTTTGAGCGACAGGACGAGCAGGCCGGAGAGCCAGAATAATAGTGAAATCAATCTGCTCCAGGGAAATGGCGCGCGCGGGCGCGGAATGGTTTGCCAGGTGAACGTCATCTCCCGGCCGTCGCGTCGCACAGTCATCGAATAACGCGAGCCAGGCGGCATGCGGTATTCATCGCCCAGTACGCCCGCGTTTTCGGACACCTTCACGCCATTGATGGCAATAATTTTGTCGCCGGGGCGCAAATCCTTGGCCGGGCTTTGCGGGTCAACCTCGGTGATATAAAACTCGTCAATCGCGCCTCTACCGTGCCAGCCTCCATCGCTGCCGAGAGGATAAAACCAGATGTAGAAGCCCGCCGCGCAATAGAACAGCAGCAAGGCGAAGATGGAGATTCCGAAAATGAGTCGAACCTGTTTGCTTGTCATAATACTCAACACTAGATAACGAAAGCGATTAAGCTGAGTGTTTTCCACTCGCGCATCGCCTCAGTTAGGCCTTGCGAGGATTGGGCGCTAACTGGCCATCACTTCGTCGCCGCCAACAGATCACGAATCGCTTTGATTACGAGCTCCGGCTCCTCGAGCTGGATGTGATGGCCGCTGTTCGCGGCAATGACCAACTTCCCATTACGCGACATCGCCGCCATGGCCGTATGATCCTTCCTGTGCTCTTCTTCGAAAGCCTTCCCGTCCGGCCCCTCTTCTTCCGATTTCCCGCGGGTCAGGACGATCAGCGGCATGTCGCCGAGCGGATGTTCGCTCTTTGCGCGCTCAGCGCGCAAGCCCGCGAGCTCTTCGTGCTCGAACGGGTTGGCGGCGGCGGCGATATGCCCTATCTGCGCGAGCGCCCACGCGCGCATGCGCTGCGCGTCGGGCGGAAGTTTGTCGCGCGGAGGCTCGTTCGGATTCCTGGCGAGCTGCTCCGCGCCGGCCCTCATCTGGCTTAAGGCTTCCGGCGGAATATCGCTTATGCGCAATGGATTCGAGACCTTCACCGCGGGAATCGGCCGCCCCGTCGCGAGGTCCGCCGATCGCGTCAGCTTGCCATCGGGCAACATGCGCCATGGATTGTCGGCGCCGGCCTCGACGAGCGCCATCCCGGCGACGTCCGCCGGATAGGTTGAGGCGTAGAGACGGACCAGCCATCCACCGTAAGAATGTCCCACGAGAACCAGAGGCGGTTTCACGCCAGCCTTGTCGAGCAGCGTATGCAGTTCGTAGACGATCTGGCGCATAGTGCGCGGGTGTGGACCGAGATCGCTCCACCCGTCGCCCGCGCGGTCGTACGAGCAGACGCGCGCGAATTTAGCGACCTCCGGCTGAACGAGGCTCCACTCCACAGAGAAATCGCCGGCGCCCGCTTCGAGGATCACAGTCGGTTGTGAAGCGCGGGCCTCGCCTGTGCAATTGAGGTGGAGTCGCCAACCGCCGACATCAATGAGCTTGCCGGGCGGAGGAAGAGGAGGCGGCGTGGGCTGGCTCTGAGCCGCGACCGTGGCGGACTGCAGCGTGAGCGACACTGACAATATCATGACTGCGGCGCCTCGAAACCATATCAGCAAACCTATCAGGAACGGCAGGCTGATAAGCGTAAAGAACAAGAACATCGCACTATTCCTTTCTATGTTGCGCTTGAGGAATCCGCTTCTTGCCACTCAACTCGGCGTCCGTATCGAGGATATTGCGTTCCGCAAAATACTTGAAGAAATTCCATTGGCCATATTTTTCCGCCAATTGGGGACTCACGGCTTGAACCAACGCGTCGCCCGACTTCCCCTGAGCCTGCGAATCCGCGACCAGCTTCCGCAGCGTCGCCAAATATTCTCGAAATGCGCCAAGGTCTTGCGCGTTTCCTACGTCGCCATGTCCAGGCACGAACGTATACCCAGGTAGGTTCTTCGCGAGCGTGTCGAGCGTGTCGATCCAGGGTTTTGTCGACGCATCGATCAGGTTAGGCAAGGTGTTGCGCCAAAAAAGGTCACCGCCGAAAGCGGTTTTCGTATCGGGAATCAGCGCCACCGAGTCGCCACCGGTGTGTCCCGGAAAACTCCGTATTTGAATCTCATGAGAGCCCAGGTAGAGGTCCACAGCCTGGTCGTAAACTACCATCGGCGCCCCGAGTCCCTCTACGAAGGCCTTTTGCTCCGGTTTGATTTCATTTTTAACCCCCGCAGCGCCATTCCGGTTCTGGCCGAAAAATTTCAGGTTCTCCGTGTGAATCCAGCCGCGCACGTTTGTTTGGGCCAACGTCACCGCGCCGGCGTCCACGAAGACACCGTTTCCCGCGACGTGGTCAACATGATAGTGAGTATTGATGACAAATTTCACGGGCAGCTTCGTGAGCTTACGAATCTCCGCAAGTAGTTGTTTGGCGGCCTCGGCGCTCGCGAATGTGTCGATGACAGCCACGCCGTCATCGCCGATCAGGAAACCAGCGTTGGCCCCGGCTGGGGCTTTGGCCTTCGGATTGCTAATTGCGGCCCATACGTTCGGTCCGAGTTGCTTCAGCGTAAATGGCGGCTCGGCGGGATCTTGTGTGCGAGTTGCCCCCGTTACGCAAAGAAGGAAAATGTAAGGCAAAAGAAGGAGCAATGGTCGCCTTGCAATCGCGCCTTTCGTCAGATTCTCTTTCGGTGTTAGGGTCTCTTGTTCAATATTGTCATGCATGGATTATTTAGCCCCCTTGTTGTCGAAGCCCTAGCTGATCCTCAGCTATTGCGGATTCATTCGCAGGAGTGAAACTTCGCTCCATTCCAAATCTACATGTGCCGGAAGAGCAATTCCTGGCTCTCACGACTCAGGTCGCCGACGTTGCGGATGTCGTAGCGATTACCGTCGACGTCGTTGAGAATGATGCGTTCCGGCGCAGGCCGCTGGACGTTCTCGCGCAGGTTTCGCGTCGTGAACCGGCACACGCCCCGGTCCGTCTCAATCGTCCAATCCACTGTCCCGAAGCGCTCCTTCGCGGCGACGATGCGCGTGACGGCGGGCACGAGGTATCGCCGCTTCAGAGCCTCCTCAATAATTTTCCGGTTCTCGACGCTGAGGTCCGCTGGATCGACAATCAGGCCCACTTCATTGTTCGCGTCGTCGCGGACGCTCAGGAAGCGGTCGGGTTCGGAGAGCGGGAATGCGCGCAGGACGCTCACCTTCAGATAGGAACGATCTTCTTCGACTGTCAGCCGCAGCGTCGCGCCGCGCGTCAAGAAGCGTAACTTCTTCACGTCGAGGAAGACCAATTGCGAGGCCTCGAAAAGAGTGAGCGGGGCCTCTGGCTGTTTCTCTTCGTTGATGGACATGCTCATTTGACCTCGATGATCTTGTTCATCTCCTGTTGCATCTGGACGAGGCGGTAGAATTCGCCTTTCTTTTCGAGCAATTCCTCGTGGCCGCCGATTTCGACGACCTTGCCATCATTGAGCACTACAAGTCGCGTCGCGTTACGCAGCGTGCTCAAACGGTGCGCGATGGCAAAAGTGGTGCGGCCCTTGATCAATCGCGCGATCGCGTCCTGAATCTTTTTTTCGGTATCGGTGTCAACGGAGGAGGTGGCCTCATCGAGAATCAGGATGCGCGGGTCGTGCAGGATTGCGCGCGCGATGCTGACGCGCTGTCGCTCGCCGCCGCTGAGCGTCTGGCCGCGTTCGCCGACTTGCGTGTCGTAGCCGTCGGGCTTCTGGATGATGAAGTCGTGCGCGTTGGCGGCCTTGGCCGCGGCCATGACGTCCTCGCGAGTGGCGCCGGGCCTGGCGAAGGCGATGTTTTCGTAAATCGAGCCGCTAAAGAGAAACGGTTCCTGGAGCACCACGCCGATCTGCGAGCGCAGGTCTTTCTGCGCGACCCGATTGATGTTCACGCCGTCGACCGAGACCTCGCCCTCCTGCGCCTCGTAGAAGCGACAGATCAGGTTGATCGTAGTGCTCTTGCCCGCGCCGCTCTGGCCCACGAGGCCGATCATCTCGCCCGGCGCGACGGCGAAGCTGACATCCTTCAGCACCGGCTTGTGGGGCTCGTAGCCGAAGGTCACGTTCTTGAATTCCACGCTCCCTTCGATGCGAGGCAGAGGCGTCGGATTTTCCGCGTCCTGCACGTCGGATTCGGTATCGAGCACCTCGAAGACTCGCTCCGCCGAGGCCAGCGAGCGTGAGAGGAAGTCCGCGACGCGGCTCATGAACTGGAGCGGGCCGTAAAACTGGCCCAGGTAACCGATGAAGGTGAAGAACTGTCCCAGCGTGAAAACTTTCCGGTCGGGTAATATTTGCGCGCCCGGCGTGGAATCTTGAATGACCTGATACCCTCCGATGTACCAGATGATCAGATTTCCGACGCTCATAATGAAGAAGAGCATCGGGAAGAACGTGACCCACATGTGTTCGGCGGCGACCGCGGCGTTGTAAAGCTCAGTGCTGTGCCGGTCGAATCGCTCGACTTCGCGGTCCTCTTTGGCGAAGGCGCGGACGACGCGCACGCCGGCAAGGCTATCGCTGACGGTCGCCGTGAGGCGGCTGTGCAGATGCCAGGTTCGCCGCCAAACATTCATCATGCGGTCCCAAAAGAATTTCGAGAGCAGGAGGACAAGCGGCGCGGGAATGAAGACCAGAAGCGTGAGCTTCCAGTTCATCCAGAGCAGTACGACGCCGATGCCGACGAAGAGGAAGATGTTTGAGAAGAAATTCTGGATGCTCTCGACCAGCACGCCCTGCAGAGATTGCGTGTCGTTGGTCACACGCGAGATCAAGGCGCCCGGTTGCCGCTTGTCGAAATACCTGAGCGACAGGCTTTGCAGATGGCGGAAGACGTCATTGCGGAGCGCATTCGAGATCTGCTGGCCCAAACGCACGGCCATCCGCCCTCGCCAGACGCCGAGCGCCTGTCCGAATAACTGCACTCCCAGCAGGATTATCACCAGCCAGCCAAGCAGACTCAGCCGCTCATTTATCGGAAGCGGGGCTTTGACTGGATTGAGGACCTGGTCAGTAAGCGGCCGGGTCAGATATGCCGGAACAAGGCTGAAACAGAGCCCCACCACCATCATGGCCCAAATCATCAGGATCTGACGCTTATGGGGCTTGAGATATGCCATCATGCGTCGGATGGCTTTGCCTTTGCTCATGCATGCCGGGCAAACCTTGGAGCCCTCCGGAAGCAGCAGCTTGCAGGTTGGGCATCGCTTTTGGTCTTCCTTGTCCGGTTCCAGGCGTGGATGTTCCTTGGGCGCCTCAACCGGTTTGCCGTCGGCGTCCTTTTCACCGCGCTGGGCTTTCTCCAGATCAGTTTTGTAGCGCTTGACGTCGTTGATGTACTTGGCGATGCGCCCGAACTTGCGCTGTTGCGCGTTGGAATAACGGAGCACTTCGACGCTCTTGCCGTCAACGGTGGCGAGCAGCGCGCCGCCACCGACGAGCCCATCGGCGCTGGCCTTCTTGATCTCTTCCAGATTCAATTCTACGCGCGGCGCGAACCCATGGCTGTTTGAGGCGTACACGCTCAGGCGCATCGGCGTAAGTACAAGCCATTCTTCGCCGAAGCGCCCGGACGGATCGAGATCCGTAAAGACCACCGCGGCCACATCCTTTGACTCGATGACTGGCGCCAGCTTTTCTTCTAGCGGCTTAGGGAGAGGGTCGATCAGGGGCATTCTCATACCTCGAAGAATGTTTTGATTGACAGGAATTTGTTATCTCGCGACTGACAGACTGTAACTGTTCTGGGATAACGGGACAAGAAGAGGACGATATCCCTAGATAGTTAGGATTTCAGCCCCAAACCCAACACATCGCGGCAATACATGACGCTCTTTTCGAGTTCGGCCCTTTGGAATTCCTGCTCGGCCAGTGTTCGGTCTTTGCCTTCGGGAACTTTGAAGGCTTCGACCGCGCGCCCGCGTTTGGCCATGGCGGTGAATCCGAGGAACTCCTTCGCGCGGATGTCACGATAAAATTTCCAGAATTCGTCATTCTGAAAAGGGAACTGGCGAACCGCGCCGGAGATAATTTCGAGTTGTACGCTCACGCCTGGGCACAGCTCGGCGAAGCGATCGAAATACTTTTGCCAATCGACCTGCCCTTCGCCCATCGCCGTCCAGGCGACCGACGCTCCTTCGGTTGTCTCCCAGACTATCGAATCGCGAATGCCGGTCGTTGCGGCGTAAGGGCCGAGGATTTCCAGATTCCCCATCGGGTCTTCGAGCGTCCAAGTGGCGTTGCCGGAATCCATCGTCGCGCCGACGTAATCACGCCCGCATTCTTCGATCAGGTTGGCGAGCTGCCAGGCCTGCATATCGCCCGCGTGGTTTTCGATGGCGATCTTCACGCCCGCGTCAATAGCCCGGCTGCGGACCGCCTTGCAGACGCTGATCGTATCCTTCCATCTCGCTTCGAGTCCGCCGGGGAGTTTGCGGTCGTCGGCCGTGCCCTGATAACAGCGGGCGACGGGCGAGCCCAAGGTCTTCGCCACGCGGATCAGCAAGGCCAGATGCTCTTCCGCCGTTCCGAATTTTTTGTTGAAACTCTTCGCTGACGGACAGATGCCGCCGCTGCCGGCATGAATTTCTACGCCCAGGTCATCGGCTTTCTTCCTGATCTCTTTGAGATAGGCGTCGCCGTGGCTTTCATAAACGTCGAGATCCGAGAGGAGTATCGTGTCAACTTTGAGTTTTGCGGCGTAATCGAGCAGTTGCGGCGCTTTCCAGCCCATCGCGCGGATCGAGAAGTTGTCGAATCCGAGTTTGATATGGCGGCGTTTGGTCGCTTGCGTGAACCCGAATGTGTCAGTTATGGATGTTTCGGTCATGGTTGCGGCTCCGGCGACAGTGAGTGATTTGATGAATTGTCGGCGTGATTTCATTAGCGCCCCGGTTGATACTAGAAAGACGGTACACGGATCGAACGGATTTTGACGGATTTTGACGGATCGGCCTGTTTATGACACATGGCCGAATCAAAAGGCAAAGAATTGCGGGCGAAAGCGCCACGCGGCGTCACGATGCATGGAGTTTTCGTGATAGTATGCGCGCATTCGCCGCAGTGATTTCAGCGAGCAAAAACCAGGGAAACAGGCTTAACAGCATTATGATTCAAACCACAAATCATTCCATAGGCCGTCGTGATTTCATCAAACAGTCCGCGCAAACCGCCGCGGCTATCAGCGTCGCGGCGATAGCCGGCGAACCGCCAGCCGCCGCGACGAAGCAGCTTTTTAAAATCTCGCTCGCGCAATGGTCGCTGCACCGCGCGCTCTTCAAAAAAGAGCTGAACAACCTGGATTTCGCCAAAACGGCCAGGCTCGATTTCGGCATTGGCGCGGTCGAGTACGTCAATCAGTTCTTCAAAGACAAGGCCAAGGATCGGACCTACCTGGGCGAGATGCTCAAACGGGCGCGCGACCAGGGCGTCGAGAACCGGTTGATCATGTGCGATGACGAAGGGGCGCTCGGCGATCCTGACCAGGCCAAACGCCTGCAGGCCGTCGAGAACCATTACAAGTGGATCGAGGCGGCGAAATATCTCGGCTGCAAAATGATCCGCGTCAACGCGCAGAGCAGCGGCGATTACGACGAGCAGATGAAGCTGGCCGCCGACGGGCTGCGCAGGCTGACCGAGTTCGGCGCCAAGGCCAAGATCGCCGTCATAGTCGAAAACCACGGAGGCCTGTCCTCAAACGGGCAGTGGCTGACAGGCGTGATGAAGATGGTCAACCACCCGATGTGCGGCACTCTGCCCGATTTCGGCAACTTCAGCGTGAACAAGGGCGAAGAGTACGACCGCTATAAAGGCGTGGCCGAGATGATGTCTTACGCCAAGGCCGTCAGCGCCAAATCGCACGACTTCGACGAGCGCGGCGAAGAGACTCACACTGATTACCATAGGATGATGAAGATCGTGCTCGACGCCAAATATACCAGCTTCGTCGGCATCGAATACGAAGGCGACGGCATGAGCGAGCCTGACGGCATTCGCGCCACAAAGAAACTGCTCGAAAGTGTCCATCAGGAATTGCTGTCGAGGCCGAAGTGAGACAGGTGTCAGGTGTCAGTTTGTAAGAGTACCTGAAACCTGTCTCCTGTCGAATTGATTTTCAAGTTAAGTTGGGCGAGGCATCGGCGAACCAGAACTGCTGTTGCGACGCCGCCATCAGGCGCTTGGGACGCTCTTCCTGCCGGGAGGTGATGTTACGCGCTACGGCGATTGCGAGGCAAGCCGCGACGAGGGTAAGTCCCGAAACGAAGATGCCAACCCGGCTCGCCGCCACGTGATCGTCGAGGTTTTCCGCGCGTCGGGAAATTCGGTCGGAAAATCTGCCGACAATCGCCGTGGCGATCCAGAAACCCCACCAGGCCTTCAACGTAAAATTGCCGCCGGTGTCGTGATGGCCGACTTCCACATTCACCGTATCGGGGTCGCTCTTGTCACGGATGTATTTCACGATCTCGTAAGGGCGAAACAGATTCAGGAATGGCACAAACCAACTGCCGATCACCCATCCCGAACTGAAGTCGGGGCGCGGCGCGTCCAAGGCAGGCAAGATTTTGTAGGCGCGATGTTGCCAGAAAAGAAACACGACTGCTGCGGCAATGAATCCGGCGCATTCTATTTGCCTCGGCGCCGTTGCGCAATGAACGGGGCGGCGGAGGCGGATTTTGCGGAGTTTGCGTGGAACAACGTATAACCTTGATGCGTAATGCTTTGTTCAAGTAGCATCTGCTTTCAACCCGGGCGTCAAACCAAATCACAGAAGAATTGACTGAAGCGATTGTGCGCTCGTAGTTTTCGGCCTGTCCGTGATCAAGACCTGCATTTAAAGCAAGGAGAACCGAATATGAGAACATGTGTCTTAGCCATCCTGTCGCTCTTAGCCATGGCGGGCGTCTGCTTAGCCCAAACCGAAACCCCGACACTCCTGCAAAAGCCGACGGTCAACGGCTCGCAGATCGTCTTCGTTTACGCCGGCGATCTATGGACTGTTTCGCGTGAAGGCGGAGACGCCAAGCGCCTGACGAACGGAGTCGGCTTGGAGACGAATCCGGTCTTTTCGTCTGACGGGACGATGATTGCGTTCACTGGCGAATACGACGGCAACACCGACGTCTACGTCATGCCGGCGACGGGCGGCGTGCCCAAACGTCTGACCTATCACCCGGGTGCCGACCTGGTCAGCGGATGGACGAATGACGGGAAGCGCGTCCTCTTCGCTTCGGCGCGCAACAGCTATTCGGGGTTCCCGCGCCTCTTCACGGTCGGCCTGGACGGAAGCTTCCCGGAAGAGGTCCCGCTGCCGATGGCCGAGCGCGGCTCCTATTCGCCCGACGGCGCCTACATCGCATACGAGCCGCTGACACAGTGGCAGCCCGAATGGAAACGCTATAAGGGCGGGCAGCAGGACGTGATCTGGATCGCCAAGCTCTCCGATTCATCAATCGAAAAACTCCCGCGTGAGAAATCGAACGACCGTTATCCGATGTGGGTCGGCGACAAGGTCTATTTTCTCTCCGACCGCAACGGTGGCTATTCGCTCTTCTCGTTCGACACGAAGTCGAAGAAGGTCGCTGAACTCGTCAAGAACAACGGTATCGACATCAAGTCGGCTTCCGCCTTTGCGGGAAATGGATCTGGCGTCATCGCCTATGAGCAGTTCGGAACCATTTACCTGTACGACATCAAATCTAACAGATCGCGAAAAGTGACCATCCGCGTGGCGGCCGACGTGGCCACAGTGCGCCCGCGTTTCGATAAGGTCGGCGCCCGGATTTTTAACGCGCACATCTCGCCGACCGGCGCGCGCGCCGTCTTCGAAGCCCGCGGCGAGATCATCACCGTCCCGGCCGAAAAAGGGGACCCACGCAACATCACAAACACAACCGGCGTGATGGAGCGTGACCCGTCCTGGTCGCCCGACGGCAAATGGATCGCCTATTTCAGCGACGAATCAGGCGAATACGCGCTCCACATACGCGACCAGAAGGGCGAGGGCGAGGTCAAGAAGATCGCGCTCCCGCCGACCTTCTACAACTCGCCGACCTGGTCGCCAGACAGCAAGAAGATCGCGCTCTGCGACAAGAAGCTCCAGCTCTGGTATCTGGAAATCGAGAAAGGCGCGCCGGTCAAAGTCGACAGAAACCCGACAGGACTGGGCGACAGCGTGATGACGCCGACGTGGTCGCCCGACGGCCGTTGGATCGCTTACGCCAAGCAACTGCCCAATCTGCTGCGCGCCGTCTTCGTCTACTCGCTCGAAACCGGCAAGACGCATCAGATCACCGACGGAATGAGCGACGCGCGCTATCCCGCCTTCGACAAGAGCGGCAAATATCTCTACTTCACCGCCAGCACCGACATCGGCCCCGGCATCAGCTTCGCCGACCTGTCAGGCATCGCGTACCGCTCCACGCGCAGCGTCTACGCCGCCGTCCTGCGCAACGACATCCCCTCACCGCTGGCCCCGGAAAGCGACGAAGAGAAGGCGCCGGAAGAGAAGAAAGATGGAGAGAGCGGGAAAGCGGGAGAAGGAGAGAAGCCGTCCGGTGATAAACCTGCGGACAAGCCTGATGAAAAGAAGGCTGACGCCCAGGCTCCTGCCGGAGCTCCAAAACCGCCCGCGAAGAAAGAAGAGCCGACGCGGATCGATCTCGAAGGGATCGATCAACGCATCGTCGCATTGCCGATTCCGGCGCGCGACTACATTGATTTGATTACGGGCAAGGCGAACACCATCTACATCCTCGAACGGCCAATCGCCCCCGCCGGGCCGGGGCAATTCGGGCTGACTGTCCACAAATACGATCTCGAAAAACGCAAATTCGACAAGGCGCTCGACGGCGTCACATCGTTCCAGGTCTCGGCCAATGGCGAGAAGGCTCTCTACCGGCAGGGCCCCACTAATTGGATCATCGCTTCTACTGCGACGCTCGGCGCGCCGATGGGTCCCGGCGGTCCCGGCGGTCCGGGCGGCGGCCCCGGCGGGCCGAACATTTTGAAGACCTCGGAGATGGAGGTTTACGTTGACCCGAAGGTCGAATGGAAGCAGATGTACAACGAGGTCTGGCGCAACGAACGCGACTTCTTCTACGACACGAATCTGCACGGGTTGAACCTGGAGGAGATGAAGAAGCGGTACGCGCCTTACGTCGATGTCGTGGCGCACCGCAGCGATCTGACGTATCTCTTCACCGATATGCTCAACCAGCTTACGGTCGGCCACATGTTCATCGGCGGAGGCGATCAGCCGCGCCCGAACTTCGTTCCCGGCGGATTGCTCGGCTGCGATTACAAGATCGAGAACGGTCGTTACCGCTTCGCGCGAATCTATAACGGCGAGAACTGGAACCCGAACCTGCGCGCGCCGCTCACTCAGCCCGGGGTCAACGTCAAAGAAGGCGAGTACCTGCTGGCTGTGGGAGGGCGTAACCTGACGGCGGCGGACAACGTCTACAGCTTCTTCGAGTCGAAGGCGAACAAGCAGGTCGTCATCAAAGTAGGCCCGAATCCCGACGGCTCGAATTCACGCGAGGTGACGGTCGTTCCGGTTGGGAACGAACAGGGCTTGCGCAATCTGGCATGGATCGAGGGCAATCGCCGCAAGGTTGATCAACTGTCGGGCGGCAAACTCGCTTACATCTACATGCCCGACACGGCCAACGGCGGTTACGCCAGCTTCAATCGTTACTTCTTCTCGCAGACCAACAAGGACGGCGCGGTGCTTGACGAACGCTTCAACGGCGGCGGACTGCTGGCCGATTACGTCGTGCAACTTTTGAGTCGGCAGCAGCTCAGCCAGATCTATTTCCGCGAGGGCAGCCAGGACATCGCCGTGCCGGCGGGCGCGATATACGGACCGAAGGCCATGATAATCAACGAAATGGCCGGATCGGGCGGAGACGCGATGCCGTGGTTTTTCCGTAAGGCGAAGATCGGCCCTCTCGTCGGCAAACGCACGTGGGGCGGATTGATCGCTTCGTTCGCCCCGCCGCCGTTGATGGACGGCGGCTTCCACACCGCGCCCGACGCGGCGGTCTACGGTTTGAACGGGGAATGGGAGGTCGAGAACGCCGGCGTTGGCCCCGACATCGAGGTCGAATTCGACCCGGCGGCGTGGCGACAGGGCCGCGACCCGCAGCTCGAAAGAACCGTCGAGTACCTGCTCGAAGAATTGAAAAAGAACCCGCGCCAGCAATACAAACGTCCGCCATTCCCGAATTATCACCAGAACAATCCGGTCGTAACGACAGGGCAGGACGGGCGCGCGGGACAGAAATGAGATGTGGCGCGGATTTCAGCCTGCGAAGCAGGCGGCAGAATAGAGCCTGGGGTGGAGCGTTAGCGGAACCCCAGGAATATGTTGTAAGCGCACATCAAGCCCGCGAAGCGGGCGGCAGCTTCTTGTTATTCGCTATTTCATCATCATTGAGATCGGGCCAATGACTGTGGCCTGCTTCGCAGGCTGGTGTAATGAATCGCTGTCATACCTGGGGTTCCGCGCTAAACGCGCTCCACCCCAGGCTTTATGCCGCCGCCCGCATCCGCGGGCTGAGAACGCGACAAATGTGGGTAGTTACAAGAACTACGGTTGAAAGAGAAGGCGGTCAATCAATGGGTAAAGGAGGCTTGAATGTATTGTCCAAGATGCAGTCACCAGGCGGCTTCAGATAATGTCCGATTCTGTCCTGGCTGTGGTTTATGGTTGCAGGGAGTGGCTGAGTTGGTCGCGAACAATTGCCTATTTACACGAGGCGACGAGGCGGAACCTAAACCACGGCGTTCCCTGGTTAAAAGGGGCGCTTTATTGGGAGCGACATTGGGCTTTATCTCATGTTTTTGGGTTCTGTTGGCTACCGGCCCGAAATCGGCGCCGGTGGCTGTCGCCGTCTTCTGTTGGCTCGCGCTTCTGACGCTCATCGGCGTATCCGGTTATGTGAAGCGCCTGACATCTAAAATCTTTTCCGAAGAGGAACCTTCGCCATCGAAGAAAATCGCGTCCCCTCGTGGCCCCACGTTACCATCGGCATATAGCGCGCCGGGATCGGATTCAGGCCGGCAATTTGTAGACACAGCGGCGGCGAGGCAGCCATCGAGCGTCACCGACCAAACCACGTCACGACTCAACAATGCGTAAAAATTGAAAGGAAGCATTGCCATGAGAAAAGCAATATTTATTCTCTCTCTACTACTCATCACATCAATCATCAAAATTTCAACCGGCAGCCTCGCGCAGGAAAAGCCTTTGTTGATGCGCCAACCGGCGATGAGCCGGACGCACATCGTCTTTTCCTACGCCGGCGACCTCTGGATCGCGCCGCGCAACGGCGGCGCCGCGAGCCAATTGACGGATGGCGTCGGCAACGAAACCTCGCCGCAATTTTCGCCCGACGGAACGACGGTCGCGTTCACGGGCGAATACGACGGCAACGTTGATCTCTACACCGTGCCCGCGACTGGAGGCGTGCCTAAGCGTATGACCTATCATCCGGGCGCGGACGGATTGGCGGGATGGACGCCCGACGGGAAGCAACTGCTCTTCGTCTCGCAGCGCGCCAGCGACTCGGGCCGTTTCGCGCGGCTGTTCACGATGCCGGTGGACGGCGTCTTCCCGGCCGAAGTTCCGCTGCCGATGGCTTACGCCGGCTCGTATTCGCCTGACGGGACGAGGCTGGCCTACGAGCCGATCCCGCGCGCGTTCAACGCCTGGAAACGTTATCGCGGCGGAATGGCTTCGCAGATTTGGATCGCCAGCCTGAGCGATTCGAGCGTCGAGAAGATTCCTCGCTCCGATTCCAACGACTTCAATCCGATGTGGCCAAAGGGAGAGGGCGACAAGGTATATTTCTTATCCGACCGCAACGGCCCGATCAGTCTGTTCGCTTACGACACGAAGACGAAGAAGGTCACGCAGTTGATTCAAAACAACGGCCTCGACATCAAATCGGCCTCGGCCGGCCCGGACGGCATCATTTATGAGCAGTTCGGATCGCTCGGCATCTACGATCTGAAATCGGGCAAGACCAAGCCCGTCAACATCACGATCAACGGCGATATGCTCTCGCTCCGCCCGAAATACGAGAAGGTCGGAACGCGCATCTCGAACGCCGCGATCTCGCCGACCGGCGCTCGCGCGGTCTTCGAAGCTCGCGGCGAAATCATCAGCGTCCCGGCGGAGAAAGGCGATGCGCGCAATCTGACCAACACCAGGGGCGTAGCAGAGCGCGACCCGGCCTGGTCGCCCGACGGCAAATGGATCGCTTATTTCAGCGACGAATCGGGCGAATACGCGCTCCACCTGCGCGATCAGAAAGGAATGGGCGAAGTGAAGAAGATCAATCTCGGCAATCCGCCGTCGTTCTTCTACAGCCCGACCTGGTCGCCTGACAGCAAGAAGATCGCTTATTCCGACAAACGATTGAACATCTGGTACCTTGACATCGAGAAAGGCCAGCCGGTCAAGGTTGACACCTTGAGCCGCGGCTTCTCGCTCGCGGTAAATTGGTCGCCTGACAGCCGCTGGCTCGCTTACGCCAAGCCGCTCAAATCATGGTACAACGCGGTCTTCATCTATTCGCTCGAAGACGGTAAGAGCGCGCAGATCACCGACGGATTGAGTGACGCGCTCAACCCGGTCTTCGACAAGGGCGGCAAATACCTTTACTTCACCGCCAGCACCGATATCGGCCCGAGCGTCTTCGGCTTCGACATGTCCAGCTATTCGCACCGCACGACGCGCAGCGTCTACGTCGCGGTCTTGAAGAAGACCGATTCCTCGCCGCTCGCCCCTGAGAGCGACGAGGAGAAAGTCGCTGAAGAAAAGTCCCCTGAGAAGCCCTCGGAGAAGCCATCTGAGATAAAAGACGGGGCGACGGGGGGACAGGGCGACGGTGCGAAAGAAGGGGAGAAGAAGGCTGACGGCGCGCAAGCGGCCGCCGCCAAATCTGGCGAAAAGAAAGAGCCGCCGAAAGTCACAATTGATTTCGATAACATCAGCCAGCGCATTCTGGCTTTGCCTCCCCCTAACCGCAACTACGTCGGTCTGACTGCGGGCAAGCCGAACACGCTGTTCATCATCGAATTCCCCGACGGCGCGCAGGGCGCCACGCTGCACAAGTTCGATCTGGAGAAGCGCAAGTTCGACAAGGCGCTCGACAACATCAACGGATTCGACCTCTCGGCCAACAGCGAGAAGATGCTCTACCGGCAGCAACAGAACTGGTTCATCGCGGCCACCGCGACCCTCGGCACGCCCGCGTTCAAACCCGGCGAGGGCAGGATCAAGACCGAGGAAATGGAGGTTTACGTCGACCCGCGCGCCGAGTGGGATCAGATGTACCGCGAGACCTGGCGTATCGAACGCGATTTCTTCTACGCGCCGAACTACCACGGCCTCGACCTGCAAGCGACGGCGAAGAAATACGAGCCGTATCTGGCTTCGCTCGCGCACCGCGCCGATCTGAACTATCTCTTCCAAGAGATGCTCGGCGAGTTGTCGGTCGGCCATCTTTACGTGCAGGGCGGCGACACGCCCGATCCGAAGCGTGTGCCGGGCGGATTACTCGGCGCCGATTACAAGATCGAAAATGGCCGCTACCGTTTCACGCGCGTCTACAACGGGGAGAACTGGAACCCGAATCTCCGCGCGCCGCTCACGCAACCGGGCGTCAATGTCGTCGCGGGCGAATACCTGCTGGCGGTCAGGGGGCGCAATCTAACGGCCAACGACAACATCTACAGCTTCTTCGAGAGCACAGCCAACAAACAGGTCGTGATCAAAGTCGGCCCGAACCCCGACGGATCAGGCTCGCGCGAAGTGACGGTCGTGCCGATCCAGAACGAGACGGGGCTGCGCAATCTGGCCTGGATCGAGGAGAACCGCCGCAAGGTGGACAAGATGAGCGACGGCAAGCTGGCCTATATCTACCTGCCGGACACGGCGGGAGGCGGCTACACGTTCTTCAACCGCTACTATTTCTCCCAACTCGACAGACAGGGAGCGGTCGTTGACGAGCGCTTCAACAGCGGCGGCCAGGCGGCCGATTACGTGATCGATTACCTGAAAAAGCCGTTGATGAGTTACTGGGCGGTGCGCGACGGCGACGATTGGCGCGAGCCGTTCGGCGTGATGCCCGGGCCGAAGGCGATGTTGATCAACGAGTATTCCGGCTCCGGCGGCGATTATCTGCCGTACATGTTCCGCCGCGCGCAGGTCGACCCGCTGATCGGCAAACGCACGTGGGGCGGACTTGTGGGCATCGGCGGCTACCCCAATCTGATTGACGGCGGCTCGGTCACCGCGCCGCACTTCGCCTTTTACACGCCCGAAGGCAAGTGGGAGATCGAGAATCACGGCGTCGCGCCCGACGTCGAGGTCGAATTCGATCCGAAATCCTGGCGCGAAGGCCGCGACGTTCAACTCGAAAAGGCTGTCAGTTGGCTGATGGAAGAGCTGAAGAAGAACCCGCAGAATCCAGTCCATCGCCCGCCGTATCCGAATTATCACAACGGGACAAGGGCGTCGGCAGGCTCGGGCAATTGAGCTTTTCGCCGAGGGGTAACGCGAGCCGGAAGGGTTGCGTTACCCTACTGTGCCATTCGATCTGATTGACCCGTTCGCGCTGGAGCGATTTTGAAAAGGAGACCGCCTTGAAAAATATAATTCCGACATTGATCTGCCTGCTCATCGTCGCGGGCGCCTGCGTCGCGCAGGAGAAACCGCTGCTGCTGCAAAAGCCCGCCTTGAGCAAGACGCGCATCGCGTTCACATTCGCCGGCGACCTCTGGGTCGCGTCGCGCGAGGGCGGCGAGGCCACGCGATTGACCACCGGCGTGGGTTTGGAAACCACTCCGATCTTCTCGCCTGACGGGACGCAGATCGCGTTCACCGGTCAGTACGACGGCAACACTGATGTCTTTGTCGTTCCGGCTTCGGGCGGCGCGCCGAAGCGATTGACCTATCACCCCGCCGTCGACACGGCCATCGCGTGGACGCCCGACGGAAAGAACATTCTTCTGCGTTCGAGCCGCGCCAGTTACTCGCGCTTCCAGCGTTTCTTCACCGTTCCGGTCGAAGGCGGTTTTGAGACTGAGGTCCCTTTGCCGTTGGCGTACGATGGCGCTTATTCGCCCGACGGAGCGAAGCTGGCCTACGCGCCGATCGCCCCGGCGTTCGCGCAATGGAAGAATTACCGCGGGGGGCAGGAGACCAAAATCTGGATCGCGAATCTGAGCGATTCCGCCGTCACCGAAATTCCGCGACAGAATTCGAACGATTTCAACCCGATGTGGGTCGGCGATAAGGTTTACTTCCTCTCCGACCGCCAGGGGCGCTTCACGCTATACGATTACGATACGAAGACGAAGCGCGTGACGCAATTGATCAAGAATGACGGGCCCAACTCTCTGGACATCAAATCGGCGTCGGCCGGCCCGGACGCCATCGTTTACGAGCAGTTCGGCGAGATCAAGCTTTACGACCTGAAGACGGGCAAGACTGACAAGGTCAACATCACGCTCAACGCCGATCTGGCGAGCGTCCGCCCGCGCTACGAGAAGGTCGCGGGGCGCATCGCGAACGTCGCCCTCTCGCCAACAGGCGCGCGGGCGGTTTTTGAGGCCCGCGGCGAGATCATCAGCGTGCCCGCCGACAAAGGCAATGCGCGCAACCTGACCAATTCGCCAGGCGTGGCCGACCGCGACCCGGCCTGGTCGCCCGACGGCAAGTGGATCGCCTATTTCAGCGACGAATCAGGCGAATACGCTCTGCATTTATCCCCACAATCGGCCATCGGCGAAGTGAAGAAGATTAATCTGGGCAGTCCTCCATCTTATTTCTACTCGCCGACGTGGTCGCCCGACAGCAAGAAGATCGCTTACACCGACAAACGCCTCAACCTCTGGTACGTCGACATCGAGAAGGGAGCGCCGGTCAAGGTCGACACAAACACTTACGAAAATCCCTGGCGCGTGATGGACCCGGACTGGTCGCCGGACAGCAAATGGATCGCCTACACGAAGCAGTTGAAGAACCGTATGTGCGCGGTCTTTGTCCATTCACTCGAATCGAGCAAGTCGACTCAGATCACTGACGGGTTGAGCGACGCGCGCTTCGCCAACTTCGACAAGAACGGCAAGTATCTTTACTTCACCGCCAGCACCGACGACGGCCCCACCACAGGCTGGCTCGATATGTCGGCCTTCCCGCATCAAACGACGCGCAGCGTCTACGTCGTCGTCTTGAAGAAGGGCGAGGCTTCGCCGCTCGCGCCCGAAAGCGATGAAGAGAAAGTGGCCGAGGAGAAGCCCTCTGAGAAAAAAGACGGGGCGACGGGGGGACAGGGCGAAGGGGCGAAAGAAGGGGCGAAAGAAGGGGAGAAGAAGGCTGATGGCGCGCAAGCGGGCGCCGCAAAGCCTGGAGATAAGAAAGAGCCGCCGAAGGTCACAATCGATTTCGGCGGCATCGGGCAGCGCATACTCGCTCTACCGATTCCCGCGCGTGACTACGTCGGAATGAGCGTGGCTAAAACCGGCCTCATCTTTATCGCCGAGGGCTCCGGTGGGTTGCTCGGCGGCGGCTCCATGACCATTCACAAATTCGAGCTTGAAAAGAAGAAGTTTGACAAGGCGCAGGAGAACGTCACTGCGTTCACACTCTCGGCCAACGGCGAGAAGATGCTCGTTGGGACCGGCTTCGGCCCCGCCAGGCGCTACACGATCATGCCGACTACGGCGCCCGCCAAGCCCGGCGAGGGCATGGTGAAGATTGACGAGATGGAGGTCTACGTCGACCCGAAGGCCGAATGGAAGCAGATGTACAACGAAGTGTGGCGCCTCCAGCGCGACTTCTTCTACGATCCGGGATTGCATGGACTCGATTACGAAGGCACGAAGAAGAAATACGAAGCATGGCTTGACGGCGTCGCGCACCGCGAGGATTTGAACTACCTCTTCCGCGAGATGCTCGGCAATATGTCAGTGGGCCATCACAACGCGGGTGGCGGCGACGCGCCGCAGCCCAACTCCTTATCAACGGGGCTGCTCGGCTGCGACTTCAAGGTCGAAAACGGCCGCTACCGCTTCGCTAAAATCTACAACGGCGAGAACTGGAACCCGAACCTGCGCGCGCCGCTCACCGAACCCGGCGTCGAAGTCAACGCCGGCGATTATCTGATCGCCGTGAACGGGCGCGAAGTCCGTTCGACTGAAAACGTCTACAGCTTCTTCGAATCGAAGGCCAGCAAACAGGTCCTGATCAAAGTCAGCGCGAACGCCGACGGATCGAACGCCCGCGAATACACGGTCGTGCCCGTCGCTAACGAAACGGGTCTGCGCAATCTCGACTGGATCGAAAGTAACCGCCGCAAGGTCTCGGAGTTGTCGGGCGGCAAACTGGCCTACGTCTATTTGCCTGACACCGCCAATGGCGGTTACGCCAACTTCAACCGATACTACTTCTCGCAGATAGACAAGGAGGGCGCGGTGATCGACGAGCGCTTCAATGGCGGAGGCACGGCGGCCGATTACATCATTGATTACATGCGCCGGCCGCTGATGAACCGCTGGGCCACACGCGAAGGCGAGGACTTCTCGACGCCGTCCGCTTCGATCTATGGCCCGAAGGTCATGATCATCAATGAATACGCGGGGTCGGGCGGGGACCTGATGCCATGGCTCTTCCGCAAAGCCGGAGTAGGCCCCACGGTCGGCAAACGCACCTGGGGCGGACTCGTGGGTATTTACGATTACCCGCAGTTGATCGACGGCGGAGGGGTGACCGCGCCGCGCGTGGCTTTTTATAACCTGCAAGGCGAATGGGACGTCGAAAATCACGGTACGCCCGCCGACGTCGATGTCGATTTCGATCCGGCGGCGTGGCGGCAAGGCAAAGACACGCAACTCGAAAAGGCGGTCCAGGTCGCATTGGATTTACTGAAGAAGAGCCCGCCGCTCAAACCGAAGAAACCCGCCTATCCTAATTACAACAATGGAGCGGGGCCCGTGGCCACAGGCAAAGGCGCAATTGGTAAGCCCGCCAACAAGGCCGCCGGCAAAGCGCTGAAGGCTAGCAGCCAGCGGTGAGGATCGAGGATCGAGGATAGAAGATCGAGGATCGCGCTATCCGCTATACAGATTTCAAGAGAAAGTTTTTCCGGTCTTTGTCCCGAAGGGACAGCGGAGATAAGCCGGTGGAGAAACCACCGGTACCGAATGTAATGAGAAAACGCGCCCTGGAAGGGCGCGGGACCGAAGCATTGATCTATCGCCCTTTCAGGGCTGGAAGAGTTTTGGCGGAGATAAGCCGGTGGTTTCTCCACCGGCTTATCTCCGCCCGCGCCTCCGGCGCCGCAAGAACATTTTCTTGAGCGCTCAATCTTCGATCCTCGACTTTCGATCCTCGATCTTCCCGGATTGTAAAATCTCGTAAAACTCTTTTCCGAACCGCAAAGCCATATGGCTCACGCGCCGTCCTCCGCGTCAATTCAATCTATACTTCCGCCTTCTTCGACGAACTCTCGCAACGAGATTAAGATCAATCAGTTTCAGCAAGCAAGGAGGTTGTTATGAAAAAGACTTCTCCGTTCACAGTCGTTTTGTTTCTGCTCTCGCTGACCGTCGCCGCGTTCGGGCAAGGATACGCGACGGGCAATCGCGTCGTGATCAAATCCGTGGTCCTCGGCGAAGACCGAACCATACTTGTCCGCACGCCGCCCGGGTACGATCACGACGGGCAGCGTTACCCTGTGCTGTATTTGACTGACGGCGACGCGCATCTCGGCCATACCGCAAGCACGATTGAATTCCTAGCGCGCAGCGGCCGGATGCCGGAAATGATCGTCGTGGCGATCACCAATACCGATCGCACCCGCGACCTGACTCCTACCAACGCCTCGATGTGGCGTCCCGACGGAAGCGAAATGAAATTCCCGACCAGCGGCGGCGCGGACAGGTTCCTCAAATTCATCGAGACCGAATTGATCCCGAAGATCGAAAAGGATTACCGCACGCAACCCTATCGTGTCTTCGCGGGCCATTCGTTCGGCGGGTTGTTCGCGATATACGCCCTCCTGGCCCGCCCTGAAATCTTCAACGCCTATATTGCGGCCAGCCCGTCGATGCATTGGGACAACCAACTGCTTTCGCGCAAGGCCGAAGAGTTCTTCAAGGATCGAAAGGAACTGAACCGTACGCTCTATTTCACGCTGGCCAACGAAGGCGGGGCCATGCGCGAAGGCTTCGATCGGTTCAAAGGCGTTCTCGGCAAGAACAAGCCGAAGGGATTCGAATGGGACTCGATGTTGATGGAGGACGAGGACCACGGCTCGGTGGTGATGCGCAGCCACTATCATGGCCTCCGCAAGGTTTTCGACGGGTGGCAGGTCACGGCCGATATCGCCGCGGGCGGCGCGCCGGCGGTCGAAAGCCATTACAAACAGCTTTCGGCGAAATTCGGCTACGAGATTCCGCCGCCCGAACTGTTGATGAACAACCTCGGCTACCAACTAATGGGTGAGGGAAAGACGGATGAGGCGATCGCCGTTTTCAAATCGAACGTCGAACGCTATCCGCATTCCGCCAATGTCTACGATAGTCTCGCCGAGGCTTACGAGAAAACCGGCAAGTTCGATATGGCGAGGCCGAATTACGAAAAGGCCGTCCAGTTGGGATCCCAAAACAACGACCCGAACCTGCAGGTCTACAAAACCAATTTTGACAGAGTTGACGGATTGTTAAAGAAGACCGCGGATGGCGCGAGGAAATAGCCACAATGTTCATATTTCATACGCCATATCAAAGTATGGCGTATGAAATACGGCATTCGGTGTATCATTGTCGCGCCTGCCACAGGACTTTCGAACGACGAGGATATGCCTGATGCTGAACACATATATAACAACGACTATCACCAGTGAAACGAAAATCTCTCCAGCCTTCGCCCCATTCCTTGCCGACAGCGGTCCCGACGACATCCGCGAAGCCATCGTAATTTTCCGATCGCCGGAGCGCCCGACAGAACCAGAACGGCAGTCCCCGACCGGGCGGTTGCGCGCGTTGGGCGAAAGGCTCAAAGAGGTCGCGTCGCGCAAGCTCTCGCAACAGGCGGTTCAGAGGGAAGTTCTCAACGGTTACCAGCAGGCCGGCAGCAAGAGTCTGCCGGGCAAACAGGAGCTGCGGTTCGCGACAATCGGCTCCAACGCGCTGCCGGTCGCAGCGGTTGAGGTCACGCCGAGAACCTTGCCGATTCTCGCCGAGATGCCGGAAGTGGTCGCGATCCTGCCGAATCAGAGGGTCAACCTGATCCAGCCCAAAGAGGTCGAGTACAAAGAGCTGCTGCGCCAGGAAGAGCGAGACGGGCTGACCTGGGGATTGAGGGAGCTTGATATCCCCGAATTGTGGGAGACGACGAAAGGCGCAGGGATCAACATTGCAGTGCTCGACACCGGCGTCTATGCGGAGCACCCGGCGCTCGCGGGCCGCGTCGCCGATTTCATCGTCGTTGATCCGCTGGGCCGTCGGATCAAATCGGAACCGGCGTATGATTGCGCCGCGCACGGCACGCACGTCTGCGGCACGATCGCGGGCGGCAAGACGACCCATGACGTCTCGATAGGGGTTGCGCCGGAAGCCACACTCTACGTCGCGGGCGTGATGGTCGGCGACGCCACACTGCGCACGCTGATGGAGGGCGTCTCCTGGGCGGTTGAAAAGGGCGTGGACATCATCAATATGTCGCTGGGCTTCAGCTATTACGAGCCGCTCTTCGATGAAGTCTTCAAACTCCTGCTCGATCTTTTCGGCATACTGCCTGTCGTGGCCATCGGCAACGAAAATCACGGCAGCAGTTCCTCGCCCGGCAACACGGCCAACGCATTCTCGGTCGGCGCGGTCGAGAAGATGAAGGGCGGCAAGTGCGACGTGGCTTTCTTCAGCGGCGGCGCGAGCCTGGTCTTTCCGGGAGATGACCAAAACGTGATCATCACCAAACCGGACGTGGTCGCGCCCGGCGCGCAAATTTTTTCCTGCATCCCGACCGAAAAACGGCCCGATGGCGTCTTCGAGTATACTTATATGAATGGCACTTCGATGGCGACGCCGCACGTAGCGGGCGCGGCGGCGCTCTTGATGGCCGCTAAACCCGAAGCTCCGGTCACCGACATCATCCGCGCGCTGAAAGAGACCGCCAAACACCCGAGTGGCGAAAATTTGCGCCCCGATAATCGCTGGGGCTACGGATTAATTCAACCCGTGAGAGCCTTGCAGTCATTGGGCTGATTAGTGTTACAATAATCCCGCTAATAACGGTTCAAGTTTAATTAGTAGGTTCAAGTGTAGGTTCAAGCGGGTGTCCCAATGGGTTTAGGCAACGTCCACTCAAAAATCAGCCGGGAGTTTAGCCGCAGGCTCGACCGGCTGCAGCCGCGCGACAAGGTGCGCGCCATCGTGATGCTGCGCGCTGAGGGCAATGGCGGAGGCGGCGCCTCCGGAAGGCCATCGCGCTCCGAACGACAAGAAGCCGCTGAGCAAGTCAGCCGGGCGACCGAAGCCGCGTTGCCGGAGATTGATCAGATTCTGGAGAAATTCGACGGACACCGCCTGGCCGAGCATCCGAACGCGGTCGGCGCCATCCCGGTCGAAACCACCGTCGGAGGCGTGATCGCGCTGGCCCGCGCTGATTGCGTCAAAACTATTCTTGAAGATCAAAACATCCTGCCTATCCATACAGCCGAATCGAACGGCTAAAGCTGCTATCCCCTAAAAGGCAAATCATCAGTCGGTAGAATCTGCTGCCGACCTCATTCGCTTTCGAATTGAATCGATAAGAAGGTAACGGTTCGCTATTCATGTCGCGATCTCTGCCTTACCTATCCCCCGCCGCCTCACACGCCCCGGCCCAGGACCCGAACCGGGCGCCGCCGTGCTTTTGCGCCTCTTCGCGCGCACCCCGTTTTTGACGACGCTGGAAGGCAATCCCAGAGATCTTTGGTCTCCAGAAAATGGAAACTCAACCTCCGGGATTGCTTTCAGCATTGGAAGAAATGTTTTAGGGAACAATCTTTGTGTTATTGATCAGCGCCGAGAGACCATTCGATCCGCGATCAACGGTGACCAGGTCGAGAAGAAGATCACCGTTGAGGTCGCCTGCAACCAGACCACCAGGATTTACGCCGACGCCAAAGTTTGCCGCGGGTGAGGTACGTACAATGGCGAATACAATCCCATCGGCTGAAGTTATAAACGCCTTACCGGCGTTCAGCAGAACAGAAACTGTGTTCGATCCCGTGTTGGTCACTGCCACATCAAGACGCCTATCATTGTTGAAGTCTCCGAGCGTCAGAGACGACGGATTGCCGGCAACTGCAAAATTGAATGCGGCCTGGAAGCCTCCGAGACCGTTTCCCAGCAATATAGAGACGTTGCTCGAACTTGCGTTGGCCGACACGATGTCGGCGAATCCGTCGCCATTCATGTCGCCCACAGCTACGGCAAGCGGGCTCCTGCCGACGGGAATGTCCTTCAGCTGCGAGAATGCGCCATCTCCGTTGCCGAGAAATACGGTGACACTATTAGTATTGGGACTCGCAGTTACCAAGTCCGGCCGGCCATCGCCATTGAAATCACCTGTGGTGAGGGCAGAAACCGAGTTAGCAGTCGCAATGCTCTTAGGCGACTGGAAAGTTCCGTTACCATTGCCTAAGAGGACCACGATCGTTCCTGGGAATGGATTGGATCCCCAAGCCGCCAAGTCCAGATTGCCATCTGAATTAAAATCTGCGACCTCCAGAGCGGAAGGGGAGGAGTTGATATTCAATAACCGAGGCGCCTGAAAAGTTCCGTCGCCATTTCCTAGCAGGACTGCGATACCCGAGAAGGAGCCGATCGCCAAGTCTGGGATCTTATCGTTGTTAAAGTCGCCGACAGGCAGTTGGGAACCGTTGGGGCTAAAGCCAAGCGTAATCCTTGTTCCCGCACGGAAGGTTCCGTCACCATTTCCCATAAAGGTCGATAAATTTGCCCCGGAGGAGCTGACAACAGCAAGATCAAGGATTTTATCTCCATCAAAATCGATCACAGCCATGGAGCTCGGCGAGTTGGTGTTAATATTCGCCGCTGCTTGGAAGGCGCCATCGCCGTTTCCAAAGAATTCGGAGATGACGCCCGAGGGTGACGTCGAGGGCTGGGATACAACCACGTCCCGGAATCCATCGCCGTTAAAGTCGCCCACCGACAGCATAGTCGGACTCCCGCTCAAGGCATAGCTAGCTGGCGCTTGAAAGCTTCCGTCGCCGATACCGAGCAAAATCGAGATACTGCCCACGCCGCCAAATTGGGAGTTAGAGTGGGCAATGACAAGATCCGGAATCTGATCGCCGTTAAAATCGTCCGCCGTCATGAAGACTGGACTTTGGCTGACGGCAACGTTTAGCGGATCTAGGAAGGTTCCGTCGCCATTCCCAATCAAAATCGAAATCTCGTCCAGGTTCGAAAGCGCGACTGCCAGATCAGGCTTGTGGTCTCCGTCGAAATCGCTAATCGTAACCGATCTGGGACTGCTATCCACGGCAACATTTGTCGCCGGCAGCAAGGCCCCATCGCCCCTTCCCAGCAGGACAGACACGCTATTAGAACTCGAGTTCGCTACCGCCGCGTCTAGCATTCCATCACCGTTGAGATCACCCAGGGCGACAGACGCTGGGCTGTTGCTCACGGGGAAGATCTGCCGTGGCCCGAACGTTCCATCGCCATTGCCTAAGGACACTGAAACTGTTCCGCCCGGGAATCCGGTAGAAGTGGACGCCAGGTCGGGTTTTCCATCACTATTGAAGTCGCCGACGGCAATCGCGGAGGTCTGGAAGTCAACGAAAACATTGATCGGCGATTGAAAAGCGCCATCCCCTCTACCAAGCAAAACTAAGCAAGTACTACTAAACTGGATCAGTGTCACCAAATCCGGCTTACCATCGACATTGATGTCGGCGATCGCGATGGAAGCCGGAGACTGGCCTGAGGGAAAGGTTGTCACTATCGCCGGCTGAAATGTTCCGTCTCCTTTGCCAAGCATCACTGAAACAGTGGCAGTGCTCCCATTGCCCAAGATTACATCGGCTTTGCCGTCATTATTCATATCTCCGACTGCGACTACGGATCCGCCAGGGACGAAGTCTCGGCGCGCAATGAACGACACAGGCTGGGCCACACCCTGGGATTGCAACAATCCACTTAGGACAAATATCGGCAGCGCTCGGGTCATCAGGATTCGGACAAAGTATTTTGATCTGGTAGATATCATGGTCACTCTCCTGTGTGCAGGCAAAATCTCATGCACATTGTGTGGTTTTTGGCGTCTCTTCAATTCAATATGAAGAGAAAACGGATTCGAATCTTGAAAAAACGAGAAGGATTTCCCGCGAGGCCCTGGATCTCTGCGGAGAACTATTTAGCGGGTCACTACTGTTAAAATGATACCCGCCGCAAAACTGCGCGGAAGGTCGATACAGCGTAATATCAGGCGCGGGTATCCTCTATTTCGACTTCCTGCCGAATCTGAGGTGGCGGGGATTAAACGGGGGAAATCCGGCGAATGTGTTTAATACCCCTAGATCCACTCATTGAGGTCCTCGCTGGATTGCAGTGTGAGGAGGGATTCGATGAATCATGAAATATGCGCAAATCCCATTGACGTTCGCAACATGCGCATTTTGAGAGAAGGACAGCCCCCATCGCTTTTTATCGCAGGAGCAATATCGTCCTATGGCTATTATGTTTGCGCCCATGTGGGTTTCAGGTTGGACTAACCGGCTTTTAAACCGCTATTAGTAGCCTTGAGACCTGAACTCCTGGTAATACTCAAATTCCCTCTTCAATGACTGATGCCAAAATTGGAAAAGTATTTCATGGAAATGTGGCATGATTACTTCAGGTTGAACTAACCGGCTGAAAAATCCTATAAATCCTGTCTATTTTCATTTTTTCAGGGCGCCGCATCGCGTCATAAAGGCTCTCGCTGGCGCCGTTGTGTCGTGGCCATAAGAAATTCGCTCGCGCATGGTCTATCATAATTGTTTGAGTATGAGCGTTGATTTGATGCGAATGAATTCATCTTTATCTGAAGCGTTGACCGAATCCCGCCAATTCATTCTCGTAACTACAAGCGAATGGAACGCGGTCGACGGCGAGATGAGGCTGTATGAACGCGACTCGATCAATGACCGGTGGAAGGTGGCCGGCGAAAAGATTCCGGTTGTCGTTGGACGCAATGGAATGGCCTGGGGCAAAGGCTTGCACGGCGACGCCATTGGCGAAGGGCCGGTGAAACAAGAAGGCGACGGGCGATCTCCCGCCGGCGCATTTAGCCTAAGTTCGGCGTTCGGATACGCGCCGCCCGAGCAGGCGGGCAAGGTGAGGTTGCCTTACGTTCACGCAGTCGCAACGCTCGAATGCGTGGACGATCCGCAATCGGCGCATTACAACAGAATCATTGATCGCGGCAGCGTCGAAAACCACGATTGGAAAAGCTCGGAGCGAATGCGGCGCGATGATGATCAATATCGCTGGGGCGTGGTCGTCGATCACAACGCTCGACGCGAGCCGGGATGCGGCTCGTGCGTATTCCTGCACATCTGGGAGGCGCCGGGAAAGGGAACCGCAGGTTGCGCGGCGATGAGTTCGTTGTCAATGGAAGGTGTGCTGCGCTGGCTCGACGCGAATAACCGGCCGATACTTGTCCAATTGCCGCAAATCGAATTTGAGCGTTTGCGGAAAGATTGGGGACTGCCAAATGCCCATTGACCATTCGTCATCCGACTGCAGGAGTGTCCGATTTCGGGATTCGATTGACCACAAGCGGGCAATTTACGCGGCGCAACATTCATTCCGGTAAGCTCAACTCCATTCTTTCCAAAGGATAATTTTTAAACCCGGGCTGGCATACAGGTTGAGGAGAAGTGTCAGTTATGATCCTGCTCAACAACGTCTCCAAAACCGTTACCAGCGGCTCCGAGAAACTGACCATCCTGCACGCGGTCTATCTGACCATTCCCAGAGGCCAGTTTGTCGCCGTCGTCGGCCCTTCGGGCAGCGGCAAATCCACGCTGCTCAGTTTGGTCGCCGGGCTCGATTACCCGACCACCGGCGACATTCGCCTGGACGGCGAATACATCACGCAGATGAAGGAGGATGAGTTGGCGCGGCTG
>DASTMP010000206.1:0-79245 GCA_035714085.1 Blastocatellia bacterium
ATTTGTCGGTCATCGTGACAATCTGTCGCGCGCCTTCAAGATCAACGACAATGGGCGACGCGTATCCCGGCCCTTCACCAGTCCACTTCCATCGCTCAAGGCCCGTGGCCGGATCCAGCGCGAACATAGAGCCGCCTTTGATGTCGTCGCCGGTATAAATAATCAGATTGCCCTGATCGACGACCGGCGAAAAAGCCGTGCCGCAAAACATCTTCGACGTGTCTGGCGCGCCGAATTCCCTGCGCCATTTCAATTCGCCGCTGTCCGCGTCGAAGCAGGAGAGGATCGCAGTCACCCCCAGAGTGTAGAGATTGCCTTCGTACAACAACGGCGTCGAATGCGGCCCCTTGCCCGCCTCCGTGGCGTACTGGTTTTTGTTGAAAGCGGCCGGGGAGCTCTTGCTCCAAATTATTTTACCGGTCTTCAGGTCTAGGCAGGAAACGGCCTCTTCTTCGCCCTTGCGGGTATGAATCCAGGCCCGATCTTTCGAAACGACCGGCGACGCATAGCCCGCTCCGACTTCGGTCTTCCAGATCAGCTTCAGTTTCTCAGGCCATTGGGCGGGCGCCACGAAATCCATCGCCACTCCGTCGCGGCCCGGGCCGCGCCACTGCGCCCAATCCTGCGCTGAAACAGTCTGAAACGCGGCGGTCGCGGCCAGCAGAATTGATAGTACTATCCTTCGCGGCATGACTTACCTCCTCGGAACGCCGGCGCAGTGCTGCGCCGATCTCAATAGACGCCTTCGACGACTGTCTTTTGGAAGCGCGAGAAGGGTCTGACGTTGCGCACGCCGTCCCACGGATATTTCTCGCATGGCCGTTCGCGCTCGCATTCGTCGCGTTCAAGAAAACGCGGCATGAAGAATTCCTTCGTCAGCGTCGTCAGGCGCACGCGGCCGGTCTTGCCGTAATCTATGACCTTAGACGGTTCGTCCGGATCGACCACTTCGATCATCGCGCGCGGGCCCGGCGGATAATAGATGATGGCGTAATCGTCCGCCGGGTCGAAGGGTTTGTGCGTGGCCAATCCCATCAGCGTGTTGCCGTAGGTCGGCGCGAAATAGGCGCCCTCCATCAACTCTTCGATCGCCAGGCGGTGGAATTTGGGCGTCATTTCAGTGCCGCCGCAAAAGACGCCGGTAATTCCCATTTTCTTCAGCGACACCTTATCACACAGGGCTTCGAGCAGTTTAGGAGTTGTGAAAAGGCATTTGACGTTCGGGTGGGCTCTTAAAATCGTGGTGGCCTGATCAATGACATGCTGTTTGTAGCGCTCCATCAACTGGGATTGCCCCGTCTTGACCATCTTTATCACCCATCGCGGATCCAGGTCGACGCAGAAGCTGATGCCGCCGCGATGCTGAGCCAGATGTTCGACGGCCAGTCGCAAACGGCGCGGCCCGGTCGGCCCCAGCATCAGCCAGTCGGCGCCTTTAGGAAAATATTCGTCGGGCAGCGTCTCGCTGAACATCTCGTAATCGATGCGGAAGTCCTCGGAAGCCGTCCGCGATTTGGGCACGCCCGTGCTGCCGCCGGTTTCAAAGACGTAGATCGGTTTGCCGTCCAGCCCCTTCGGAACCCACCGGCGCACCGGGCCTCCGCGCAGCCACTCGTCCTGGAAAAAACCGAACCTGTCCAGGTCGTCATAAGTCCGAATATCCTTGCGTGGATCGAAATCCAAATTCTTCGCACGTTCGAGCCAGAAGGGCGTCCCGGTTTCCGGGTTGAAATGCCACTCGACGATTTCCCGCACGTGCGCGTCCAGCGCCTCCCTGGCGGCTTTCATCTTTGCCTGCATGTCGGCTGTTGCGTTTGCGCTCATAGGTTTTCTGCCTTTTGTATTAATTTCGGATCGGCGCCGTGAGCGGTCGCTCGCGGCGCCGATGTTTTGTGGACTATAAACTAAAACGCCGAATCGCCCGATCAGGTTTCGAGCGTGAACGGATTGAAATTAGTGTTCCGGTCATAATAGTCCTCTTTTTCCACTCGCTTCAGGAAATTGACTACCCGATAAGTGATTGGCGTGGCGATCACTTCCCATAAAACTTTCGCGGTGTAGTTGAAGAGCATGACCTTGAAGACCAGGGCGGTCGTCCAACCTTCGGCCCTGAGGAAAGCCAGCGGGTAAAAAATCATCGAATCGACGATTTCACCGGCAATCGTCGAACCGATGGTGCGCATCCACAGAAAGCGCCCGCTGGTTAAAATCTTCATCTTAGCCAGCGCGAACGAATTCGCGAACTCGCCGCCCCAAAACGCGACTAGCGACGCGAAGACAATCCGGGGCGTGGAACCGAAAATAACCTCGTATGACCGCTGATGAGGCCAATCGGGCGCGGGAGGGATTTTGACGACGACCCAGCTCATAAACGCCGCGAAGATCAGCGCGCCGAAGCCCGCCCAGATCACACGGCGCGAACGCGCGTAGCCGTAGACTTCAGTTAATACATCGCCGAACATGTAGCTCAGCGGAAAAAACAATATTGCCGTGCCGAACTGCTGGCCGAAGATGACACTTCTCTTCTGCACACCGATGATGCCCGAACAAAGCAACACAGTGACAAATGCGGCCATTACCAGATCGTAGTATTTATAGTCTCGGCGCAGGTGGGGGGAGGCGTCGATATTTTTCAAATAGTGATCTCCTCAGTAAGTCAAACATGAAGGTAACTAAGAAGATCGAGGATTGAGGATCGCGGATCGAGAATCGCCTCACAAACGATGATGCGAATCTCGATCCTCAATCCTCGATTCTCGATCCTCCAGGCAGGGATTCGGGGGGAGATAGGGATTCTCGGTTTTTTACCGCTTCACTACTTTAGTTTACGAAGATCCTATTATTCAAATTTAGCGCCGACTCGTGAAGCGCACGATTACCGCGAAAGTATTTTTTTCATTTTTTTTCGGATCATTAACCGCCGAGGAATGCTCAGATTCCTGTTGACAGCCGAATCAGGAAACCGTAGTACGGGAAAATAATCCCGAACCATCCCTTTCCATGCTTCGTTATCCCCGGCGCAATCTTATAATCAACCTTTCAACCAAAATCCGATATGGAGGAACCTATGAAAAACAGAATCAGCGCGGCGTTGATGATCGGGGCAATCGTATGCCTCTGCGCTTCAATCGCTGCGGCGCAAACCAAACCCAATTTCAGCGGCGAGTGGAAAATGAATCGGGAAAAGAGCAAATTCGCGGACAGCGGCCCCAACGCCGTCCTGATCAAAATAGATCACAAAGAGCCGGCGTTGACCGAGGAATGGTCAATGTCAACGTCGGACGGCGAGCTATCTTTTCAGGCCAAATACACCACCGACGGCAAGGAGATCGAGCAGGAAGTCATGGGCCGAATGGCGAAGACCTCCGCAAAATGGGAAGGCGACGCGCTTGTAATCGAGTTTAAAACGGCAGACAGCTTCTTCAGACGTAAGATCAGTCTGTCGGCCGACGGCAAAACGATGACGAAGGTGGTCGCTCATGGGCCGTCCGGCGGCGATCCCATGGAAGACACCG
This sequence comes from Blastocatellia bacterium, assembly GCA_035714085.1. GTDB lineage: Bacteria > Acidobacteriota > Blastocatellia > RBC074 > RBC074 > JAJVID01. The sequence goes on from DASTMP010000206.1 coordinate 3,516, forward strand.
TGGTCTTCGAGAAACAGTAGATTAGGGTAGTGGGAAATGGGAGAGCGGGAGAGCAGGAGAGCGGGAGATACCTTCTCTACGTTTCTCTGTTTTCCCATCTTCCCACCACCTTGTCTCCCGCTCCCCCGCTCTCCCACACCCTATCCTCCAAGATCCTGTCTAATTTCCAATCGCCCGAACTCAAGGTTCACATCCGCGCGAAAATAAATCACTCTCCCAGCCGATTTCCCCAACAAAATTATTGACTACCTATGTAGAACGCTATATAAGCCGAATACAACACTACTCCAACGCAGGAGGTAATATGGGCAAAAGCTATCTCTCATTCACTGTGGCTGTGATTCTGCAGGCGCTCGACAACGGCTATCAATATGGGTTCGACATCATGGACGTAACCGGGCTGCCGAGCGGCACGGTCTATCCGGCGCTCAGGCGGCTGGAAGAGACTGGCTATGTCGAATCGAAGTGGGAAAAGCATTCGATCGCGCAAGCGGCGCAGCGCCCGCCACGCAAATATTACGAATTGACGAACGAGGGCAAAGAGGCGCTGGCCGAGGCTGTCCAGCGCTATCGCATTCTGGAACAGACGCAGGCGCAACCTACTCACAAACCGAAGCCGTCGCGCGCCCAATGAACTTATGCCGGGACACGATCGTCACAATTGGCGTGTTTCAAGGCCGCATCTCTGGCTAATTCGCGTCATCGGCGTGATCGGCGCCGCGCCGCTTGCGCGTCGATTGGCGACAGGAGTGGGAGGCCGAGTTGCGCTCGCGCGAAACGCTGTTGGCCGAATGGGACAAACTCGATCGGCGAAACAAACTGGATTTGCTGCGACGGAGCGCCGGGGCTTTTTGGGATGCGCTGCTGTTACAACCGCGAAGATTGGAGGATGAAATGTTTCAAGACTTGCGTATTGGCGCGCGAATGCTGTTGAAACAACCCAGCTTTACTTTGATCGCAGCGCTCACGCTCGCGCTCGGCATCGGCGCAAACACGACGGTCTTCAGCGTGGTGAACGCCGTGTTACTGCGCCCGTTGAATTACAAAGACCCGGAGCAATTGGTCTGGGTTTGGGGCACGTTGCCGAAATTCAACGAGGCGAATCATTCGGGGGCGGAGTTCGACGCTATCCAAACACAGCAAACGGTGTTCTCCGACATCGCCGCCTATCACAATACAGCCTTCACGGTGACCGGCGAGGGCCAACCGCAACAGGTGGGGGGCTTGCTTACGTCGGCCAACTACTTTTCGCTTCTCGGCGTAGCGGCGGCGCGCGGCCGCGCGTTTCAACAAGAAGACGGCCGCCCAGGGGCGGCGCGGGTGGCGGTCGCCAGTTACGACTTCTGGCAAAAGAGATTTGGCGGCGATCCGAGTCTTCTCGGCAAGACATTGAGGATCAACGGCGAGAGCGTGAGCGTGGTCGGCATTATGCCGCCGAGTTTGCCCCCTTTGGCTCCCGGCCAGAGCCCGGAACTCTGGGTCAATCTGCGGCAGGGCGCGCTGGAAGTCGAGATGAACTTCCATGGCGACGTGGACAGGTTCGATGAACATTACCTCAGGGTGTTGGCGCGGCTCAAACCGGGCGTCTCCGCGCCGCAAGCGCAAGCCAAGTTGGACGCCATCATGGCGCGGCTGGCTGAGCAGTATCCCAGCCAGAAGGGGCACGGCGCCCGTGTCGTTTCCCTGCCTGAACTTTTTGTTGGGGATTTGCGCCAAACTTTGTTGCTCTTGTTGGGCGCGGTCGGACTGGTCTTGCTGATTGCCTGCGCGAACGTGACGAATCTACTGCTCGCGCGCGGCGCCAGGCGTTATCGAGAATTTGCAATTCGAGCGGCTGTCGGCGCGAGCCGCTTTGCGCTTCTTCGACAATTATTGGTGGAAAGTGTCTTGCTGGCGGGCGTCGGCGGCCTGGCCGGATGGTTGCTCGCGGCCTGGGGCATGAAGCTGATCCTGGCCATGATCCCGCACACAATACTCCCATCACCCGAAATCGGGTTGGACAGTCGAGTCTTCCTCTTCACCCTCGCTGTGTCGCTAACAACCGGAGTAATTTTCGGCCTCATCCCTGCGTTCCTCGCCGCTAAAAGCGATCTCGCCTCCGCGCTCAAAGAAGGCGCGCGCGGCGCCTCAACGGGCACAGGCCCCGCCCGGCTGCGAAAAACGCTGGTCGTGGCCGAAGTCGCCTTGGCAATGGTCGTGCTGATTGGCGCCGGGCTTCTGGTTAAAAGTTTCGCGCGCTTGACCGCCGTGAAGCCGGGTTTTGACCCAAACAACCTGTTGACACTGTGGGTCTCGTTAACGGGCGCCGCCTACGGTTCGGATGCGGCAAACCTGCGCTTTATCAAAGAGCTGACGCCCAGGCTGGAAGCGCTGCCGGGCGTGCAGGGCGTGGCCATCAGCAACTCATTCCCGATCCAGGGCACGAATTCAACGACCATCCCCGAAATCGAAGGCCATAGTCTGGCGCTTGACCAAAGGCCGCTGGTCGGCCATCACGCCGTCAGCCCACACTACTTTGAGGCGATGGGCATCCGGCTGTTGAAGGGCCGCGTTTTTACCGAACGCGACAACGCCGATGCGCCGCGCGCGGTGATCATCAACGAAGCTCTGGCCCGGCGCGTCTGGCCGAACGAGGAAGCGCTCGGCAAACGCCTCCGCTTCGGCTCATCCGAGTCGTGGAGTGAGGTCGTCGGCGTCGTAGCCAATGTCAAACATGACGGCTTACTTATGGCCGACCGCCCGCACTGCTATTCACCTCATTTGCAACTGCCCATGCCGTTCCTCGCCGTCGCCATTCGCTCGCAATTAGATCAGACCGCATTGGTCTCCTCAGTGCGGCGAGCGGTACAGCAGATTGATCCAGACATGCCGATCGCCGCTGTCCAGACGATGCAGGAAAAAATGAAAGGGGCTTTGGCGACCCGCCGTCTGACGCTCGCGTTGTTCAACTTGTTCGCCGTCATCGCGCTGTTGCTGGCGGCTATCGGGCTTTATGGGGTGATGTCATACGGCGTTGCGCAGCGCACGCAGGAGTCGGGCATTCGCATGGCTCTTGGCGCGCAGACACGCGACGTACTGAGGCTTTTTGTGATTCAGGGAATGAAGCCGGCCTTGGTTGGAATGGGTATTGGTCTAGCGGCCGCCTTCGGCTTGACACGGTTGATGTCGAGCTTGCTGTTCGGCGTGAGCGTAACCGACCCGCTGACTTTTGCCCTCATCGCCTTGCTGCTGATAGTCGTCGCTTTACTGGCTTGTTATTTTCCAGCGCATCGCGCGACAAAGGTTGATCCCTTAGTCGCATTACGGCGCGAGTGAAACCGATGGCCGATTCCACGCAAACAACTCGCTTTCGTTATTGGCTCTGGCTGATCCGCGCCGTTCCCGTGATCGGCGACGCGCCGCCTGCGCGCCGATTGGCGACAAGAGTGGGAGGCCGAGTTGCGCTCGCGCGAAACGCTGTTGGCCGATTGAGACAAACTCGATCGGCGAAACAAACTGGACTTGCCGCGACGGAGCGCCGGGGCCTGTTGGGATGCGCTGCTGTTACAACCACGAAGACTGGAGGATGAAATGTTTCAAGACTTTCGTTTTGGCGTACGGATGCTGCTCAAGCAACCCGTCTTCACATTGATCGCCGTGCTCACTCTGAGCCTGGGCATTGGGGCGACCTCGGCGGTTTTCAGTCTGATACAGGGCGTGTTGTTGACGCCGGCGCCTTATCAGCAGCCTGGGCGAATCGCGCTGATCACGACGGCGCGGACTGACGGCCAGCAAACATCTGGATCTCGTGGTTGGCCAGCCGCGCAATGGTTGGAATGGCAAAAAGAGGCGAAGTCATTCGAGACCATCGCCGCTTATGGATGGACATTTAACTTTCTCGTCATGGAGGACGGCAGTGAATCGCTCGAAGGCATGTTTGTCACCAGAGAATATTTCAGCGTGACAGGACTCAAGCCTTATCTCGGCCGCGCTTTCCAGGACTCTGACACAGTAACCAACGCGCCGCCGGTCGTCATCCTCGGTTATGACCTCTGGCGGCGCAGGTTCAACGGCGATCCCAATATCATCGGCAAGACGATCCGCATCAGCCGGCGCGATACGCCTCCGACTGTCATCGGGGTTATGCCTCCCGGTGTACGTTTTCTTCCGGCGCCCGGCGCGGCGAAAGAACCGAACTACAACGTCAATGCGCAGATGGATTTTTGGGTTCCGGCCGCGCCCAACCCGGCCAACCCTGAGAGTTTGAAACAGCCTTTTTGGAATGTGGTGGGGCGTTTGCAAAGCGGGACGACGCTCGATGCGGCGCAAGCGGAACTCGCGGTCATAACCGCAAGGCAGGCGCAAGCCGACCGAGACTTCGCGGGCGTCACTGCACGTACTCAATCGCTCACCAATGAAATGAATCGCGATGGGCGTCGCATCCTGCTGCCGCTGCTGGGCGCGGCTGCGCTCGTTCTGTTGATCGCATGCGGAAATGTCGCAGCGCTATTGCTGGTGCGGGGGTTGCAACGTCAACAGGAATACGCGGTGCGCTGCGCGCTGGGCGCGGGGCGCGGGGCGCTTTTCCGGCAAGTCTCCACGGAAAGTTTGCTGTTGGCGCTCTTGGGAAGCGTATTGGGCGTGGGTCTGGCGTTTGGCGTGGTCAAGCTGTTCAAGCTCATCGGCGGACATGCCATTCCGCGTCTTGATGCTGTCACGGCTGGATGGCCCGTGTTGGCCTGCGGACTCGGCGCGGCGGTGATGGCCGCGCTCCTGGCCGGGCTTCTGCCCGCGCTGCGCGCCGCGCGACTCGATCCGATGATCGCGCTCAAGGACGCAGGGCCGAAAAGCAGCGCGGGACGCGGAGAGCGCCGGCTGCTGCGCGGAGTAACGATGATTCAGACGGCATTGACACTTGCGCTCCTGGTAGGCGCAGGGTTGCTGATTCGGACGATGAATAACCTGTCGAATGTTCAAGCGGGTTACAACACCGGCAAAATCCTGACCATGAGCGTCACGGCGTTGCAGCGGGACAATCGCGAGCGCGTGGCTGTTCATCAGCGAGCTCTTGAGCGTGTATCGAAACTTCCCGGCGTGGAGTACGCGGCTTTCGCTTGGGGCGTGCCCTTGACCGGTAACAATTGGCCTTTCGGCGTCGAAATCGAAGGACAACCCGCCCCCAGTAAACCGAGCGATCTGCCGGTGCTGCCGGCTCGCTCTGTCACAGAAGACTATTTCACGCTTTTGGGTCAGGAGCTTGTGGCAGGACGAAACTTCCGTTCCACCGATAATCGCGACACGCCCGGCGCGACCAACGTGGCCATTATCAACCAGGCGATGGCGGATCGTTACTTTCCTCAAGCCAATCCTGTCGGAAAGAAATTCTGGGGATTCGGGCGTAGGAATCCCCCCACTGAAATCATCGGGGTAGTCGCCAATAGCCGTACCGACGACCTGACGAAGGCCGCAGAGCCTGAGATTTATCTTTCGATGTGGCAGGCGACCCCGTTTACCAAGCACCTGCTCGTCCGCACGACGGCAGACCCGCGCTCGCTGATGGCCAGCGTTCAACGCGAGTTGCGCGCGGTTGATCCCACCGTCGCCGTCGAAAACCTGAAGACGTTGGAGGAGATTCGCGGCGATTCGCTGGCCTCACGCAGCTTCGCGATGCGACTGCTGATCGGGTTTTCGATTGTGGCGAGCGCGCTGACGCTGGTCGGCATCTACGGCGTGCTTTCGCTGTCGGTCGCCGCGCGCCGGCGTGAACTCGCCATCCGCACGGCGATGGGCGCCGGGCGGCGCGAACTTCTGAAACTTGTTCTGGGAGAGGGGCTGCGCCTGATTGCGGGCGGCGTGACGGCGGGGCTGGCCGCGGCCATCGTCCTGTCGCGGGTTTTGAGGTCGTTTCTTTTTGAAGTAGAGCCGGCCGATCCGGTGACGTTAATCGCGGCGGGATTGTTATTCGTCGGCGTGGCGCTGTTGGCGTGCTGGGCGCCTGCGCGTCGCGCTGCGAAGGTCGATCCGTTGGAAGCCCTTCGCTACGAGTGATTCGTTGAGACTGATGTCTGATGTCGCTCGAACAACACGATTTCGTTTCTGGCTCTGGCTGATCAAATTCATCGGCCTGATTGTGCCGCGCCGCTTGCGCGCCGACTGGCGGCAGGAGTGGGAAGCTGAGTTGCGCTGCCGCGAGACGTTGTTGGCCGATTGGGACAAGCTCGACTGGCGAAGCAAACTTGATCTGCTGCGCCGCAGCCTGGGCGCGTTCCGGGACGCGTTGTTCTTACAACCACGAAGATTGGAGGACAAGATGTTTCAAGACTTTCGTTTTGGCGTGCGAATGCTGTTAAAACAGCCTACCTTCACCTTGATCGCCGTGCTCACTCTGAGCCTGGGCATCGGGGCGACCTCGGCGGTTTTCAGTCTGATCCAGGGAGTGTTGTTGACGCCGCCGCCGTACCGGCGCCCGGAGCGAATCGCGCTGATCACGACGGCGCGGACGGACGGTCAGCAAACTTCCAGCACGCGGGGCTGGCCAGCCGCGCAATGGCTGGAATGGCAAAAAGAGGCGAAGTCATTCGAGGCCATCGCCGCATACCGCTGGTCATTCAGCTTCCTCATCTCGGAGGACGGTAGCGAATCGATCGAGGGCATGGTTGTCACCAAAGATTATTTCAGCGTGACCGGACTCAAGCCTTATCTCGGCCGCACATTCCAGGACTCCGACGCCGTGGTCAATGGGCCGCAGGTCATCATTCTCGGCTATGGCCTCTGGCAGCGCAGGTTCAACGGCGATTCCAACATCATTGGCAAGACGATCCCGTTCCGCGGGGAGACGCCTCCGACAGTCATTGGGGTTATGCCGCCCGGCGTCCGGTTTCTTCCGTCGCCTACCGTGGCGGGAGATCCAAACTACAACGTGAACGCGCAGGTGGAATGGTGGATGCCGACCAGGCTCAACCCCCCGGCCGCGTTGAAATTTGCTATGTGGAATGTGGCGGGGCGCTTGCAAAACGGGGCCACGCTCGCCGGAGCTCAAGCGGAACTCGCGAGTATCACGGCAAGGCAGGCGCAAGCCGACCGCGACTTCGCAGGCGTCACTGCCCGGACGCAATCAATGACCGCTGAAATGAACCGCGATGGGCGGCGCATCCTGCTACCGCTATTGGGCGCGGCGGCTCTCGTATTGTTGATCGCATGCGGAAACGTCGCGGCGCTGCTGCTCGTGCGCGGGTTGCAGCGGCAGCAGGAGTACGCGGTGCGCTGCGCGCTGGGCGCGGGACGCGTGGCGCTTTTCCGGCAAGTGTCCATGGAGTCTCTGCTGCTGGCGCTGTTGGGCGGCGCGCTTGGCGTTGGTCTGGCGTTTGGCGTGGTCAAGCTGTTCAAGCTGATCGGCGGTCATGCTATTCCGCGTCTGGATGCGGTCACGACCGGATGGCCCGTGTTGGCCTGCGGACTCGGCGCAGCGGCGATTGCGGCGCTCCTGGCCGGGTTTCTCCCCGCGATGCGCGCCGCGCGACTCGATCCGATGATCGCGCTCAAGGACGCTGGCCCGAAAAGCAGCGCGGGACGTGGCGAACGCCGGCTGCTTCGCGGAGTGACGGTGATTCAGACGGCCTTGACCCTGGCGTTGTTCGTGGGCGCCGGCCTGCTGATTCGGACGATGAATAACCTGTCGAAGGTGAACGCGGGTTACAACACCGAAAAAATCCTGACCATGAGCGTCACGGCGCCGAAGAGGGACATGCGCGACCAAGTTTTTCATCAGCAGGCTCTGGAGCGGGTTTCGAGGCTTCCCGGCGTCGAACACGCGGCGTTCGGGTGGGGCGTGCCCTTGACCAGCAATAATTCGCCCTTTGTTGTCGAAATCGAAGGGCAACCTGCCGCCAGTAAACCGAGCGACCTGCCCGTGCTGCCGGCGCGTGTGGTCGGTGAGGGCTACTTCAAACTGTTGGGGCAGCCACTGGTGGCGGGCCGGGACTTCCGCTCAACCGATAACCGCGACTCGCCCCGTGTGGCCATCATCAATCAGGCTTTCGCCGATCGTTACTTCCCCCAAGCCAATCCTATCGGGAAGAAACTCTGGAGTTTTGGGCGACGGGACCTACAAATTGAAATCATCGGCGTTATAGCCAATGGCCGCACCGATGATCTGACGAAGGCTGCAGAACCGGAGATTTATACTTCGCTGTGGCAGTTCTTCGCGTTTACCAAGCATCTGCTCGTTCGGACGGAAGCGGACCCGCGCGCGCTGATCGCCGGCGTTCAACGCGAGTTGCGCGCGATTGACCCGACCGTCTCCATCGAAAACCTGAAGACGCTGGAAGAAATTCGCGGCGATTCACTGGCCTCCCGCAGTTTTGCAATGCGGCTGCTGATCGGGTTTTCGATCGTGGCGGGCGCGCTGACATTGGTCGGCATCTACGGCGTGCTGTCGCTGTCGGTCGCCGCGCGCCGGCGCGAACTCGCCATCCGCACGGCGATGGGCGCCGGGCGGCGCGAACTTCTGAAACTTGTTCTGGGAGAGGGGCTGCGCCTGATTGCGGGCGGCGTGACGGCGGGGCTGGCCGCGGCCATTGTCCTGTCGCGTGTCTTGAGGTCGTTCCTTTTTGAAGTCGAGCCGACTGACCCGGTCACGTTGATCGTTGTGGGGTTGTTATTCGTCGGCGTGGCGCTGTTGGCGTGCTGGGCGCCTGCGCGTCGCGCCGCGAAGGTCGATCCGTTGGAAGCCCTTCGCTACGAGTGATGCGTTGAGACCGATGTCTGATGTAGCTCGAACAACCCGATTTCGTTTCTGGCTCTGGCTGATCAAATTCATCGGCCTGATCGTGCCGCGCCGCTTGCGCGCAGATTGGCGGCAGGAGTGGGAAGCCGAGTTGCGTTATCGCGAATTGTTGCTGGCCGAGTGGGAGCGACTCACCTGGCAAACCAAAGTCGATTTACTGCGGCGCAGCCTGGGCGCGTGCTGGGATGCGCTGTTGTTACAACCCAAACGATGGGAGGACGAGATGTTTCAAGATTTGCGTTATGGCGTGCGGATGCTTCTGAAAAATCCTGGCTTCACAGCCGGGGTCGTGTTGACGCTCGCGCTGGGCATTGGAGCGAACGCGGCGCTCTTTTCGGTGGTCAATGGCGTGCTCTTGAATCCGCTGCCCTTTCCGCAGCCTGAGCGACTCGTGATGCTCCACCAGAGCAAGCCGAATTTCGACCAGGGCGCGATTCCCTATCCGAATTTTCGTGACTGGCAAGAAGGTAACCAGACGTTTAGCGCGATGGCCATTATGCGCGGATTCAGCTTTAGTTTGACGGGCGCGGGCGAAGCGGAGCGCGTCAGCGCGCGGCTCGTTTCAGGAGAGTTCTTCTCCGTGCTCGGAGTTAATCCCGTCTTGGGGCGGAACTTTAGGCCGGACGAAGATCAGCCCGGCGCCGGCCCAGTAGTTATCATCAGCGCCGCCCTGTGGCAGCGCAAATTCTCGGAGGCGCCCGACGCTGTGGGCAAGAGTCTGCAGTTGGATGACAAGAGTTACACAATCATCGGCGTGCTCCCGGCGGACTTCGCGCTGGCTCGCGCCAGCGACGTTTTTGCGCTGATCGGCCAGTGGAACGGTCCCCCATTGCGGAGTCGAAGCGCAGGTTTGGGCCTGCATGGCATAGGCCGAATCAAGCCGGGCGTCACTTTCGCGCAGGCGCAGGCCGATCTGGACAAGGTCATGCGGAATCTGGCCGCCCTCTATCCCGAAGCCAACCGGGGCAATGGCGCGAAGCTCGTCCCGCTCAAGGAGCAGGTGGTGGGCAATGTCCGGCTGACGCTGCTCCTGCTGTTAGGCGCGGTCGGTTTCGTGCTCCTCATCGCGTGCGTGAACGTCAGCAATCTATTACTGGCGCGTTCGACCGGCAGGACGCGCGAATTCGCCATTCGCGCTTCGCTGGGCGCGGGCCAGTGGCGGTTGCTCCGTCAAATGTTGACCGAGAGCACTCTGCTGGCGCTGGCTGGCGGCGCGCTTGGGTTGCTGCTCGCCGCCTGGGGCACACAAGCCGCGCTTGGAGCGCTGCCGACGGCGCTGCCGCGCGCGCAGGAAGTCGGGCTGGACGTCCGCGTGCTGCTCTTCACGCTCGCCATTTCGCTGGGCGCCGGGGCGCTGGCGGGGCTGGCTCCGGCGCTGAAGGTTTCGCAGTGGCGTTTGTCTGAAACGCTCAAAGAAGGCGGCCGCGGCGGCGGCGGCCGGCGCCGCGCCCAGGGCGTCCTGGTCGCGGTGGAGATGGCGCTGGCGCTGGTCTTGCTCATTGGCGCGGGCTTGATGATACGCACTCTGAGCGCGCTCTGGAACGTAGATCCGGGTTTTCGTCCGGACAATGTATTGACCTTCGGATTGAGCTTTCCGCCCTCGATGAATACGGCCAGCCCGGAGGCGGCGCACGCCAATGCGCGCGACCTCAGTGACCGGTTCAACTCCATCCCGGGAGTCAAGGCGGCTTCATTCTCGGAGGGCGCCTCTCCCTTGCAGGGCGAAGACGATCTCTGGTTCTGGATCGAGGGGGAGCCTAAGCCGGAGAGCACGAGTCAGATGCACATGGCGCTCGTCTATCGGGTCGAACCCGCCTATCTGACGGCCATGGGTATCCCACTCAAGCGAGGCCGCTTTTTCACCGATCAAGATGATGTGCGATCTCAATCGGTGGTCGTGATTGACGAGGTTCTCGCCCGCCAATATTTCCCGAATGTAGACCCCATCGGCAAGCGCATCAACCTGGGGGGCGCCAGGGATCGATTGGAGATTATCGGGGTAGTCGGACACGTGAAGCAGTGGGGGCTCGACGCGTCGGATGGCCGGCAATCGCTCCAAGCCCAGCTCTACGAACCGCTCAGGCAATTGCCTGGCAGTCCTGACGGCGTGAGCGTAGCGGTGCGCGCCGAGGGAGCAACCCCAGCGCTTTGGGCCGCGCTCCGACATGTGGCTCAAAGCCAAAACAGCGAGAACATCATCTCCAGAGCGCAGACGATGAATGAGGTGATCGCCGGCACGCTGGCCCCGCAGCGCTTCTCGATGATCTTGCTCGACGCCTTCGCCGCAGTGGCGCTTCTGCTGGCGAGCGTTGGCCTCTATGGCGTCATCTCGTATCTGGTAGGCCAGCGGACGCAAGAGATCGGCGTCCGCCTCGCGCTGGGCGCGCAACGCCGGGATGTGGCGCGGCTCGTCGTGGGCCAGGGCATGAAGATGGCGCTGAGCGGCGTGGCGCTTGGACTCCTCGCAGCGCTTGGTTTCACCCGGCTGCTGGCGGAGATGCTATACGGCGTGAGCGCGACCGACCCGGCGACGTTTGCGGTCATTACCCTGCTGCTCGTGATGGTGGCGCTGCTGGCTTGCTACCTGCCCGCGCGCCGGGCGACGAAAGTTGATCCGCTGATTGCGCTTCGCCATGACTGATATGTTCGAGCGTTGCAAGAGACCATATCTGTGGCTGATCCGCGTCATCGGCGTGATCGTGCCACAGCGGTTGCGAGCCGACTGGCGGCAGGAGTGGGAAGCGGAGTTGCGCTGCCGCGAGACGTTGTTGGCCGAGTGGGACAAGCTCGACTGGCGAAACAAACTTGATCTGTTGCGGCGCAGCGTTGGCGCGTTTTGGGATGCGCTGCTCTTACAACCACGAAGACTGGAGGACGAAATGTTTCAGGATTTGCGTTATGGCGCTCGGACCATGCTGAAAGCGCCAGGCTTCACGACTGTGGCGATTCTGACTCTGGCGCTAGGAATCGGCGCCAACACGGCGCTCTTTAGCGTGGTCAATGCGATCCTGTTGCGCCCGTTACCCTTTGCGAAGCCCGAAGAGCTTGTACAGATATACGAGGCGAATGCGCAACAGAACTATACGCGCTTCTCCTTTTCGCTGGCGAACTTCGTAGACCACCACGATCAACAATCCAGCTTTGAGCAGATGGCGGCTTACTTCCGACGGGACGCCAGCCTGACCGGCTCAGGCGAGCCTGAGCGAGTCCAGATTGCGGTCGTCTCCCCCGCCTTATTGCCGTTGCTGCGCGTGCAGCCTTTGCTAGGGCGCGGCTTTCTGCCGGGAGAGGAGACGCCGGGCAAGCACCGCGTCGTGATTCTAAGCCATGGCCTGTGGAGTCGCCGCTTCGGCGCGGACCCGCAGATCATCAATCAACTCATCACGCTGGGCGGTAATGCCTTCACCGTAGTTGGCGTGCTGCCGCCCCATTTTCAATTTCCCAATCCGTTCGGCGTCAACCCGCTGTCCGATTCAGCGCCGAGAGTCGATCTGCTGGCGCCACTGGCCTACGACCCGAGGGACCTTGGTGATCGCGGCTCGCATTTCTTGCAGGTGATAGGGCGGCTCAAACCCCGTGTGACGTCTGCGCAAGCTCAGGCTGAACTGCGCGCTATCGCCGGTCGTCTGGAACAACAATATCCGGATCGCAACAAGGGCTGGACGATCAACGTCTTTGGGCTGCAAGACGAGGTTGTGCGCGCGATTCGACCGGCCTTGCTGCTGCTGCTGGCGGCAGTCGGTTTCGTGCTTCTGATCGCATGCGCCAACGTGTCGAACCTGCTGCTGGCGCGCGCGGCGGCCAGGCAGAAAGAGATGGCTGTTCGGCTGGCGTTGGGCGCGCCGCGCGCGCGATTGCTGCGCCAGTTGCTGACCGAAAGCCTATTGCTCTCGCTGATGGGCGGCGCGGCCGGGTTGGCGCTGGCCTACTGGGCAATTCGCGCCTTCGCCGGCTTCAGCCCGGCCAATGTTCCGCGAGCCGACGAGATTCGTCTTGACAGTCTTGCGTTGCTCTTTACCTTCGGCGCCACGACGCTCGCCAGCGTTCTTTTTGGCCTGATTCCCGCGCTGCATGCCTCGAAGCCGGATGTGCAGAATGCGCTCAAAGAAGGCGGTCGAAGCGCCGGGGCAGGCGCGGGCCGCCATCGCACACGCAGCCTGCTGGTGGTCGCGGAGGTAGCCCTCTCGCTGCTATTGCTGATTGGCGCGGGGCTGATGATCCGCACCTTCATCAGCTTTCAACGAATCAATCCCGGTATCCGCACGGACCACCTGCTTACCATGAAGCTGGCGCTGCCCTACGCCAAATACCGCGAGCCGCAACAGCAGGCGGCCTTCTTTCAACAGGCGATGGAACGGATCAAGGCCTTGCCCGGCGTGCAATCAGTGGGCGCCGTCAGCGACCTGCCACTGAGCGGGGATGGCGGCGTTTATACTTTTACGATCGAAGGTCGCCCGTCCACCTCGACTCAGGATGACCCGGTGGCGGTCTGGCGCGCCGTCAACCCGGATTACTTCCGCACCATGGGCATGCAGTTGCGTCGCGGACGAGAATTCACCGAACGCGATCAGCCGAGCGCCCCTGAACCGGTGATCATTAACGAAACGCTGGCCCGACGTTTTTGGCCGGGCGAAGACCCCGTCGGCAAACGCGTTCAGATTTACGATTTGGAACCGAGACCCTGGCGCGAGATCGTCGGCGTGATCAACGACATCAAGCCAGTTGATCTGAGCGCGGATCCTGCGCCGGAAATTTATGCGCCTTTCTCCCAACGACCGCGGACAGCGATGACGCTGATCGCCCGCACCACAGTCAACCCGGAGGAACTGGCCGCCGCGATGCGCGCCGCCATCCAATCAGTGGACAAGGAGCAACCGGTCTATCGCGTCAGAACAATGGAGCAGTTTTTCTCTGACGCCGTCGCCGCGCCGCGCGCCACAATGTTTCTGCTGGGCGTGTTGGCGTTCGCGGCGTTGATCATGGCCGCCGTGGGCATCTACGGTGTGATGGCCTATGCCGTGACGCAGCGCACGCGCGAGATCGGCATACGCATGGCGCTCGGCGCGCGCGGGGACGATGTGCTGCGGATGGTCGTCAAACAAGGAATGCGGTTCGCCCTCGCCGGCGTGGCGATTGGCCTGGCGGCGGCCTTTGCGCTGACGCGGTTGATGAAGGACCTGTTGTTCGGCGTGCGGCCCACCGATCCGGCGACGTTTACGGCTCTCGCCCTGTTATTGATCGGAGTCGCGCTACTGGCTTGCTACCTGCCCGCGCGCCGGGCGACGAGAGTTGATCCGCTGATTGCGCTTCGCCATGACTGATATGTTCGAGCGTTGCAAAAGACCATACCTATGGCTGATCCGCGTCATCGGCGTGATCGTGCCGCAGCGGTTGCGAGCCGATTGGCGACAGGAGTGGGAAGCAGAGCTGCTTTACCGCGAAACGCTGCTGGCCGAGTGGAACGGACTCAACTGGAAAACCAAACTTGATCTGTTATGGCGCAGCCTGGGCGCGTTCCGGGACGCGCTGCTCTTACAACCGGACAGATTGGAGGACAAAATGTTTCAAGACCTGCGCTACGGCATGCGAATGCTGCTCAAAAATAAGGGATTCACCATGGTCGCCGTACTCTCGCTGGCGCTGGGGATCGGCGCGAACACTGCGCTCTTCAGCGTTGTGGACGCCGTGCTGCTGCGGACTCTGCCGGTCAAAGAGCCGAATCGGTTGGTATTGTTTGAATGGGAAGCAGGGAGGGCGTTCAGGGCCAACGGCATGCGCGGCTCTTTCCGTTCGTCGGCGGGAGGCATGCGCGGGGCTTCGATGTTCCGCTACGATATCATCGAGAAGATGCGTCAGGCGCGCGCCGGTGAGACTGACGACCCGCTTAGCGACCTCTTCGCCTTCGCCCCAATATTCGGATTGACCGCCGTGGCGAACGGTCAGGCGGAAGACGTCAGCGGGCAATTCGTTTCCGGCGGTTATTACACCGGTCTCGGCGTACAGCCGATATTGGGCCGCGCGATCACGGATGCGGACGATAACGCCGCGGCGCCGCCCGTGGCCGTGCTCAGCCACCACTACTGGCAGGAGCGCTTCGGCGCAAGACAGGATGTTATCGGTCAACAGATCAAACTTAATCAAACGCCATTCACGATCATCGGCGTGACTCCGCCAGGCTTCACTGGCTCGCTGCAGGTGAGCGATCGCGCCGCGGTTACGGTCCCGCTGGCGTTCGAGCCGCTGCTACTCGGCGAGCGTTCCGGCATGGCGAGGGCCGGCAGGCCGGACGTCTGGTGGATAAATTTGATGGGCCGGATGAAACCGGGGGCGAGACCTGAGCAGGCGCGCGACAGCCTGAACGGCGCGTTTCAAGCGATGGCGCTTGAAGTGATGCCGCCGCCGAGCCGCGACAATGAACCGGCGAAGATCGATCCGAGAGATTATCCGCGTCTGGTCGCGCGATCGGGGAGTCAGGGACTGATGGAGAGTCGCGAGTGGTATTCGGCCACGATCTACGGGCTGTTCGGCGTCGTCGCGCTCGTCCTGCTCGTCGCCTGCGCAAACGTGGCGAACCTGCTGCTGGCGCGGGCGTCATTGCGAGGGCCTGAGATCAGCGTGCGGCTGGCGGTCGGCGCGGGACGGTGGCGTCTGATTCGGCAACTGTTGACCGAGAGCGTCCTGCTTGCGTCTTTGGGCGGCGCGCTCGGCGTGCTATTCGCGTTCTGGGGCAAGAGCGCGCTGGTGGCGGTGTCTGGCCGGGACACGAGCTTTTTGCCCGCCGACGTTGATCTCAGCCTGAATTGGCGCGTGCTGGCGTTTACCCTGATAGTCTCACTCTTGACCGGAATCCTATTCGGCCTCGCGCCCGCGTGGCGCGCAACGAGTCTCGATTTGGCGACGGCGATCAAGCAGGGCCGGCGCGGCGCGGGCGCGGTTTCGCGCTTGAGCAAAGGGCTGGTCGTCCTGCAAGTAGCGCTGTCCTTGCTGGTGCTGATAGGCGCGGGGTTGTTCATTCGCACGCTCTACAATCTGCAACGGGTCAATCTAGGCTTCAATCAGGAGAACCTGCTGCTCTTCGCTTTGGATCCGGCGCAGGGCGGATACAAAGACGAACGGCTGAGGCAATTCTACGAACAGCTCTCCGCGCGTTTGGACAACTTGCCTGGCGTGCGAGCGGCCACATTCGGCGCCGTTCCGCTCATCTCCCAATACGGATGGAACACACGCATCCTTCTGCCCGGCGAGACGGAGAAGTCCGCCAGCGACCACACCGCCAACCGTCAGACGGCGCGCGAAAACTATTTCACGACGATGGAGATACCGCTGCTGCGCGGGCGCGGCTTTACCACGCAGGACGATCAGCGCGCGCCCAAGGTCGCCATAGTCAATCAGACATTCTCGCGCAGGTTCTTCCCCAACGATGACGCGCTCGGCAAGCGCGTCACTGACACCGACGTCAAAGGCGAAATCGAGATCGTGGGCGTCGTGGCCGACACCAAATACAACAGCCAGCGCAACGATATCGAGCCGCTGCTTTACACGCCCTGGCGGCAGGAGAACATAACGTTCGGGGGGACGTACTTCGCCTTGCGCACCGCGGGCGAGCCGACCGCGCTCGCGGCGTCTGTGCGCCAGGCGGTGCGCGAGTTGGACGGCAATCTGCCTGTCGATGAGATCAGCTCGCAGGAGGCGCGCTCGCAGCGGACCTTGGGGCAAGAACGTCTGTATGCCCGTCTGCTGAGCTTTTTCGGCGCCCTGGCGCTCACTCTCGCGGCCATCGGGTTGACCGGCGTGCTGGCCTATTCCGTGGCGCAGCGCACGAACGAGATCGGCATTCGCATGGCGCTCGGCGCGCGAGCCTCCAACGTCCTGCGAATGGTGATCTGGCAAGGAATGTGGCTGGTCTTGCTTGGGCTGGCGGTGGGCGCGGCCTGCGGTTACGGGCTGAAGCGGTTGCTGGCCACTCAATATTTCGCTCCGAGGTCGTGGCAGCGCCAGATGGCCGAGCTACTTTACGGCGTTGAAGGAACCGACCCGCTGACCTTCGCTGTCATCGCGTCGCTGCTCGCCGTCGTGGCGCTAGTAGCCTGCTGGCTGCCCGCGCGCAAGGCGGCGCAGGTAGACCCGCTCGCGGCGCTGCGTCACGAGTAGGCGCCGAATCAGTACCGCGAGCGGTACTGATTCGGCGCCAATGAGTGGAATCGATGACTGATGGGACTTGCGCAACTCGCTTTCGTTTCTGGCTCTGGCTGATCAAATTCATCGGCCTGATAGTGCCGCGCCGATTGCGAGCCGGCTGGCGACAGGAGTGGGAGGCGGAGTTGCGCTCGCGAGAAATGCTGCTGGCCGAATGGGACAAGCTCGATTGGCGAAACAAACTGGACTTGCTGCGACGAAGCGTCGGGGCTTTTTGGGACGCGATCTGTTTGCAGCCACGAAGACTGGAGGACGAAATGTTTCAGGATTTGCGTTACGGCGCGCGAATGCTGCTGAGGCAGCGCGCCTTCACGATCGCGGCGGTCATGGCGTTGGCGCTGGGCATCGGCGCGAACACGGCGGTCTTCAGCGTGGTCAACGCCGTGTTGTTGCGCCCGCTGCCTTATCAAAACTCGGATCGGATGGCGATGATCTGGGGCAATTTCCTGACATTCCACATGGAGCAATTGCGGGCGAGAGCGGCGGAGTACGTTGATTACCGCGATCTGACCCGGAGCTTCGAAACCGTCGCGGCGTTCAGCGCGGACGATTTCAACTTCACGGGCGGTCGGCAGCCCGATCGCATCGCCGGGGCGAGAGTGACGGCCAACCTTTTCCCGATGCTCGGCGCTAAGGCGGCGCAAGGCCGATTGATCTCGCCAGAAGAGAACCAGACGGGGCGCGACAATGTGGTGGTCCTCAGCCATCGTTTTTGGCAAAACCGCCTGGGCGCCGAAGCGAACGTCATCGGCCGCGGCGTCAGACTCGATGACAGGAATTACACGGTCATCGGCGTGATGCCCGCCGATTTCGAGTTTCCCCATCCGAGCTTCAACTTCGCCGAGCCGGTTGAGTTCTGGGTTCCGCTCGCTTTTACGACCGAACAAATTGAGCAGCGCCAGCGCCCTAATAACCTCAACGTCATCGGGCTTCTCAAACCGAACGTGAGCCTCGAACAGGCGCGCGGCGAGATGGCGTCGCTCGGACAAAGGTTCGAGAGAGAGCGCCAGGGCTATCGGGGCCCGAAAAATTCCGACATGGGGTGGCGCATCACCGTCACGCCGCTGCGGGAACAGATTGTGGGCAATAGCCGCCGCGCGCTGCTGGTGTTGTTCGCCGCTGTAGGAATGGTGTTGCTGATCGCCTGCGCGAACGCCGCCAACCTGTTGCTGATGCGCGCGACGGTTCGACAAAAAGAGATGGCCATTCGCGCGGCGATTGGCGCGCATCGGCTGCGATTGATCCGACAGTTACTGACTGAAAGTTTGCTGATCGCGGCGTTAGGCGGAGTTGGCGGTCTGATCCTGGCGTTCTGGGGAGTCAAGGCGCTAGTCGCGCTCGGCCACGACAATCTGCCGCGCCTGCAGGAGATCAATGTTGACGGGCGCGTCCTGTTTTTCACTCTCGCGCTCTCCGTACTGACCGGCTTGATCTTCGGACTGGCTCCGGCCCTGCAAGCTTCGAGGCCCGACCTGCAACACACGTTGAAGGAGGGCGTCGCCGCGGCGACGCGCGGACGACACTGGCTGCGGAATCTGCTGGTCGTCGGCGAGGTGGCGATTGCGATGACGCTGCTGGTCGGCGCCGGCTTGATGCTCAACAGTTTCGTGCGGTTGCAACGCGTCAACCCGGTTGTGAACGCCGGCAAACTGCTGAGCGTCGAGATCGATCTACCCGAAACCAGATACCCTAAGCCGGCGCAGGCCGCGACATTCTTTCAGGAACTCATCCGCAGAGTCGAATCGCTGCCCGGAGTCGAACGGGTGAGCCTGAGCACGGTTCAACCCCTGAGCGGAGCCTCAAGAAATGATCCTTTCTGCATCGAGGGCCGCCCGCTCGATTTCAACAACGCGCCGGTGGCGGGCTGGCAATATGTCACGCCAAACTTCTTTCGCGCCCTGGGTATACCAATCGTCGCCGGGCGGGATTTCACTGACCGCGACACTGCCGACGCCTCAGGCGCGGCGATCATCAACGAAGCGATGGCGCGCCGTTACTTCCCCAACGAAGACCCGATCGGCAAACGACTCACTCTCGGTTTGCACCGCCCCGACGATCCCTGGCTGACGATTGTCGGCATCGTCAAAGACATTCCGCATCGCGGCCTCGAATCGAAGGCCGCTCCCGACTGGTATCTGTCGTATTTGGGCGAACCGCGACGCCATGGTTATCTGATGGCGCGGGCGTCAGGCGATCCTGCGAGCCTGGCCGCCGCCATCCGCGGCCAGATTTCGGCGATTGATAAAGATCAACCGGTATTGGCGATCAAAACGTTGAACGAAGTGATCGCCTCGACGACCGCGCCACGGCGGTTCAACACGCTGCTGCTCGCCATCTTCGCCGCTGTGGCTCTGGCGCTCGCCGCCGTAGGCATCTACAGCGTGATTTCCTATTCGGTGACGCAGCGCACGCAGGAGGTCGGCATCCGTATGGCGCTCGGCGCGCAACCGGACGACGTGGTTCGATTGATTTTGAAACAAGGATTGACGCTGACGCTCATCGGCGTCGCCGCCGGCGTTTTGGGCGCAATCGCCGCCGCCCGCGTGATGTCCGGACTGCTTTACGGCGTGACGGCGACCGACCCGGCGACCTTCGCGGCGATCGCGTTGTTGCTGGCTATTGTCGCGGCGCTGGCTTGTTATCTGCCAGCGAGGCGCGCGGCTAAAGTCGAGCCGATGGCCGCGCTGCGATGTGAGTAGAAGGCGTCCTCCGCTCCCAGCCCGCGAATGCGGGCGACAGCGTAGAGCCTTGTCATTCCCCACATTTTGACGCGTTCTTAGCCCGCGGATGCGGGCGACAGAATATAGCCTGGGGTGGAGCGCAGCCGCAGCCCCAGGTACGATCAGGATTTATCGCGCAAGCCCGCGGATGCGGGCGACAGCCATTGGCTCAATGATGATGAAATGGCGAATAACAAAAAGCTGCCGCCCGCTTCGCGGGCTTGATGTGTGGTTACGCCATCTTCCTGGGGTTCCGCTGCGCTCCACCCCAGGCTATATTCTGCCGCCTGCTCCGCAGGCTGAAGATGTGAACATCCATTTAGTGTAAAAGTTTGGGTAATGACAAGGCGTTGAAACGCCGGGCTAATCTCAAAAGCCGCTCCGCGGCAGGGAATTTGAAATAGCTACTTCCACAGAATACCCGGCATAGCCGCAAACTCAGTTCAAAAAGACAATCACTTCATTGGGCTGTCGCAGCAGCGAAGACAGCTCAAAAGCAAATCAATCGTGTCGCAATGCGGTCAGCGGATCGACCTTCGTCGCGCGTCGCGCGGGCAGATAACACGCCAGCAGCGCTATAACAGCCAGGAACAATGAGACTCCGACGAAGGCCGTCGCATCCAGCGGACTCACGCCGAACAGCAGGCTGGAGACGACTCGCGAGATCGCCGCAGCGCCGGCCAAGCCCAGCGCGACGCCAATCGCCACCAATCGCATTCCTTGTCGAATCACAAGGCGCAGCACATCGCCCGATCGCGCGCCGAGCGCCATACGAACGCCGATCTCATGCGTTCGCCGATTCACCGCGTAAGACATCACGCCGTACAGCCCGACCGAGGCGAGCAACAAAGCCAGAAGCCCCACTGTCCCGGCGAATAATGCGGCTGCGCGCGCCGCGAATAGTTGGTCCTTCAAGTTTTCTTCAAGCGCCGTGACGCTAACCCGAACTTGCGGATCGAGCTGCTTCACAGCTTCTTGCGCCGGACCTACGAGCGAACCAGGCGCAATTTCGGCGCGCAACAAAATTTTCATGCTCGATTGATTCGCGGGATTGAATGGATAATAGAAGTTGGGGCCGTCCACCTGCGCCAGTTTCATACTGCGAACATTTCTAGCCACGCCGATGACCTCATAGCTCGCGCCGTGACCTCCACGGAATCGCTTACCGAGAGGGTTTTGGCCCGGCCAAAAACGCTGCGCAAACGCCTCGTTGATAACCGCGACCGGCGTTCGGTCATTAACCTCCTGTTCGCTGAAAACGCGTCCTTGCAGCAGCGGAATGCCCAGGGTCTCGAAATAATTTGGCGACACGGAATTGAAGCCGGCGAAGTCTTGTTGTGCGCCGCCCTCGGGAACGAGCGTCGCGTTGCTGCTTTCGTAAAGTGGAATAAGCCCGGTCAGGCCGACTGATTTCACGCCAGGCAAAGCTTCCAGCCGTTCGCGGAGTTGGCGGTGGAAGATGGCGCCCTTGTTCTGATCGTAGCCTTGCTGTTGCAGATCCAGCAGCTTGACGACGAGCGTTCGCTGCGTCTCGAAGCCGGGGTCGAGCGTCTGCCCGTTTTGCAAACCTCTGACCAACAGGCCGGCGGTGATGAGCAGCGCAAGGCAGACCGTCACCTGGGCGACGATCAACAGATCGCGCAGCCTCGATCGACCAGGTCCCTGGCCAAATGCGGCGCCTTCATCCTTGAGCGCCGATGTGAGATTGGGTTTGGTGGCCTGCAACGCGGGCGCCAACCCGAACGTTACGCCGGTGATGAACGAGACCAGCAGCGTGTAGCCGAAGACGCGAATATCGGGGCTGAGGTTGAGGGAAGACAGGTGTTGATGGAGTTCGCCGATCCCAAGAAGCAGCGAACGAACTGTCCAATAGCCTGCCAGCAAGCCGCCGGCTCCGCCCAAAATGGCGATCAACACGCTTTCGGTCAGCAATTGGCGCACGAGGCGCAGGCGACTCGCTCCGAGCGCCAGGCGAACGGCGATCTCTTTTTGTCGCGTGGCGGCGCGGGCCAGCGACAGGTTGGCGACGTTCGCGCAGGCGATCAACAACACCAGGCCGACCGCGGCCATCACCAGCGCCGCGACGCCGAAGACCTTGTTGCGCGCACGGGGATTGCTCAGGAAATTGCCGGGAGCCACGATGATTTGCGTCTTCCGACCGGGATATGCGAGATCGAGCTGCCGTGTGAGCAACATCATCTCCGCCTGGGCCTGGGCTGGCGAGACTCCGGGCTTCAATCGGCCCGCGACTTCTAGCCAACCCAAATTCTGCTGGGGAAGAAAGTCGCTGCCTGGCATCAACTGAAGCTGCATCGTGAGCGGCGCCCACACATCAGGAGGCTCAAGTTCGGCGCCGTGGAAATCGGGAGACGCGACGCCGATCACAGTGAACGGCTGGCGATTCAATGTCAGAGTCTTCCCAACGATATTTGGATCGGCGCCGAAACGCCGCGTCCAGAAGCTGTGGCTCAACGCGACCACCGGCGCAGCGCCCGGCGTCTGGCACTCTTCAGGCGCAAAGGCGCGTCCCAAAGCCATCTCCGTTCCCAGCGTTGAAAAATAGTTCCCCGCCACGAGCAGCCCTCGAATCCCTTCCGCCTCAGCGCCGCTCACCAACGTCAGAGACGCGCCGGCGTACGCGGTCAAACCGGCGAATGACTGCGCGCCGTCCCGATGGGCGGTATATTCAGGGTAAGAGAGATTACTGGATGACCAGCTTATCCCGAGCGAAGACTCTCCCCCCGCTCTCCGATAAATCTTCACGATGCGTTCCGGGTCTTTGACCGGCAGCGGCCGCAAAGCCACCGCATTGAAAACTGTGAAGAGCGCCGTGTTCACACCGATTCCCAGCGCCAGCGTCAGCGCCGCGACGACAGTGAAACCGGGATTTTTCAGCAACATTCGGAAACCGAAGCGCAGGTCTTGAATCATTTCGTCCTCCCATCGTTGACTCTGCAGCCAAAGCGCGTCCCAAAACGCGCCTAGACTTCGCCACAGCAATTTTAGTTTGCTGCGCCAGTTAAGCCGGTCCCACCTGGCCAGCAGCTCCTCGCGGTATTCCAGCTCGGCTTCCCATTCCTGTCGAAAGCGCGCGCGGAAGCGGCGCGGCACGATCACGCCGATGAATCGGATCAGCCAAAGCCAGAAGCGATAACGAGTTGTTCGAGTCGCGCCAGTCATTGGTTTCATTCGTGTCGGATCGCCACCATAGGATCAACTTTCGTTGCGCGGCGCGCGGGCAGATAACAAGCGGCCAGCGCCACGCCTGTCAAAATTATCGGAACGGCGACGAAGGCGGCCGGGTCCGTCGGGCTGACTCCGTACAACATCTCCGCCAGCAAGCGGGTCAGCGCAAAGGCGGCCACCAGACCAAGCGCGACGCCGCCGAGCGCCAGATTCATGCCCCGACCGATGACCAGCTTCAACACGTCTCCCGTCCTGGCGCCGAGCGCCAGGCGAACCCCAATTTCGCGCGTCCGCTGTGAGACCGCATAAGAAATCACGCCGTAAATTCCGATTACCGCCAGCGTCAGGGCGATGACGGCGAAAAGGACTAACAGGAACATTAGTAAGCGGCGTTGGGAGATCGTTCCCGCAATGATCTGGTCCATCGTCATGGCGTTATCGACCAATTGCTCACGATCCATCTCGAAGACCTGTGCGCGGATGGCGGCGATCAGGTTGGCCGGATCGTGCTCGGCGCGCACAATCAAATTCAAATTACGCATGAGTTGAGGGACATATTGATCGGGAAATTGCGCGAGGCTGGTGTAGAACTGATATCTCACCTTCGATTGTTCCTCCGCATCATAGCTCTGGTGGCGGATGTGATTGACGACGCCGACGATCTGCACGCGAATTTTGCCTTCGTCCAGGAACATCGCTTGTCCCAGCGGGTCTTTGCCAGGAAACAGATCGCGCGACATATTTTCGTCAATGACCGCGACAATGCCGCCGGAGTTTGTCGTATCCCGCGCGGTGAGTAAGCGTCCCTTGAGCAATGTGACGCCCAGCGTGCGGAAGTAGTCCGGGCTGACGATGGAATTGACTGAGAGATATCCTCCGCTGTCGCCATTGTACGACTGGCCTTCGAGTACGACGGTCGTGACGTTGAAGCCTTGCAGGGGGACGCGGTTCGAAAACGCCACGGCTTGCACGCCGGGCAGAGGCTGGATGCGTCGTTGCAGTTCATCGTAAAACCAGCGCACTTTCGCGGCGGCGTCATACCGCGTGGGCGAAAGCATGGTGGTCATCGTCAGCAGGTTCTGAGGCTTAAAACCTGTGTCAATGCGGTTGAGCAAAGCAAAGCTCCTGAGCATTAGCCCTGCGCCCATCAGCAATAACAAGGCCAGCGCGACTTCCGCCACGACCAGGCCGCCGCGCATCGGCTGGCGCGCGCCGCCCGCGCCACGGGCGCCCTCATTGAGAGCTTCGGTCAGTTTCATCCGCGCTGAGCGCAGCGCCGGAAAGAGTCCGAAGACGAGGCCCGTGAGTAATGAAGTGGCGGCCGCGAAAAGTAACACCGCGCCGTCGATGGGAAGCTCCTTGATCCAGGGCAGGTTGTTGGCAATCTGCGCAACGAGCAAGCCCTTTCCCCAGGCGGCCAGCAGCAGGCCCAGCGCGCCGCCGGAGGCCGCCAGCAACAGGCTTTCTGTGAGCAATTGGCGCAGCACGCGCGCGCGAGAAGCGCCCAGCGCGGCGCGAATGGCGATCTCTTTTCGTCGCGCCGCGGCGCGCGCGAGCAGCAGATTGGCGACGTTGGCGCAGGCGATCAAGAGCACGAAAGCGACGGCGCCAAACAGTAACAGCAAGGATGATTTCAAGCTCCCGACCTGGTCTTCACGGATCGAACGCAGGAAGACGCGGTTCGTCGTGTTGGTCTTCGGGTATTGCCGTTCGAGATTGACGGCGATGTTCTCCATCTCAGCGGAGGCTTGCTCTCGCGTTACTCCCGGCTTCAAGCGCGCAACGGCGGTGATGCCGCCGTGTTCTGCGCGCTCTTGTTTCAACCGTTCGGGTATCGTCATGTTGATGGACACAAAGACATCGGTCGGGAAGTAGAATTGGAAATCAGGCGGAAGCACGCCGATGACTGTGAACTGCCGGTTGCTCAGAGTCAGCGTCTTGCCGATGATTTCCGCATCCGCTCCGAAGCGTCTTTGCCATAAGCTGTGACTGATGATGACAACGGGGTTGGCTCCCGCTCGATCCTCTTCAGCTGTGAAGGCTCTGCCGAGTCGCGGCTGCGCGCCGAGGGTCGAGAAAAAGTTGGCTGAGACTTGCCGGCAGATGAGCCGTTCGGGTTCGCCCGCGCCTACGAGGGTTACACTGTCGAACCGCGCCATCGCCATCTGCTCAAAACTCCGATTCTGCGACTGCCAGTCGAGGAAGTTTGGATAGGAAGGCGACTCCTGCCCTACGTCGCGTTGCCGCTCCCACAAAACGACCAGCCGCTCTGGGTCCGCATATGGAAGTTGGCGCAGCAAAACCGCATTCACTACACTGAAGATCACCGTATTCGCGCCGATGCCCAGCGCCAGCGTGATTACTGCGATCAAAGTGAAGCCGGGATTTTTCAACAGCATTCGCACGCCGAAGCGCAGGTCTTGAATCATTTCGTCCTCCCATCGTTGACGCTGTAGCCACAGCGCGTCCCAAAACGCGCCCAGACTTCGCCACAGCAGTTCGAGTTTGTTGCGCCAATCGAGTCTGTCCCACCGGGCCAACATCTCTTCGCGATATTCCAACTCCGCTTCCCATTCCTGTCGAAAGCGGGCGCGGAATCGGCGCGGCACGATCACGCCGATGAAGCGGATCAGTCGGAGATGCGGTTTAAGAAAATCTTTCATGCGCGGGTCACTCGTGTCGCAATGACGTCAGCGGATCAACCTTTGTCGCGCGTCGCGCGGGCAGGTAGCAGGCCAGCAGCGCCACGGCGGCCAGGAACAATGAGACTCCGACAAATGCCGGCGCATCCGTCGGACTCACGCCAAACAGCAGGCTGGAGACGACTCGCGAGACCGCAGCCGCGCCCGCCAACCCCAGGACGACGCCGACCGCCACCAGGCGCATTCCTTGCCGGATCACCAGGCGAAGGACGTCGCCCGAGCGGGCGCCTAGCGCCATACGAACTCCGATCTCATGCGTCCGCTGGTTCACGGCGTAAGACATCACGCCATACAGTCCGACCGATGCCAGCAATAAGGCCAACAGACCCACCGTCCCGGCGAACAGAGCGCCCGCGCGCGGCGCCGCGATTTGGGCCTCCAAAAATTCCGCCAGCGTCGTTGTGGAAACCAGGACGCGCGGCTCGATCTCCCGCACAGCTTCTTGCAGCGGCCCCGCGAGCGCGCGAGGATCGCCTTCGGCGCGCGCCAGGAGTCTCAGGTCAAGTTGGTTGTCAGGCTTGATCGGATAATAGACGCAGGGATCGTCCACGCGCGCCAGGCGGATACTGCGAACGCCTTTGACTACGCCAATGACCGAATAATAAGCGGTTCCCGCTTTGAATCGTTTCCCGATGGGTTGTTCGTCAGGCCAGCAGGCTCTCGCCAGCGCTTCGTTGACGAGGACGACAGGCGCCTGCTCTTTAACTTCCTGTTCGCTGAAAGCGCGTCCCTGCAGGAGCGGGATGCCGAGCGTCTCAAAATACCCAGGCGAAATGGTGTTGTAGTCGACCGACACTTCTTGTGAGCTTCCCTCGGGAGTGACCTGCCCGAGATTGCGCGCGTCAAATGGAGTGGTGGAAGCCAGACTCACGGATTTCACGCCCGGCATAGCTTCCATTCGCTCGATCAGCCGCTGATAGAAGATGGCGGCCCTATGTTGATCGTAGCCTTGCTGGCGCAAGTCCAGTTTGGCCACGAGCGCCCGATCCGTTCTGAAGCCGGGATCGAGCGTCTGCGCTCGCTGCAACCCTCTGAGCAGCAATCCGGCGGTGACGAGAAGCGTCAGGCATACTGTCACTTGCGCCACGATCAACAAATCGCGCAGCCGCGCGCGCGTCGCGAGCCGCTGCCCGATGGCGACTCCTTCATCTTTGAGAGCCGAGGCAAGGTTAGGCTTTGTGGCCTGCAGCGCCGGCGCCAGTCCGAACGTAAGGCCGGTTAAGACGGAGACCAACAATGTGTAGCCGAAGACACGGATGTCGGGGCTGATGTTGAGGGTGAACAGTATTTGATTGAGCTTTGTGGCCGCGAGCAATGCGTTCACCGTCCAATAAGCCAACAGCAATCCCAGCGCGCCGCCCAGAGTGGCGATCAATACGCTTTCGGTCAGCAATTGGCGCACGAGGCGCAAGCGACTCGCTCCGAGCGCCAGGCGAACGGCGATCTCTTTTTGTCGCGTGACGGCGCGGGACAGCGACAGATTGGCGACATTCGCGCAGGCGATCAGCAGCACGAGGCCGACCGCCGCCAGCAGCAGCGCGGCGAAGCCCAGGATTATTTTGCGGTGTTCAGGATCGCTCAGGAAATTGCCGGGCGTGACAATGACCTGTGTCTTCCGACCAGGGTAAGCGAGATCGAGCTGACCAGCGAACAGCGTCAACTCCGCCTGAGCCTGGGCGGGCGAAATGCCCGGCTTCAACCGTCCCACGACCTCCAACCAGCTCAAATTCTGCTCGGGAAGAAAGTCTCGGCCCGGCATCAACTGAGCCTGCATCGTGATCGGCGCCCATAAATCGGGAGCGAACAGTTCCGCGCCGTTGAAATGGCGAGTGGCGACGCCGATTACCGTGAAGGGCTGACGATTGAGGGTGATGGTCTTCCCGATCAGCCCTGCGTCCGCGCCGAAGCGCCGCTGCCAGAATCTGTGACTCAACACGACCACCGGCGACGCGCCCGGAGTCTGACATTCCTCCGGCAAAAAAGCGCGCCCCAAAGCCAGCTCCGCTCCTAACACCGAAAAATAGTTCTCCGCAACCAGCAGGCCCTTGATCTCTTCAGGCTCAGCGGCGCCCAGTGTCAGTGGGGCATTCTCGGCATAGGCGGTCAGACCGGAGAAAACCTGAGTATTGTCGCGGAATCCGATGTATTCGGGATAAGAGAGCATGCTGCTAGACCCGGCCACCCCGCGCCCGGATTTACCCATCTCTTTCCTATAAACCTTCACGATGCGATCGGGATCTTTAACCGGCAATGCCCGCACTGCGACCGCATTGAAAATGGTGAAGAGCGCCGTGTTCACGCCGATCCCCAGCGCCAGCGTCAGCGCCGCGACGACGGTGAAACCGGGATTCTTCAGCAACATTCGCAAACCGAAACGCAGGTCTTGAAACATGTCTTCCTCCAATCTTTGGGGCTGCAGCCAGAGCGCGTCCCAGAACGCGCCCAGGCTGCGCCACGACAATTCAAGTTTGGCGCCCCAGTCGAGCCTGTCCCACCGGGCCAGCAGTTCTTCGCGATATTCCAGCTCCGCTTCCCATTCCTGGCGAAAGCGAGCGCGGAATCGGCGCGGCACAATCACGCCGATGAAGCGGATCAGCCATCGCCAGAAACGAAAGCGTGTTGTTCGAGTCGCATTAGCCATCCGCCTCACTCGCGCCTGAGCGCCGCCAGTGGATCAATCCGCGCGGCGCGGCGCGCAGGTAGGTAGCAAGCCGCGAGCGCGATCAGCGACAGCAACAACGCGACGCAGGCGAATGTCAGCGGATCGTTGGCGCTCACCTCGAATAACAGGCTGGTCATCACGCGCGTCAAAGCGAAAGCGCCGAGAGAGCCCAGCGCCACACCGAGCAGCGCCAGCGACATCCCTTGCTTGATGAACAAACGCGCCACATCAGCCCTTTGCGCTCCGAGCGCCATGCGGATGCCGATCTCGCGCGTGCGCTGCGTGACGACGTAGGAGATCACCCCGTAAACGCCTACCCCGGCCAACAGCAGCGCCAGCGCCGCAAAGCCTCCCAGGAGCAGCAGATTGAAGCGACGAGAGGCGACGGAATTGGAGAGCCGTTCATTCATCGTCAGCACGTCATAAACCGGCAGCGCCGGATCGATTTCGCGCACTGCATTGCGCAGGGCGGGCGCTAGACTCGACGGCTCCACCGCGCCGCGCAACAATAGCGACATTCCGGAGCGCGGCAATTGCCGATAACTGAGGTAGACCGCCTGTTCGATCTCTCCGTCCAGACCTGTATAACGGATGTCGTTGACCACCCCGATGACGGTCGTCAACTCCGCGCCTAAGCCGCCGACGCTGAGCCGTTTGCCGAGGGGGTCTTCGTTGGGGAAGAGCCTACGCGCAAGCGCTTCACTGAGCAGCGCGACGCTGGGCGCGCCTTGTGTGTCGCCGTCGTTGAAGAGCCGCCCGGCGCGCAAAGATATACCCATCGTGCGGAAATAGTCGGGGTTGACCCTGGCGACGGGCGCGGAAGGCGGATTCTCTCCCGGCAGTGGCGAACGGCCTTCGACGCGCAGCGTGGAGCCCATGTTGTAATTGGTCAACGGCAAGTGGCTGGTGGCGCCGACTGAAGTGACCCCGGGAAGCGCGGCGAGGCGTTGCAAGACCTGTTCGTAGAATTGCGCGCGCTGCGAATTGTCATGATAACGCGGCGGGAGCGATATCTTCGCTGTCAGCAGATTTTCAGCCCGGTAGCCCGGATCAACATCGAGCAGTTTGACGAAGCTGCGGATGAGCAGCCCCGAGCCGACCAGCAAGACGATGGCCAGCGCGACCTCGCTCACCATCAGCGCGCCGCGCAAGCCTCGCCCGTGAATACCGCCGCCGCTTCCACTTTCTTTGAGCGAGACGTTCAAATCCGTCCGAGAAAGTCTCAGCGCCGGCAAGAGACCGAAGAGCAGCCCGGTCAGGAGCGTAATGAGCAATGCAAAACCGAGCACGCGCATGTCAATCGTGATGGCCGTCACTCGCCCCAAGTCGCCGAAGGTGTCGGTTGGATTGAGTAAGGCGAACAAGCCGGTAAGCCAGGAAGCGAGCAGTAACCCGGCAGCGCTTCCCGCAACGGCCAGCAGCAGGCATTCGGTCAGCAGTTGTCGCGCCAGACGAAACCGTCCCGCGCCCAATGCCCCGCGAATCGCCAGTTCTTTTTCCCGGGCGCCCGCGCGAGCCAACAACAAATTGGCCACGTTCGCGCATGCGATCAGCAGGACAAGGCCGACCGCGCCTAACAGCACCAACAGCGGGCGTCGCCGCTCGCCGAGGAAATGCTCCTGCAAGGGAACGAGCCGCGTCCGGCTATCATATCGCGGATTCCCTTCCGGCCTGGTCAGTTCGTAACGCTGCGACAGCGTATCCATCTCCGCCTGCGCCTGTTCGATGCTCACGCCGGGCTTGAGCCGGGCCACGGTTGACTGATATGAGTGAGTGTCGCCGGCGAGTTCCCGTTGTGGATCGAGCGCCAGGGGCGCCCATACATCGAAGCGGTAAAAGAAACGGAAGTTTGCCGGCGCCACGCCAATCACGGTGAAGTTGGCGTCATTGAGCGTGACGCTACGACCGACGATATTCTGATCGCTGTTGTAACGCCGCTGCCACAAACCGTGACTGAGAATGGCGACGCGCTCGCCGCCGGGTTTGTCTTCCGCCGCGGTGAAGTTGCGCCCTGGGGGGAGCGGTTGCGCGCCGACCAACGGCAAGAGGCTCGCCGAGATTAGGCCGACCTCGACCCGTTCCGGCTCGCCCGCGCCGGTCAATGTCCGCGTGGCAAAATCGATTTGGGCTATGCCTTCCAGCGTCTGGCTATGTTCCTGCCAATCGAGGAAGTGCGCTCCCCAGGCATCCTGGCTGGTATTCGTCTTCTTCGAGACTTCTTCCACCCAGACAAGCCGCTCCGGCTGGGGATATGGCAGAGGTCGCAATATCAGCGCATTGACGACGCTGAAGATCGCCGTGTTTGCGCCAACGCCGAGCGCCAGCGTGAGCACTGCAATCAGTGTGAAGCCGGGATTTTTCAACAGCATTCGGAAACCGAAACGCAGGTCTTGATACATGTCTTCCTCCAATCGTTTACGCTGTAGCCAGAGCGCGTCCCAGAACGCGCCCAGACTGCGCCACAGCAATTCGAGCTTATTGCGCCAGTTGAGCCGATCCCATCTGGCCAGCAGATCTTCGCGGTATTCCAATTCAGCTTCCCATTCCTGGCGAAAGCGGTCGCGGAAGCGGCGCGGCACGATCACGCCGATAAATTGAATCAGCCAGAGGTGTGGGCGCACGCATTGTTTTTTGCCGGTCTGGAACATCAACAAACCTCGATCTATTCGTAACGGATCGCCGCCAGCGGGTCGGTCTGCGCGGCGCGTCGGGCAGGGACATAGCAGGCCAGCAGCGCAACGCTGACCAGCAGCAGAGGCGCCACCACGAACGTCAGTGGATCGAGCGCGCTCACACCGAACAACAAACCTTTCAGTAATCGAGTAAAACCGAATGCCGCTACCAGACCAAAGCCAACGCCCAACAGCGCCAGCTTCATCCCCTGCGCCACAACCAGCCGCAACACAGCGCCCTTCTGAGCGCCGAGCGCCATCCGAATGCCGATCTCCGGGATACGCTGCGCAACCGTGTAAGCCAGAAGGCCGTATAAGCCGATGCCTGCCAACAGCAGCGCCAACAGGCCAAATCCGGCGCCAAGGCTCGCCAGTAACCGCTGCGGCGTCAGTGTCGCGCTCAGATGCTCGTCGAGCGGCTGGATGCTGTGTACGGGCAAATTCCAGTCGAGTTCGCTGACAACGCGGCGCAAGGCGCCTGTCAACTGCTCCGGCTCGACGCTCGTGCGCAGGTGTAAGACCATGCTCGGCTGGTAATTTTGAAGCAGCGGCAGGTAGAGCATCGGCGGCCCCGCCGCTTCAAACAGATCGCGGCCTTTGATGTCGCGCGCCACGCCGATGACTTCGACTGTATGTTTGGCGTCAGGGCCTAACATCCAAGTCAAACGCTTGCCCAACGGGTTTTCGTCTGGCCAGGCGCGGCGCGCCAGCGTTTGATTGATGATGGCCACCTGCGGCGCTAACGCGTCATCGCGTTCGGAAAATTGGCGGCCCAGCAGTAGCGGGATATTCATCGTCTCCAGGTAACGCGGCGAGACGAAATTTTGGAAGGTCTGGACTCGCCTGCTGTCTTCCCCATCAGGAAAAATTCCGGTTTCCCAGCGGCCATCGTTCAGCGGCAAAGTGACCGCCAAGCCCGCCGCTTGCGCGCCGGGTAGAGCATGCAAGCGTTCAAGGAGCTGTCGCTGGAAAATTTGGCCCCGGGCTTCGTTGTAATTCTGTTTGTCGAGGTCAATCCGCGCCGTCAATACATTCTTGATTTCGTAGCCGGCGTCAATCGCACGGGCGTTCCGCAGCGTCCTGACGCACAACCCGGCGGCGACGATCAACACGAGTGAGAGCGCGATCTGTAGCGCCACCAACGCGCCGCGCAACCCGGCTTTGCCTCCACACTGCCCGGCCAGTCGCGCATCTTTCAAGGTCGGAACCAGGTCGGGCTTAGACGCCTGCAGCGCCGGGACAAGGCCGAACAGCGCGCCCGTCAAAACAGCAACAGCCAGCGTAAAGCTGAAGACGCGCCAATCTACGCCGAAGTCGAGTTTGAACGACAGCCATAGATAGTGGTCCGGCAGCAATCGGCGCAGCCCTTCGGTCAGCCATCCGCCGACGAACATGCCCGCCGCGCCGCCTAGGAGCGCAAGCGTCAGGCTTTCGGTCAACAGTTGTCTGACGATGCGCGCGCGCCCGGCCCCCAGGCTGAGTCGGATGCCGATTTCTTTTTGCCGTGCGGCGGCGCGCGCCAGCGACAGCCCGGCCACATTGGCGCAGGCGATCAACAACACGATCCCGACCGCCACGAACGGCGCATAAGCGAAGCGCCGCACAGCGTTGCGCACTTCGGTATCCCGGCCCAAATCCGGTTCCACTCTGGCGCCGGCGTATGTATTGGTCTGCGGATAGGTTCGCTTTAGTCGCTCGGCGATGATTGAAAACTCCGCGCGCGCTTGTTCGATAGTCACGCCGGGCTTGAGCCGCCCGAACATTTCCAGCCACGATGGGCCACGCTGGTCAAAGAGGCGCGCCCGTTCCGGATCGATTTGCCGCAGCGTCAGGAGCGGCGCCCAGACGTCACATTGCGCCCCGACCTTAGTCCCGTCGAACCCTTTGCCCGCTACGCCGACCACGGTGAAGTCGCGCCCATCCAGTTTGATCGTCTTGCCGATGACGCCTGCCTCTCCGCCGAAGCGCCGTTGCCACAAACGATAGCTGAGCGCTGCGACCCGACTAGAGTCGCCTCCTTGCTCGTCGGCAGGCGTAATCAAGCGCCCTTGCGCCGGCTTCACGCCCAGCACGTCGAAGAAATTGCCGGAGACCAACTCCCCCTCCACCTGTTCGGCTTCCTGCCCCGCGCTTAAATGAAAAGCGGTGGGAGCCAGCAACGCCAGGCCACTCATCGCCGTGTTCTGCTCGCGGTAATCCAGATAGTCGGGATACGAGGAATCGCTGAGGTAACTTTTGCCCTCGTATTGCCGCCCCACTTGGACCAACCGTTCCGGCTCCGCCACGCCGCCGAGTGGTCGCAGCAAAAGCGCGTTGACAAAGCTGAAAATCGCCGTGTTCGCCCCGATCCCGAGCGCCAGCGTGAGCGCGGCAATCAAGGTGAAGCCGGGATTTTTCAACAGCATTCGGAAACCGAAACGCAGGTCTTGAATCATGTCTTCCTCCAATCGTTGACGCTGCAGCCAGAGCGCGTCCCAGAACGCGCCGAGACTCCGCCACAGCAATTCGAGTTTGTTACGCCAATCGAGCCTGTCCCACCGTGCCAGCAGATCTTCGCGGTATTCCAATTCAGCTTCCCACTCCTGGCGAAAGCGGTCGCGGAAGCGGCGCGGCACGATCACGCCGATGAAGCGGATCAGCCATCGCCAGAAGCGGAAGCGTCTTGTTCGAGTCGCATCATCCATCGCATTCAGTCGTGCCGTAGCGCAACCATCGGGTCAACGCGCGCCGCGCGCCGCGCGGGGAAATAACCTGCAAGGGCTGCGACAGAAATCATGACCAGCGTGGACACCGTGATTGTTAATGGATCGGTCGGCGTCAACCCAAACAACAATCCTTCTGTCAGTCGCGAACTGATGAGCGCCACAGGCAGGCCGATGGCGACGCCAATCAGCGTCAGCAGCAGGGTTTCGCGCAGCGCCAGCCACAGCACGGCGGTTGATTGCGCGCCCAGGGCCATTCGTACGCCGATTTCGCGAGTGCGGCGCGTGACGGTCTGCGCCATCACTCCGTAAAGTCCCAGACTCGCCAGCAGAAGCGCGAAAAGGCCGAAGAAGCTGGAAAGCATCGCAATCAGCCGTTCACGGCTGACCGATTCGTCGATCTGCTCAGCAAAGGTTTTGACGTTGAAAACCGGCAGATTCGGATCGAGGTTGCGAACTTCCTGCCTGATTGCCGCAACAAGCGCGCCCGCGTCGCCCGCCGCGCGCACGCACAGAATCCGCTGTTCTAGTTGATCGTATTGCGAATAAGGAATGTAAGCCGTTTGTGGCGCAGCTTCTTTCAGGTTTCGGTATTTGGCGTCAGCGACCACGCCGACAATTTCCAGGTCCTTGTAGTTTTCCAGCGTGATACGTTTGCCGAGCGGATTTTCGGATCCGAAGAAACGCCGCGCCAGGGCGTGATTAACGATGGCCACTTTGGGGGATTCCGGCGTGTCCAGCGCGCTGAAATCACGTCCCAGCAACAAAGGCGTACCGAAGGCGCCGAAGAACCCCGGGGCAATCTGGTTGAAGAGCACGGCCATCTCTTCGCCTGGGCGCGGTTGATAGCCCGGAACCTCGATGCCGAACCGCGAATACGAGCCGCTCATCGGCATATTGCGCGTGAACGTTGTGGTCTTGACGCCACGCAAGGCCGCCAACCGCTCGCTCAGCTGGCCGTAAAAATTCCGCAAGCCTTCGATCTTGTAACCGTTCTTCGCCGGATCGAGCGCCATCGTTACAACCTGGTCCGTGTTGTAGCCGTTATCCACGGTCTTCAAATTCCGCAGGCTGCGCGCAAAAAGCCCGGCGCCGACCAGCAGCACGAGCGATAGCGCGACTTGCAGAGACGCCAGCAATCGACCCGGTTCCCAGCGGCGACCACCGCCTGGCGCCACAACAGCGTCATTTTTGAGCGCGGGAACCAGATTCGGGCGCGTCGCCTGCAAGGCGGGCGCAAGGCCAAAGAGCAATGCGGACAGCATCGTGACGCCAAGCGTGAAACCGAGCATTCGCAGGTCAGGTTTGATTTCGAGAGCGCGCCCCTGTGGCAGAAAGCCCAGCAGTACGCCGGTTCCCCAGCACGCGAACAACAGGCCGAGCGAACCGCCCAACGCGGAAAGCAGAAAGCCTTCGGTCAACAATTGGCGCGCCAGCCGGAAGCGTCCGGCGCCCAGCGCCAGACGCACGGCAATCTCTTTTTGGCGTGTCGTGGCGCGCGCCAGCAGCAGATTGGCGACGTTCAGGCAGGCGATCAGCAGCGTTACGACGACCAGGACCATCAGGACGATAAGCGGCTGTGAGAACTCGCGGCTCAGCTTCGATGCGCCAGTTTTAGCGGAATCGAGATGAATGCGTTGCGCTCTGAAATTCCGGGCATCGAGAGTATCGCTTTTGTTGCGGCGCATGTCCGGCTCGCGCGCAATTTGAAAGATGGTGTCCGTGGCGGCTTGAGCCTGCTCGACGTTGACGCCGGGTTTGAGCCTCGCCATGACTGAGAGCCACCAGGACCCGCGTTGTTCGAAAATTGACGCGCCGGGGCGGGGCCGCACCTGGCCATCCATCATCAGCGGAATGCGGATATCAGGCGCGATGCCGACCTCCACGCCGTGAAAGCCCTGCGGCGCGACACCAATGATTGTGAAGGGATAAGAGTTGAGGCTGAGCGTTTGTCCGACAATCTGCGGATCTGCGCCAAAACGCCGCTGCCAGAAGTTGAAACTGATCACTGCGACAGGACTCCCGCCCGGCGTCTGATCATCCTCTTCCGTCAACAGACGCCCAAGAAGCGGATTGACGCCCAGCGCTGAAAAGAAATTGCCAGTCACTTCTTCACCCAGCACGCGCTCCGTCTGGCCGCCGCCGCTCAGACTCATTTGCAAACCGGAGCGGGCAAATATGTCGGAAAAGACCGCATTCTTTTCGCGCATCTCGCGAAAGACCGGATAAGAGTAAATGGAAAATATGCGACCGGGCTGGTCGGGATTTTGCGTACCCACGCTCACCAACTGCTCAGGTTGTTTGACCGGCAGCGGTTTGAGCAGCGTGGCATCGAGCAGGCTGAAGACGCTCGAGTTCGCGCCAATGCCCAGCGCTAGCGAAAACACCGCCACCAGCGCGTAGCCGGGGCTTTTCATCAACATTCGCACGCCAAAACGCAGGTCTTGAAACATGTCTTCCTCCAATCGTTGACGCTGCAGCCAGAGCGCGTCCCAGAACGCGCCTGAGGAGCGCCACAGCAATTCAAGTTTGTTACGCCAGTTGAGCCTGTCCCACCGGGCCAACAATTCTTCGCGATATTCCAACTCCGCTTCCCACTCCTGGCGAAAGCGGTCGCGGAAGCGGCGCGGCACGATCACGCCGATAAAGCGGATCAGCCAAAACCAAAAGCGAAAGCGCATTGTCCGCGTTCTATCAGCCATCGGTCTCACTCGTGACGAAGCGCGACCAGCGGATCAACCTTCATCGCTCGCCGCGCCGGAATCCAACAGGCCAGCAACGCTATGGCCGTCAACAACGAAGCCACGACGACGAAGGCGCGCGGATCATGCGGCGCCACCCCGTAAAGATAACTGGATAAGAAGCTGGTCAAAGCCGCGGCCGAAGCCAGACCAAGAATGATTCCGCAGAGCGTGAGGCTGAGCCCTTCGCGCAAGATCAAGCTCGCCACGGCCGCGGCAGGCGCGCCCAGAGCCCTGCGGATGCCGATTTCGCGTATCCGCCCATTGACCGCCATCGCCAGTACGCCGTAAAGACCGATGGCGCT
This sequence comes from Blastocatellia bacterium, assembly GCA_035714085.1. Lineage (GTDB taxonomy): Bacteria > Acidobacteriota > Blastocatellia > RBC074 > RBC074 > JAJVID01. The sequence continues at coordinate 40,166 of DASTMP010000206.1, forward strand.
CAGCAGGAGCGCCAGGGCGCCCGCATAACCCAACACACCCATCGCCATCCTGACCGGGGCGAAGAAATTCTGCGTCATCTCGGTCACAGTTAACGCTTCACTGATAGCGACATTCGGGTCTACCGAGAGAATCTCGCGCCGCAACAGTGGGAGCATTGCGCGCGGGTCGCCCTGCGAACGAACCAGCATCCGATTGCCGCCGGACCCGGGCCGAAAGATGAAGGCTTCGGCCGGCTCGCCGCTACGGCGGAAATTGTTATAACGAGCGACGCCGACCACTTCGCAGGGCTTATCATCGACGATGACTGTCCGCCCGACCGCTTCCTGCTTCGGCCACAACTGCTCGGCCAGCTTTTCGTTCACGATGACGGCGCGCCGGCCTTCCTGAAGGTCCTGGTATGTAAAGCTGCGACCGCGCAGCAACGGGACGCGCAGCGTTTCAAAGAAACCCGGCGAGACTCCATTTTGCTTCACCTGACGCGCGTCTTGTTCATTCGCAAACTGCTCGCCGGGCAACGCCACCGCAACGGGGCCGCCCCAATCGCGCAGCGGCGGGTAACCGACGAAGGCGACCGATTCCACGCCCGCCAGAGATTCGAGGCGCTGCTGAACGTTGCGAAAGTAGGCATTCGATTGACTCCGGTCGTAGCCGCTGAGATGAGGTTTCATGCGGATGAAGGCGAGGTTGCGAGCGTCAAAGCCGGAATCCCAGGTGAGGTGACGCAGACTTTGAATCATCAACGCCGCGCCGATGAGCAAGACCACCGATAACGCGACCTGGGCGATCAGAAACGCCGCCCGCAAGCGCGAACGCCGATAACCAAACGCCGAAGAGTCATCTTTCAGCGCAGGTATCAATGATGGACGCGACGCTTGCAGGGCCGGAACTAGGCCGAAGATCAGTCCGGCGCCCGCGGCTAACAAAAAGCTAAAGAGAAAAACCTCTCCGTCAAAGCGGAGCTCGTAAGACGGCCTGACGCCTTCAACTTCGGTGAAATAGATATTGCCAAACAGTCCGCTCGACCAGTAAGCAAGCGCCCACCCAACCGCCCCGCCCAGCAACGCCAGCAGCGCGCTCTCGGTCAGTAACTGCCGGATCAAGCGACCACGCCCCGAACCGAGCGCTGAGCGGATGGCCATCTCTTTTTGCCGCGCCACGCCGCGCGCCAATAACAACCCGGCCAGGTTGGCGCAGGCGATCAACAATAGGCAGGTCACTGTCGCGACCAGCACGCGCGGCAATTCCGCTTGCTCTGACCGAAAAATAGGATGAACGCCTTTGAGCGCATAGAGAAAAACGCCCGAGCCTTTGTTGGTTTGGGGATAGCTTGTCTCCAACTGGCGCGCCAACAGACTCATTTCGGCTTGCGCTTGCTCGCGCGTCACGCCCGCTTTCAAACGCCCAATCAGTTCAAAATCCGCGCTGTCGCGGCTGAGAATGTCCGCGTCGCGATGGGCCATCATAGTCGGTATCCAGACGTCATCCGCGGCGCCCACCCACGCGCCGTGAAACCCGGCGGGCGCGACGCCCACGACGGTGAAGACTGCCCCATTCAATTTCAAAGGCTGCCCGACACAGTTGGCGCCGCCGTTGAAGCGCCGGCGCCAGAAGCTGTGGCTCAGCACTACCACAGGGTTCCGGCCGGGAACGCGGTCCTCATCAGGAAGAAAGAAACGACCTAGTAAGGGATTTACGCCGAGCACGGAGAAGTAATTGTCCGAGACCACGTGCGCCTGTATCTCGACCGCCAAATCTCCATCCGCCAAATGCGCGCCGTGGTGGCTGGCCAGTCCCGCAAACACTGTATTGTTGTCGCGGTAATAAAGATAATCAGGATATCGAATGTCCTCCGGATCGGGCCGCTGTTTCGAGGCTTCAAGCTCAGAAATCCCCATGAGTCGGTCGGGAGCAAGTAGGCCCGGCGGCGGACTGAAGAACAAAGCCTCGACCAGGCTGAAGACAATGGTATTTGCTCCGATCCCCAGTGCGAGCGAGAGCACAGCCACCGCTGTGAATACTTTGCTTTTGAGCAGCATTCGCACGCCAAAACGCAGGTCTTGAATCATTTCGTCCTCCCATCGTTGGCGCTGCAGCCAGAGCGCGTCCCAGAACGCGCCAAGGCTCCGCCATAACAATTCAAGCTTGTAGCGCCAATCGAGCTTGTCCCATCTGGCAAGCAGTTCTTCGCGGTATTCCAACTCGGCTTCCCATTCCCGCCGGAAGCGGGCGCGGAAGCGCTGTGGCACGATCATCCCGATAAAGCGGATCAGCCATCGCCAGAATCGAAATCGTGTTGTATTCGTCACATCAGCCATCAACTTCACTTATCGGCATCTATACAAATCTTTGAGAAATAGTCTTCGCGGCTTTGCCGCCCGATGTGAGGAAGGGGCTTTGCCCTTCCGTTACTGCGCTATTTCTCTTCGGGGCTGTGCCCCCGCGTTTTGGAATCGAGTAGCAATGCGGAGCCGCCAGACTTAGATAATTTTTCGCAGCGTCAAACCATCGGGGCGTAGCCCCAAATAGACAATCCCACGGCTTCCGGAAGTGCGGAGCCACTTCCGCATATCAGGCGGCAAAGCCGACTGAAAAACTGCGTTCAAAATTCGCGTAGACGCCAATGCGCCTCACTCTTGCCGAAGCGCGATCATCGGATCAACCTGCGCGGCCCTTCGCGCGGGTAAATAACCGGCCAGCGCAGCCACGGCGATCATTAACAGCGCCGCCGCCACGATCGTCGCCGGGTCATTCGGCTCCAGATCGAACAGCAAGGTTGAAATCAGACGCGTGGTCGCGAGCGCCGCGCCGAGGCCAATGGCCATACCGGCCGCCACCATCAGCATTGTTTCCTTCAACACCATTCGGACTACATCCGCGCCCCGCGCGCCGAGCGCCATGCGGACGCCGATCTCATTCGTCCGGCGAGTCACCGCGTATGACATCACGCCGTACAACCCGACGCAGGTCAGCAGCAATGCGAACAGGCTGAAGGCGCTCCCCAGTTGCGCGATGAAGCGTTCCTGCGTGAGCGATTCGTTCACCTCGTCGGTCATCATCCACAACTCGACGACCTGCGCCTGCGGACTAAGCTCGCGCGCCAGCCGCCCGAGCGTGGCTGCGTAATCCGCCGCCCCGCCGCTCGCGCGGAGTTGGAAAGTCATTCCTTGCCGTTGCGGCTGCTGGAAGTAGTAGAAGTAATAAGTGCGCGGCGTCGGCTCGCGCAGATTCGTGTATTTTGCGTCTTTCGTGACGCCGATGATTTCAACCGGCCAATCGCGTCTGGTAATGAAGCGACGACCTATGGGGTTTTCATTGCCGAAGAAGTAGCGCGCCATCGCCTGATTGATGACGGCGTAAAGCGGCGGCGCGCCAGCCATGCTAGGAATCGGCGGCGCGCCGGGTTGGTTGCTCGGCGATGCCGACGGACGCTCGTCCTGCGGTCCGAAATCGCGCCCCGCGAGGATGGGCATCTTCATCGTCTCGAAAAAGCGCGGCCCCACGGCCATTTCACTGCAACTCATATTTTCATCGGGCGCTTGCGTGTAGCCGGGGACGCTGATATTGAAGGAAAGGCCGCCGCCGCTCAGCAAACTGGCCGATTGCGCGCCAGGCAAGGCTTCCAGCCGTGCGAGCATTTCTTTGTAGAGATCGCTGAGCCGCTGAGCGTCGTAGCCGCCGCCGGGATCGATTGAGAACTGCACGATATTCTCGTAGTCGAACCCGAGATCGAGCGCGCGCAAATTGCCAAGGCTGCGCACGAACAACCCCGCGCCGATGAGGAGGAAGAGCGAGAGCGCCACCTGCGTAACGACTAGGGTTTTGTTGAGCGCCAGCCGGGACCGGCTCGCGCTCGCGCCGGTTTGATCTTTCAACGAAGCCGTCAGATTCAAACGCGTCGCTTGCCAGGCCGGCGCGAGGCCGAATAGCAATCCTGTTATGACTGAGACGAGCAGCGTAAACGCGAGCACATGCGCGTCGAGCGGCGCCTCCAGCGCCCTTTGCGTTTGCTGTGGCAGATAAGTAATCAGCACGCGCAGGCACGCGCGCGCGAAGAGCAAGCCGGCCGCGCCGCCGAGCAGCGACAACAAGACGCTCTCGGTCAGCAATTGGCGTAGCAACCGGAAGCGCCCAGCGCCCAGCGCCAGCCGCACGGCAATCTCTTTGCGCCGCGTCGCCGCGCGCGCCAGCAGCAGATTGGCGACGTTTACGCAGGCGATCAGCAGAGTCAGCCCTACCGCCGCCATCAGTATGAACAACGGTTGGCGGTACTGGCGCCGCAATGTGGTATAACCCGTGCCCCCAGCTTCCAACCTGGCGTGGCGCTCGAAGTGGTTACGCCGCTGCGTCGGCGTCCAGTCGGCTGATTGCCCCGCGGCCACGTTGTTGATTTGCCGCTGAAAGATCGTCTCCATCTCCGCTTGCGCCTGAGCTATGCTCACGCCCTGACGTAGCCGCCCGATCACACGAATCCAGTTGAAACTCTCCAGGCGCAAGCCTTGATCATTGACCGCCTTAATCGGCCACCAGAGTTCGGGCTTGCTTCCAACTACGAAGCCGAAAAAGCCGGGCGGCGCGACGCCAACGATGGTCAAGGCCGTGTTGTTGACCGTGACCTGCCGTCCCACTACCTGCGGATCGGAACCGAAGCGGCGACGCCAATATTCGAAACTGATGACCGCCCCCGGTTGGCCGTTGGACAGATTGTCGTCCGCCTCGGTTAGCGTGCGGCCCACTACAGGGTTGACCCCCAGCACGGAGAAGAAATTGCCGGACACGCGCTGCTGCTCGACAGACTCCGCCACAGCCCCCGGCTCGTTCACGAGCAGCCGCGCTCGCCATACGGCTGCCCCTGCGATGACGCCGGTGAAGGATTGATTGTGGTCGCGGAACATTTCGTAGAGCGGATAGTTGCAGTTATAACCTACGCCTGGCGGCATGTTCGGCCCCGCGACTGAAAAGAGCGCCAACTCCTGCGCGTTTTTGACCGGCAGCATTCTCAGCATCAGCGCATTTATCAGGGTGAAAATGGCCGTGTTCGCGCCGATGCCCAATGCGAGCGAGAGCGTGGCGACTAGCGTAAACATTTTGCTCTTGAGCAACATTCGCGCGCCGTAGCGCAGGTCTTGAAACATTTCATCCTCCAATCTTCGCGGTTGCAGCAGCATAGCGTCCCAAAACGCGCCCAGGCTGCGCCGCAGCAATTCAAGCCTGGCGCCTAAATCGAGCCTGTCCCATCGGGCCAGCAGCGCCTCGCGATACTCCAGCTCCGCTTCCCACTCCTGTCGGAATCGGGCGCGGAAGCGGCGCGGCACGATCGCGCCGATGAAGGTGATCAACCATATCCAGGGCTGGCGGAGTCGTTGTTTGACACGATTCGAAAATGGCATCTGTCCCTCAAGTAAGGCGCGACCAGGGCGTGATCACTCGCGTCGCAAGACCACCATCGGCTCAACGCGCGCCGCTTTTCGCGCGGGAAAGTAGGCCGCCAGCGCGGCGACGGCGCACATCGAGAAAGTCGCCAGCAAGATCGTCAGCGGATCGGTCGCCGTCAGCCCGAAAAGCTGGCTCGCCACCAGGCGTGTCGCGCCCACGGCCACTGCCAGTCCAAATGCGACGCCGCCCAATACCGGCCACAGCGCTTCCGACAATACATGCCGGATGATGTCTCCGCGACGCGCGCCCAGCGCCATGCGAATGCCCATTTCATTGGCGCGCTGGGACACGGTGTACGACATAATTCCGTAAACGCCGAGGCAGGCCAGCAGTAATCCCAACAAGCCGAAGAGTCCCGTGAGCCTCGCGATCAAGCGCTGTAGCAGCAGAGAATGGTCCACCAGATCGAGCAGCGGGCGGGACTCGACCGAAAGATTTTGGTCAAGCTCCTGCACGATTTGCTGGAGATGCGCGGCGAAGGTCGCGGCGTCGCCCGCAGGGCGGGCTTCGAAGAATCTGATCGTGGAATCGCCCGCTTGGAATTGCTCCAATGGGATATAGAGCATGGGCGGGGCGTCTGCCAGCACGCTGTCGTATTTAGCGTCTTTGACAACTCCCACTACCTCCAGCGGCGTCTCTCCTTCGCGCAGGTATTGGCCGAGCGGGTTGCGCTCAGGGAACAGGCGATGCGCCAGCGTCTCATTGATGATCGCGACTCTGACGGAATGCTGATGATCCTGCGCACCGAAATCACGCCCGAGCAGCAAGGGCGTTCCGAGCGTCGAGAAGAACCCCGGGCCGGCGGCGACCACTACGTCATGATCGCGTTCTCTCAGCCCCTTGCGGGGGGGCCTGCCATCAACCGTCACATCCGTGTAGATATTGTAGTGACTGAATAAGCCGGGCAGCGATTCGCTCGCAGAGAGAGCTTCGGGATAGGCCGCGAGCTTTTCCCGCGTCGCGCTCCAAACACGCTCGCGCTGCGCGTCGGTATAGTTGGGCGGCGTCGTGACGCGCGCCTGCGCGACCTGCGGATTGAAGCCAAGCTCCACGCTGGCGAGTTTCTGAAAGCTCCGCACGAATAAACCCGCCGTGATCAGCAGGACCAATGAGGCCGCCAGTTGCGCCGCCACCAGAGCCCGGTTCATTCTGCGCCGATGGCGATTGCCGCTCATTTGACCGATATTTTCTTTCAGCCCGACAATCAGATCAGGTCGAGTCGCCTTCAACGCCGGCGCCAGCCCGAACAAAATCCCGGCCAGCATCGAGATCGATACCGTAAAGCACAGAATTTTCAGATCGAGCCGGAATAGCAGCGGCGTCGGTAGTGGGCCTAGCGCCAGCCCTTTGAACGTCAGCGCCATTAGCAGATCGCTGCCCCACTTGCCCAGGAAAATCCCCGCCGCGCCGCTTAGAAGGGCGAGTAGCATGCTTTCCGTGAGCAGTTGCCTGACGAGTCGTAGACGAGTGGCCCCAAGGGCGAGACGCGTCGTGATCTCCCGCTGCCGCGCCGAGGCTTTGGCCAGAAGTAGATTGGCCAGGTTGGCGCAAGCAATCGACAGCACCAGGGCGACGATCGCCAGCAACATCAGCAAAGGTTGTGATAAGACCCGGCGCATCCCGGAAACAGGCCTCCCGCCCGGCGTCAAGCCGATCCGCTGCGCGAGCGCCTCCGGCGTCGCATTAACCGAGCGCAAATACTGATGAAAGATAAGGTCGGCGTCGGCGGTCGCCGCTGTCAAAGAAACGCCCGGTTTCAGCCGCGCCATCACCATCAGCCAGTTGCGGCCTGTTTCATTCAGCTCAGACTGGCCATCGAGCAGCGGCTGCGCGCCCACCGGCAGCCAGACATCAACCGTGTAATCGAGTGATACGCCGAAAAAACCAGGCGGGGCAACACCGATGATCGTGAACGCGTTTCCATTGATCGTGACGCTCTTACCTACGGCGGCGGGGTCGCGCGCGAACTTCCGCCGCCAAAAGCTGTCACTGATGACCGCCCTTTGTTCTTCATCGGACGCGGCGCCGGACGTGCGATCAGTGGCCGACGCCAAGGTCTGTCCGAGCCCGGCTTTGACGCCGAGCGCGGAAAAATACTGCCCCGTGACAATCTGGACTAAAGCGGCTTCCTCGCGGCCGCCGATATTTACCTTGGTCTGTCGATAGGCGAACCCGAAGACATTGGCGAAAACCTGATTGCGCTCCCGGAATTGCTCGAACTGCGGATAGGTGAAACTTTCTCCGCCTCCCTGCGGATTGAGACGGCTGAACAGCGCCAACTGCCCCGGTCGCTCGACGGGCAGAGTTCGCAACATGGCCGCGTCAATCACGCTGAAAATAGCGGTGTTCGCGCCAATGCCGAGCGCCAACGACAGCGCCGCCACTGCGGTGAAGCCTTTGCTCTTGAGCAGCATTCGCGCGCCGTAACGCAAGTCTTGAAACATTTCATCCTCCAATCTTCGCGGTTGTAGCAGCAGCGCGTCCCGGAACGCGCCTGAGGAGCGCCGCAGCAGTTCGAGTCTGGCGCGCCAATCGAGCCTGTCCCATCTGACCAACAGCGCCTCACGATATTCCAGTTCAGCTTCCCACTCCTGACGAAAGCGAGCGCGGAAGCGGCCGGGCACGATCACGCCGATCAAAGCGATCAATCGCCGCGACAAAGTTGTGAAACGTTGTTTGTCGTGATCGAGCATGTACGGATGAATCAAAATTCAGCGCAAAGGTTCAAGGCGACAAAGGTTCAAAGACGTCTTGGCGGTTCTTTCCAGCCAATCTTTACCCTTTGATCCTTTGACCCTTTGTGTTTCCCATACGTTGAATCTAAGCGTCTGACGGCTTCGGCTTCTTCGCGCCGACAAAGAAGGTCTCCAGCGCGCGATAGCGTTTGAGCGCCTCGGCCAGCGCGTCGCGCCCTTCTTTCGTCAATTCGTAATAACGGCGCGGCGAACGCTGCTCGCGCTCCGCGACGTCGTCCGCCTCCCAGCGCGAGTCGCATAACCCGACCTCCTCGAATCTGCGCAAGGCCGGGTATACGGTGCCGCTCGGTAATCCGGTGACGTCAATGATGTCGAAGCCGTATTGATAGCCGTTGGCCAACGCCTGCAGGATGATTGCCGTCGTGTAACTAAGCTTGATCCCGTAGTCCACAGCTCAACCCCCTATGTAGTGATCTATTGCTAGGCCGTAGATTACTACATAGCAAGATATGGTCAAGAAAAATCGGGCAATGGAGAGAAAAGAAAGGTAGGAAAATTTGGAGGAGACGCCGCAGGCATACATGTGTCTGGCGGAACTTTGTAAAGAATCCAAAACATGATCGGCTTTAATCCGGCGGCGGCTCCGCCTCCTCGGCGCTCAGGAGAGCCAGCGCCGCCAGGTCTTTGTCCTGGTATCCGCGAGCTTCTCATTCGCTGACCACCGCGACTGCCTCAACTTCGAGTAGAAACTCTTCGCGGACGAGTTGTTTCACTACGACCAGCGTACTGGCGGGAGGGTTCTCTGTATTGATGTAACTGTTCCGCGTATCGCGCAGCGCCTGCAAATCCGACGCGTCGGTCAAATAATAGTTGAGCTTAACCACGTCTTTGAAAGTGGCTCCTCCCTCTTCCAGCCGCGCCTTCAGGTTTTCAAAGACCTGCTTGACTTGCGCGCGAAAATCGCCGCGGCCTACCAGATTTCCATCTTTGTCGAGCGCAATTTGACCCGCGATGTAAAGCGTGCGCCCGCCTTTTACCTCCACGACGTGCGAATAGCCGGCCTGCGCGCGATTGATGAACCGGACCTTAGTTTGTTGTTTATCCATAGTCATCTTCTCCTTCGTGGCTTTCTCCTGATTAACGGTTTTGTTTTGCGTCCACACGGCGGCGATGCCGAGCAAACAAAGTAGTGGCAAAAGAGCATATTTTCTAAGGGTCATGTCAATTCAAATACTCAAGAAATTCCTGGGTGCGCGTCGCTTTCAGCGCGCTCTCGGCGAGAGGCCTATTGATTGAAATCAGACGCCCCCGAACTGGAAGCGGCGCGTAGCCGGGTCTGGTTCCTATCATTGCGCCTAACGCCCGAGACTGCGCGCTGGTAGCGACGCGTACCCAGGTTCGATTTTCATTTTTTCAGGGCGCCGCTTTGCTTACGTTCGCAGTACTGCGCCAACAGCAAATCAATGACCGGCAGAGCCGGCCGACGGCGTATAAATGATCGGGTATTGGATTTCGGTCACGCCAGAATCGGCGCCCTGCGCGACGTCGCCCTGCCAATACAGTTCGCGGTTCGGGCCGGCGATCGCGTACCCGCGTGATTTGATCCACGACCGCGCGGCAATGTAAGCTCGCTCGCAGGTTTCATCACTACCCTGATGGATGACGCAGGCTACGGATGCGCCCGGCAGTTCGTAGACTTGCGCTCGCCCCTTCTCCCGCGCAGGCTCGCGCAGAAAGACCATCGCCTCGCAGTCTATGGTTCGTCGCTGGTTCGCGCAGGTGTGCCAGATGGCTCCGCGTTCGAGAGGCGCGCCGCGTTGTTTGAAATGGCTGTGGAGTTCATCGAAAAGCTCGTCGGCGTCGTCGTATGAAGAGAGCGTGTCACGCACCGAGGCGACCAGCCGCGGCGCAACCCGCTTGATCGTGACCTCATAATCCGGGACGCGGCCCGCTTGATCGATCTGCGCCAGCCACGATTCGACCTCGGCCAACTGCGCCCGCTCGCGCTCGATCCTGAGCGCCAATTCCGCCCGCCTGCTATGGAGCAATTCCCGCACGCGGTCTACGGGCAGGTCGCCTTCCAACAAATGAATGATCTCTTCCAGTGAAAGGCCCAGCTCTTTGAAAGCCAGAATGCGGTTGAGTCGCGGCAGCAATGTGGCCGAGTAGTAGCGGTAGCCGGTGTCACGGTCAACGTAAGTGGGTTTGAGCAGCCCCACTTCATCGTAAAAGCGCAGCGCCTTGACCGACACCTGGGTCAGTTTGGAAAAATCTCCGATCCGAAACATCTCGATCCCTCCTGTTTCATGAAACAGCTTGAACGTCTACTCAGACAGTTTACTGTCTCCCGTAACAGGAGAGTCAAGCGGCTAATTCTTTCTCTTAACGCATCACTTTCTGGTCGTGGCCCACTTGCCAGGTCCTTTGGGATATTCGCAGGCGCCAGACATCAAGGTTGCTCCTACTCATATCTGAGCGCCACCAATGGGTCTACTCGCGTCGCCCGCCGCGCCGGTATCCAGCAGGCAAGCAGCGCCACAACAGTGAGTAGCAGCGGGATCACGATAAAAGTCAGCGGATCGGTCGCGCTCACGCCGAAGAGCAACGTCGCTATCAAGCGCGTCAACGCTAAGGAAGCGCCCACGCCGATGACCAGGCCGATGAGTGTCAGCGTGAGTCCCTGCCACACGACGAGTCTGAGCAGGTCGCGCGAGTTTGCGCCGAGCGCCAGACGGATACCCATCTCGCGCGTTCGCTCTGTAACCGCATACGACAGCACGCCGTAGATACCGACCGCGGCCAGCGACAATGCGAGCAGGCCGAAGAGCGCCAACAGCGTCGCCGCCAGACGTTCGGTATAAAGCGAACCATCTTTCTGTTGCGCCAAGGTCTGAAGGTTGTATACAGGCAGCGTCGGATCGAGCGTCTGGACTTCGCGGCGCACGGCGGCAAGCAGCGTCTGCGATGGCGTCGCCGTCCGCACGTGGAGCGTTAGCTCCGGGATGTAGTTTTGCAGCAGCGGTAAGTAGAGCGCTGGGCGCGGGTCTGCGGTCAGGCCTTTCTCCTTGGTGTTTCTGACTACCCCGACGACTTCGGCAAACTGGCTGCCGCGAACGATCCGTTTGCCGACCACTTCTTGTCCGGGCCAATAACGACGCGCCGCCGCTTCATTGACGACGGCGACGAGCGGCGCGCCAGCCGTATCCAGCGCAGTGAATTCGCGCCCTTGCGCTAGCGAAGCGCCGAGCGTTCGGAAATAGTTCGGGCTGATCAGGTTGGTATTGACGGGCTGCGGTATGGAGCCTTCGATAATCAGAGGGCCGACCCATGGGACGTCGCTGAACGCCACGACGCGCGCAAAACTAACTGCCTCGACTCCGGGCAAGGCCGCGACTCGCTCGGCGAAGCGCCCTATGAATTGCCGCCCTCGCGCTTCATTGTAACCATTCTTGCCCAGGTCGAACGACGCAGTCACTACCTTCGCCGGCTCAAATCCAGGGTCAATCGCCTGCAACGCTCGCAAACTCTTCACGCATAAACCGGCGCCGATCAGCACCACGAGCGACAAGGCTACCTGCGCGACGACCAACAGATTGCGCAAACTCAACCGCCGAGCCACGCGCCCAAGCCCCGGCGTTTCTTCTTTGAGAGCCGCGACGAAATCAGGTTTGGACGCTACGAGCGCGGGCGCCAGGCCGAAAACAATCCCGGTCACGAGCGCCAGGCCAAGCGTGAAACCCATCGCCCGTTCATCCAGGCTGCCATCGAGGGCGCGCGGGACATCGTTGGTTTGTTGTTGGAATCTCAACAACAGACCTGTGAACCAGTTTGCGACCAGCAAGCCGGCGCCGCCGCCCAGCGCCGCCAAGATCGCGCTTTCGGTCAGCAACTGCCGCACAATGCGCCAACGGCCCGCGCCGATAGCCAGCCGGACGGCGATCTCCTTTCGCCGCGCCGAGGCGCGAGAGAGCAGCAGGTTGGCGACGTTGGCGCAAGCAATCAGCAAGACAAACCCTACTACGCCCATCAAGAGTTTCAATGGCGTCGAGAGGTCTTTGACCCGATCCGTATGCCCACGGCTTCCATCCATCAGAAAAACTATGGTCGGATCGCCAATGTTATCGGCGTTTTTACTGGGAAAATTTCTTGTGGCGTCGTCAACCGGCGTCGCCAGCGCGGATTGCGCCTGCTGGCGACTGACGCCTGGTTTGAGCCTGCCGATCAAAGACAGCCACCCACAATTGCGATTGTCCAGTGGACAGACGTCGCCCATCTGCGCATACATCATGATCGGCGCGTAAACATCATTCGCTGTGCCGCGCGTTGTCCCCGTGAACTCCGATGGCGCGACGCCCACGACCGTGTAGCGGTACGCGTTCAGGTTGAGCGTTTTGCCAATCACGGCCGGATCGGCGCCGAAACGCCGCCGCCACAAACCGTGGCTGATGACAACGACCGGATGCGTCCCGGGCGTGCGATCCTCTTCAGGCAGAAAGAAGCGCCCCAGCGCAGGCCGCACTCCGAGCGCGGCAAAGTAATTCCCGGAGACGATCTGCCCGATCACGCGTTCAGACTGATTCCCATCGTTCATGCTGAAGGGCCGTTGTTCGTAAGCGATCACCCCTGACAACACGTCATTGCGGTCGCGCAGCTCGGCGTACAGCGGGTAAGAGAAAATCGCGGGCGCTCCGCCGGCGTCTTCGACAAAAGTGACGAGTTGATCCGGCCGCTCGACGGGAAGAGGTCGAAACAACACCTTGTCCAACAGCGTGAAGATCGCCGTGTTCGCGCCGATGCCCAAGCTGAGCGTGAGGACGGCAATCGTCGTGAAGCCGGGGTTCTTCAACAGCATTCGCTGTCCATAGCGCAGGTCTTGCCAGAAGATTTCCAACGACCTGAGCCCCCACATCGAGCGGCTGTCCTCCTTCGACAGGGCGACGCTCCCGAAAGATCGCCGCGCGGCCAGCCGCGCATCTTCGGGCGCCATTCCTTCCGCGACATTCCGTTCGACCTCCATCTCCAGGTGGGCGCGGATCTCTTCGTCAAGCTCCCGTTCGGCGCGACGGCGATGAACGAGACGGCGAATGATGAAGATTAGCTCTTGCTTCCAACGCATATTCAACTCCTCAGAACAGGGTAGGGTAAACTGGCAGTTTGCCTGGTTTTCCCCAAAGACCGCATGAATAGTCAAGGCAAACTGCCAGTTTGCCATACTCTCGCGCCGCGATTTTCATCCTCTCAGGACGTCGCAACGCGACATGAAGGCTCCTCAGAAAATAGCCACGTAGGCGCCGAATAATGGTCTTTGAATAAATAATGCAACTATCTTTTTCCAGGTCGCGGCAGCGACCGCGTGAGCTTAGCCCGGCTTTTCAAAGCCGGGACCATCAACGCATCAATCCCCAGTCGCGGCAGCGACGGTTGATTTTGGCGAACGGCGTCAATCGTCGCTGCCGCGACTGAAACCACTATGTGACCGCTTCCCCGGCTTTGAAAAGCCGGGCTACGATCAACTGTCGCTGCGGCGACTGAAGATGTGATTGCGTTATTTTTTCAAACACCATAATTCGGCGCCTACTTGGCGCGTTTCCATTAGCATTCGGACGCCACTTGGGTTCATTCGCACTTGAGCGCAGTCATCGGGTCCACCTTCGCCGCACGCCGCGCCGGAATCCAGCAGGCCAGCAAGGCAATGAAAATCAGCAGCAGCGCAATGCCGGCAAAAGTCAGCGGATCAGTCGGGCGCACGCCGAACAACAAGGTTTCCATCCACCGCGTCACTACGAATGTCGCCCCCAACCCAATGACGACGCCAAGCAAAATCAGCATGAGCCCTTGTGTGAGGATCAGCTTGAGCACATCACGACGCTTGGCGCCGAGCGCCAACCGAATGCCGATCTCATGTGTACGCTGCGCGACGCCGTAACTGATGACTCCGTAAACGCCGACGGCGGCCAGCGCCAACGCGACGCCGCCGAATACGCTCAGCAAAATCAGGTTGAATCGTTGACGCGCGAGCGAATCACGCAGGTACTCGGTCATCGGTTTGAGCGCGTATACCGGCAGACTCTTGTCCATCGAAGTCAGCGCGGCTCGCAAAGATCCGGCTACAGCGCCGGGGTCCGCTTTCGCGCGCGCCACAATCGTCATTGAGCGCTGATAAGTCTCGCTCAAAGGGTCTTGCAGGAATGGGACATAAGCTTCCGGCCTTGGCGGCTCATCGAGATTGAAGTCCTGTACATTTCCAACCACTCCGACGATCAGCAATGGATCGCGCTCCTGGCCTTGCAGCCTGATGCGCTGGCCCAGCGGGTTCTCTCCGGTGAAATGCCGTTGCGCGAAGATTTCATTGATCACAGCGACGTTGGGAGCCCGCTTCGTGTCCGTCTCGGCAAAATCGCGCCCCGCCAAAAGAGGAATACCCATCGCTTCGAAATAGCGCGGCGTGACGATTCGATACTCAGTTATAGGCTGCGCTTCCTTCGCCACAGGCGGGCGCCCTTCAATGGTGAAATAGTCGCTGGTATTGCCTCCCGCGATTGGCAGTTCCGAAATCGCGCCAACTGACACCACGCCGGGCGTGGCCGCCGCTCGTTCCAAAAGTTGCGCATAGGAAGACGCGACGCGCTCGTCATCCGGATATTTATTGCGCAGAAGCGTCACTCCAATGGTTAGCGCGCGGGCCGGATTGAACCCGGGGTCAACCTGGCTGAGTTTGGCGAAGCTTCTGATCATCAGCCCCGCGCCAATGAGCAACACGAGCGACAGCGCGACTTCGCCGACGACAAGCGCGCTGCGGAGCCGGTTTCGCTGAACGCCAGCGCTAGCCCGACCGCTCTCCTTGAACGCATCGGCGAAGACGGGTCTGGAGACTTGCAACGCCGGGGCGAGGCCGAACAGCGCGCCTGTCGCCACCGAAATTAACAACGTGAAGCCGGCCATAAATGGGTCTACCGCAATCTCGCGCACGCGCGGAATCGTTTCGGGACCGAAGGAGACCAGCCAGCGCACTCCCCATACGGCGATCAACAATCCGGCGGCGCCGCCGCCAACCGCCAGCATGAGGCTTTCGGTTAGCAGTTGCCGCAAGATGCGCAGGCGGCTTGCCCCCAGCGCGATTCGCACAGCGATCTCTTTTTGTCGCGCGCCGACTCGCGCGAGCAACAGGTTCGCGACGTTAGCGCACGCGATCAGCAACACAAAACCGACAGCTCCGAGCAGGATGAAAAGCGCTGACCCAATGTCGCCCACAATGACATCACGGAGCGGTTCGAGCTTCACACCGTGCCCAGCAATCTTCTCCGGATACTGCTGCGCCAGTCGCGCGGCAATGGCTGACATCTCGGCTTGCGCTTGCGCTTGCGTGACTTCGGGCTTCAGCCGCCCTACTACGCGCAGGTAGTGCGGCCCCCGGTCGAGCTTGGCAGGATCAATCGGCAAAGGCCGCCAAAGCTCCGCCTGATTTGGAAATGAGAAACCAGCGGGCATCACGCCGATCACCGTATGAGCCGCGCCGCTAAGCTCGACTGTTCGTCCAATCACATTCGGATCTGAGCCGAAGCGGTTCCGCCACAATGCGTAACTGAGCACGGTTACGCGCGAGCGCCCTGGCAGCGTTTCCTCAGCGGTAAAGGCGCGGCCCAGAATCGGAGGCGCCCGAAAAAGAGCAAACGTCTCCGGGGTGACAAGTCCCACAGGCGTGTCCCGCGTTCCGTCACCGGTGTTGAGGAACATATTGCCGCTTTGAAAAGCCGCCAACTGTTCGAATGAGCGGTTCTGCTCTTTCCAGTCGAGAAAATCCGGCAGCGACGCGGGCGCGGTCGGTAACTGCGGCTGCGTGTCCCACAGCCACACCAGGCGTTCCGGCTCGTCGTAGGGCAAAGGCCGCAGCAACACCGCATTGACCACACTGAAAATCGCAGTGTTCGCCCCGATGCCGAGCGCCAGCGTCAAGACGGCAACCGTCGTGAAGCCGGGATTCTTCAATAGCATTCGCAGGCCGTAGCGCAGGTCCTGCCATAAGACTTCCAACGACCCTAGCCCCCACATCGAGCGGCTGTCCTCCGTCGCCAGCGCGACGCTCCCGAAAGATCGCCGCGCGGCCAGCCGCGCATCTTCGGGCGACATTCCGTCAGCGACGTTCCGTTCGACCTCCATCTCCAGGTGGGCGCGGATCTCTTCATCAAGCTCCCGTTCGGCGTGACGGCGATGGATCAGACGGCGAACGATGAATGTCAGCTCTTGCTTCCAGCGCATACTCAACTCTCCTCTCTCACGGAATTCATAATTACAACTGCAAGGCAATGTCGCTGTAATCCGAATTGAGCGGGACTCATTCGCAGCGGAGCGCGATCAACGGATCTACTTTGGTGGCCCGGCGCGCCGGAATCCAGCAGGCCACGAGCGCCACGAGGCCCAGTAATAAAGCGATAGCTCCGAACGTGAGCGGATCAGTCGGGCTGAGGCCGAATGGCGTAGCGACCAGCGCGCGCGCCGCTACTGCGGAAAGCAACAAGCCAATCGCCACCCCGATGATCACCAGCCGCAGGCCCTGTCGCAGAACCAACCGCACGACGTCCGCCGCTTGCGCCCCCAGCGCCATGCGGACGCCGATTTCGTGAGTGCGTTGGACGACCGCATAAGCCGTTACCCCGTACAGCCCCATGACCGCAAGCGTCAGCGCGAGCAGGCCTAACAAACCCGCGAGCGAAGTAATCACCCGTAACGGACCGGTCCATCCTTTCAACATATCATCAAATTGTTGAACAATGGGTTTCAGTTTCGGATCAATCGACTGAATTGTCGTACGCATCATCGCGGCCACTGCGCCGGGAGCGGCGTCGCTCTTGACGAGTAGGCTTAAGCCTCGGCGGTCTTTTCGCGGCAAAGGCAGATAAAGGAAGGGCTCATTCGCTGCGCTCCGCAGTGTATTCCGCGTGTCTTTCGCCACGCCGATAATTTCTTTACGGCCGAAACCTGTCCATAGAGGTTTGCCGACAGGGTTTTCGCCAGGCCAATGGCGGCGCGCCAAAGCTTCGTTGATGACAACGACGGCGGCTTCGTCGCGGTTTTCCTGTTCAGTGAACGTACGTCCATATAACAACGGAATGCCTAACACGGCAAAGTAATTTGGCGAAACGTGGTTGCTCTCGGCAAAATTGCCCGTTCCTCCATTCGCAACGACTATGCTGCCATTCGGACCATCCCTTAACAGTCGGCCATCCGTCCCATACATGGTGGGATTTCTGTCGCTAAATGGACCGTCGTCCAGCGGTACTTGGGCTACCCATACAGCGTCTGGCGCCATCGGTGTGGCGAGGAGACGTTCCTGCAATCCGCGTTGAAATTGCGTGGCTCTGGTTTCGTCATAAGGAGTCGAACCGGGCGCTCCGATATTGAAATGCACGAGCGAAAGATGCTTCGTTTCAAAGCCAGGATCAATCGTCATCACCCGCAGCAATGTCCGCGCAAACAATCCCGCGCCGAGGAGCAAGACCAGCGAAAGTGCGATCTGCCCTACCACCAGCGCGCTGCGCAAGGGGAAGCGCGCCAAAGGTTGATTGAACCCTGTCCCTTCCTGCTTCAAAGCCGGGACGAGATTGACGCGAGTGCTTTGCCAGGCAGGCAACAGGCCAATCACAATCGCCGTGAACGCGCTTATTCCCAGCGTATAAGCCATCACGCGCCAATCCAGCGCAATACGAAGCCCCTCGGCGCCCATCCACAGGCTCAATGCCCGCGCCACCCAGCGCGAGAGTAACAAGGCCGCCAGCCCGCCCACGCCGGCCAGCAACAACCCCTCGGTTAACAACTGGCGCAGCACACGGACACGGCTTGCGCCGAGTGACAGCCGCACGGCGATCTCGCGCTGACGAGCCGCCATTCGGGCCAGCATCAGCCCTGCGATATTCAGGCAGGCGATCAGCAACACCAGCGTGACCGAGCCCAACGTGACGCTCAGCGCGGTCGTGGCTATCTCCAGGTCCTCCCAATCAAACGCCGAAGCCGGATCAAGTTTGAAACGCATCGGAGGGGGATAGGATTGGATCCGCGGGTCTCGCGCAAACCCCGAGCGGTCCAACACCAATTGAGTATAGGCGCTAGTCAACGCCGCTTCGGCCTGCTTCAGTGAGACGCCGGGCTTCAGCCGTCCCATCACCTCACGATCAATGTCATTCCCTAAGTTGAGCTGATCGCGCATCAACATCGGCGCCCAAACATCGGGCGCTCCTCTGGCGACAGGACTAAAGCTCGGTTCCGCCACCCCAACCACTGTGAAGGCGCGCCCATTGATCAGAATTGTTTGCCCCACAATGTCAGGAGCCGCGCCAAAACGCCTTTGCCAGAACCTGTGACTCAGCACGACGACCGGAGCGAGCGACGCCGCATTATCGTCTTCCGGCGTCAGCGTCCTTCCCAGCCGCGCATTGCCCCCCAACATCGAAAAATAGTTCCCCGCCACGAGCGTGCCACGCAGTACTTCCGCCTCTCCATCAGCCGCCGCATTACTACCAACGCCCGAAGTCCCTAAAACAAGTCCGACACGCGCGATGGTGAACAAATCCACCACCTCGCTCGTCCGCTTTCGCAATTCGAGATAATCGGGATAAGAAGGTGGATGCGGCCTCCTATCGCCTGGTATAAAGCTGCTATAGCTGCGCACATCAACGATGCGGTCAGCGTCTTTAATCGGCAGTGGTTGCAGCAGAGCGTTGGCGACGCTGAAGATGGTCGTATTCACCCCAATCCCCAGCGCCAGCGTTACGATGGCTATGGAGGTAAAGCCGGGCCGCTTCAGCAGCATTCGCGCGCCGAAGCGCAGGTCATGCCATAACGTTTCCAGCGACCTGAGCCCCCACATCGCGCGGCTGTCCTCTTTCGCAATCGCCACGCTCCCGAAGGAACGCCGCGCCGCCAGCCGCGCCACTTCGGGCGACATCCCGTCCGCGATGTTCTGTTCGATCTCCATCTCCAGGTGGGCGCGGATCTCTTCGTCCAGTTCCTGCTCGGCGCTACGGCGATGGATGAGACGACGAATGATGAAATATAGCTCCTGCTTCCAGCGCATACTCAACTCTCCTTTCCCACAGGATTCATAATGACAATTGCAACGATATATCGTTGTAATCCGAATTGAGCCGGACTCATTCGCAGCGGAGCGCGACCATCGGATCCACTCTGGTTGCCCGTCGCGCCGGGACCCAGCAGGCCACGAGCGCCACTAGGCCCAGCAAAAAAGTGGCGCCGCCGAGGGCGGGCAGATCAGTCGGGTTGATGCCTAAGAGCGCGGCGGCCAGCATGCGCGCTGGCACTACAGCAGCCAGCACGCGCGTTGCTACCGTGGATAGCAATAGGCCAATCGCCAGACCGATGATCACGAGCCGCAGACCTTGCCGCAGAACCAGCCGCACTACGTCCGCGCATCTGGCTCCGAGCGCCATGCGGACGCCGATTTCGTGAGTGCGTTGGACGACCGCCAAAGCCGTTACCCCGTAAAGCCCCATGACCGCCATTGCCAGTGCGAGTACACCTAATAAACCTGCCAGCGTAGTCGCCACCTGTAACGGCCCGATCCTGTCTTTCAAACTATCGTCAAGTTGTTGGACGTAGGGATTCAGCTTCGGATCAATCGACTGAATTGTCGCCCGCAGTGTCGCTGCCAGCGCGGTTGGGGGCGCTGCGCTCCTGACGAGTAGCTGTAAGCCGAGTCGTAGTCTTCGTTGCAAGGGCAGATAAAGGAAAGGCTCATTCGCCGCGTTCCGCATGTCTTTAGCCACGCCGATAATTTCTTTACGGCCGGACTCAGTCCAGAGAGGTTTGCCGACGGGGTATTCGCCCGGCCAATGGCGGCGCGCCAAAGCTTCGTTGATGATGACGACGGCGCCTTCATCACGGTCTTCCAGTTCAGTGAATGTGCGGCCATACAACAACGGGATGCCTAACGCGGCAAAGTAATTTGGCGAAACGTGGTTGCTGCCGGCAAAAATGCCCGTTCCTCCATTTACAATGGCCACGCTATCATTCGGCCCCACTATAGAAAAAGGGCCATCCGTCCCGTACATGGTGGAATTTCCGCCGTTAAATAGACTGTCGTTCAGGGGGCCAGAGGAGAACCATACGGCATATTTCACCATGGGGGTGGTGAGGAGGCGTTCCTGCAATTCGCGTTGAAATTGCGCGGCTCTGGTATCGTCGTAATGGGGCGATCCGGGCGCTCCGAATCCTAATTCCACGCTTGAAAGATTCTTCGTTTCAAAGCCCGGATCAAACGTCATCACGCTTAGAAGCGTCCGTGCAAACAATCCCGCGCCGAGGAGCAAGACCAGCGAAAAGGCGATCTGCCCTACCACCAGCGCGCCGCGCAAGGGGAAGCGCGCCAAAGGTTGATTGAACCCTGCCGCTTCCTGCTTCAACGCCGAGACAAGATTGACGCGAGCGCATTGCCAGGCAGGCAACAGACCAATCACAACCGCCGTGAACGCGCTTATTCCCAGCGCATAAGCCATCACGCGCCAATCCAGCGCAATACCAGGATCGTCGGCGCCCATCCAAAGGCTCAACGCTCGCGTCGCCCAGCGCGAGAGCAACAAAGCCGCCAGCCCGCCCACGCCGGCCAGCAACAACCCCTCGGTGAACAACTGGCGCAGCACACGGACATGGCTTGCGCCGAGTGACAGCCGCACGGCGATCTCGCGCTGACGCGCCGCCATTCGGGCCAGCATCAGCCCTGCGATATTTAGGCAGGCGATCAGCAACACCAGCGTAACCGCGCCCAGGATGACGCTCAAGGCGGGCATGGCTACCTCCCGAGATTCCCGATCGAGCGACGAAGCCTGATCGAGTTTGACACGCAGCGGAGCCGGATAGGCCTGGATTCGCGGGTCTCGCACAGACCCCGATCGGTCCAGCAACAAATGAGTATAGGCGTTCGTCAGCGCAGCTTCGGCCTGCTGAAGCTGCGCGCCGGGCTGCAACCGTCCCATGATGTTAGACGGCCTGTCCCCTGCGTTGATCTGATCGCGCATCAACCACGGAGCCCAGACATCGGGCGCTTTTCTGGCGACGCCACGAAAGCGCTCTTCGGCCACCCCGACCACCGTGAATGCTTGCCTATTGATCAGTATCGTTTGCCCCACAATCTCAGGAGCCGCGCCAAAACGCCTTTGCCAGAACCTGTGACTCAGCACGACGACTGGATGCGCCCCCGCCTGATCGTCTTCCGGCGCCAGCGTCCTTCCCAGCCGCGCATTGCCCCCCAACATCGAAAAATAGTTCCCTGTCACGAACAAGCCAAACAGTTTTTCCTCCTCTCCCACTGACCTCGTATTGCTATCAGCGCCGGAAACCCCCAATACGAGTATGGCGCCGGATGCGCTAAACAAATCCACCACTTCGCCCGTCCGCTTTCGCAATTCGAGATAATCGGAATAAGAAATTGGCTGCGGCCTGTTCTCGCGCGTCGTATAGCTGCGCACATCAATGACGCGGTCTGCGTCTTTAATCGGCAGTGGTTGCAGCAGGATGGAGTTGGCGATGCTGAAGATGGTCGTATTCACCCCAATCCCCAGCGCCAGCGTTACGATGGCTATGGAGGTAAAGCCGGGCCGCTTCAGCAGTATTCGAGCGCCGTAACGCAGGTCCTGCCATAACGTTTCCAACGACCTGAGTCCCCACATCGCGCGGCTGTCCTCCTTCGACAAGGCCACGCTCCCGAAGGAACGCTGCGCGGCCAGCCGCGCCTCTTCAGGCGACATCCCGTCCGCGATGTTCTGTTCGATCTCCATCTCCAGGTGGGCGCGGATCTCTTCGTCCAGCTCCTGCTCGGCGCTACGGCGATGGATGAGACGGCGAATGATGAAGATTAGCTCCTGCTTCCGGCGCATACTCAACCCTCCTCTCCCGCGGGCTTCATAATCCGGGCGATGGCCGCGTTCAGGCGCTCCCACTTTGACGTTTCATTGAGGAGTTGCTTCTTGCCTGCTTCGGTAAGGCGGTAGTACTTCGCGCGGCGGTTGTTCTCCGAAGTCCCCCACTCCGCGGTGACCCAGCCCCGGCGCTCCAGCCGCTGCAGCGCCGGGTAGAGCGAGCCGTGATCCACTTGAAGCGTGTCCTCCGACGTCCGCTTAATGTAATGCGCGATGTTGTGGCCGTGCAGCGGGCCGAAGAGCAGCGTTCGCAGGATCAACATGTCTAGCGTGCCCTGAAGAAGGTCGATGCGGGTATTATTTTCGGCCTGATTTTCTTTCGGCATATAACCTCCAGTAGAGTTTCGACCGGAGTATCTGGCAGCTCAGGTAGAATGTCAATGGGAGATTGGTAGAATATCAAGGGGAGAGGCGAATTTTTCGCCCCGCGGGCCCCTGGCGCCTACTTCATTGGAAATTTCCCCGCCGCGAGAACAGGCAGGATTTACAGGATTTCTCAGGATTTTGCGCGCCGAGTTGAATCCTGAGAAATCCTGTAAATCCTGTCTGCTTTTACAGTTTCAAGGCGTCGCCAAGGACGGCCGGCGCGACTCTTTCTCAAACTGGCTGAGACCGGAAACGGAGGGCTCTATTCGGAGCGGAGGGCTATCATTGGATCGACTTTCGTCGCCCTTCGCGCCGGGACGAGCGCGGCCAGCAGGGCGACTCCGATCAACAAGGCGGCGACGGCGGCGAACGTGAGCGGATCGGTCGCGCTTACATTGAAAAGCAGATGGGCGATCAGCCTGGTCAGCGCCAACGCGCCCGCGAGC
The DNA here is from genome assembly GCA_035714085.1 of Blastocatellia bacterium. Lineage (GTDB taxonomy): Bacteria > Acidobacteriota > Blastocatellia > RBC074 > RBC074 > JAJVID01. The sequence goes on from DASTMP010000206.1 coordinate 63,033, forward strand.
CCGATGGTAACTCCGAGCAGCACAAACTTCATCCCCTGCCCGATGATCAGCCGCAGCACGTCCTTGACCTGCGCGCCGAGCGCGATCCGAACGCCGATCTCCGAGACTCGCTGTGTCACCGCGTATGCGGTTACGCCGTAGACGCCCAGCGCAGCCAACAGCAGCGCGGCGAAGGCGAAGGCGCTGAAGAGAGAAAGAGAGAAGCGGCGCTGGTCGAGAGAGGAGGAGAAGATTTGCTCAAGCGTGCGGAAGTTAATGGGGACGTCGCGATTGAGCGATTGGGCGATGTTGCGCAGAGCCGGGATCAGCGCTTCAGGCTCTCCCTGCGCGCGAACCACGACAGCGAAGTTCCAGGCCTGGCGCGGCCGCTGCAGATAATGGACGTAAACGGTGGTCTCGATCTTCTCGTCCAGTCCGAATTCACGCACGTCGCCGACGACGCCGACGATGCGCAACAAGTGGTTGTCACCATCCATATTGCCGTATTGAATCGTGTGGCCGAGCGGGTCTTCGTTTTGGAAGTGGCGGCGCGCCAGCGTTTCGCTGATCAAGGCGACCTGTTGCGTGTCGGGGCCGTCAGTCTGATCGAAGAGTCGCCCGCGCAGGAGCCGGATGCCCATCGCATCGAAATAGCCCGGACTGGCGACGCGGAACTCGCCGTAGCCTTTCAGCGCCTCGTTGTCATCGATCAGGAACTGGCCGTTCGCCGCCAAATCTCCCCCCATCGGCAAGCCATTCACTCCGCCGACCGCCGTGACGCCGGGCAGCGCGCTGGCGCGCTCGATCAGTTGTTGATAAAAGCTCGCCCGGCGTCGCGCCGAGTCTATACTTCCAGATGCGGGGGGAGTAAGTTCCATCGCCACGGCGCTCTCGGTTCGGAAGCCGGGATCGACCTGCAGGAGGGTGAAAAAGCTCTTGACCAGCAGACCCGCGCCGACCAGCAAAACCAGCGTCAAGGCGACCTGCGCCGTCACCAGCGCCCCGCGCAGCCGCTGGCTTGCGGCGCTCGCCGATTGCGCTCGGCCGCCCTCTTTCAACCGCTCGCTCAGATCGCGCCCGCCGAAACGGACGAGCGGCAGCAAACCGAGCGCGATCGCTACCAGCGACGAGAGCGCGAAAGTGAAGATCAGCGCGCGGGCATCGACATTGATCTCATCGGCGCGCGGCAATTTTCCATGATTTAAACTGATCAACATATCCACGCCCCAGAACGAGATCAACACGCCCAAGGCCCCGGCCGTCAGCGCCAGCGCCAGGTTTTCAGTGATGAACTGCCGCGCCAGGCGCCAACGTGTCGCGCCCAAAGCCGCGCGCATGCTGAACTCGCGCTGTCGCGACGTCACCTGCGCCAATATCAGATTGGCGACGTTGGCGCAGGCGACGAGCAGCAGAAACGCCACCGCCGCCGTCATCGCCAGCAAGCTCTGCCTGGCCTCGCCGACCATCTCCTCTTGTAATGGCGTCGCGGCCATGTCAACCAGATCGATCTCCGCGCCGTTCTCCTGTTTGAGTTGTTTGCCGATTGCGCTCAACTCAGCGCGCGCCTGCTCCGCCGAAACGCCGTCGCGCAACCGCGCAATCACGCTCTTTCCGTGAGAAGTGCGAGAGGGCGAGGAGGGGTCAAGCTCAATCGGCAGCCAGATGTCCACTTTGTTGGGAAAATTGAACCCGCGCGGCATCACGCCGATGACCGTGTAGCTCATATCGTCGATTCGAAGCGGCGACGCCGCCAAATCCGTCCGTCCGCCGAGCTGCCGCCGCCAATACCCGTAGCTCACCACCGCGACCGGATTGGCGCCGGCCCTGGCTTCTTCAGCAAGGAATCCGCGCCCGATTTCAGGCTGCGCGCCCAACACCCTGAAGAAGTCTTGCGATACGGCGGCCGCATGCGCCATTACCGGTTCGCTGCCGCCGAGGATTGTGACCCTCCCCACTACGTACTCAGCCGCCGCCATGAGCGTCTTGTTGCGCGCTCGCAGGTCTAGAAAGTTCGGCTCGGCGAACGTCATCGGCCTGCCCTTAGCATCCACCTCGCTGGCGCTGATGATCCGCTCCGCCTGCGGAAACGGGAGCGAGCGCCACAACACCGCGTCAACGACGCTGAAAATAGCCGTGCAAGCGCCAATGCCAAGCGCCAGCGATAAAATCGCCACAGTCGTGTAGGCGGGCCGCTGCCGTAGAATTCGCAGCGCAAATTTGAGATCGCGCCAAATCATCTATGAGTGTCCTTTCGTGAAGATGAATACAGCGCCGCGCGCGTAAGCAAGCGGTCTATTAGGTCGGCCGCTTGCTAATGCGCGCGGCGCCGTCTTGGGCTTTATTCAATGCGCAGCGCGACCATCGGGTCCACTTTCGTCGCCCGCCGCGCCGGAACCCAGCAAGCCAGCAGGGCGACTGTGACAATCAGCAGCGCGATCAGGCCGAAGGTCATTGGATCAGTCGCGCTCACGTCGAACAGCAAAGTGGACATCAATCGAGTCAGCGCGAATGCGGCAGCCAGCCCCGCCCCCACGCCGAGCAGCGTCAGGCGCATCCCGGCGCCCACCACCAACCGCAGCACGTCACTCCGCGCGGCGCCCAACGCCACCCGAATGCCGATCTCATGCGTCCGCTGCGTGACCGCATAGCTCAATACGCCGTAGATGCCGACCGCGGCCAGCAACATTGCTACCGCCGCGAAGATTCCGAGCAGCAGCGTGGAAAACCGCTGTTGCGCGACGGATGTGGAAAGGATCTCGTCGAGTGTCCTGATATTGGCGATGGGTTGCTCTTTATCAAGCTGCAGGACCGCGTTTCGGATCGCCGCAGTAAGCTTGGCAGGGTCTCCCGCCGTGCGCGCCACCAGCGTCATGGAAGAATAGGTCTGTTGCGTGTAGGGTTCGTAAGTCTGCATGGGCGTCGCCTGATCCAGGCCATACTGTTTCACGTCGCCGACTATGCCCACGATTTCGTACCAGTCGGGATTTTTCCCTCCGCCGTCAAACGTGATGCGCTTGCCGATGGGGTCTTCGTCCGGGAATATCTTCCTCGCCATCGTCTCGTTGATCACAGCCACGTGCGGTGAATCCCTGACGTCGCGCTCGGTGAACAGTCTGCCCCGGCGCAACGGAATACCCAAAGCTTTGAAGTAATCGGCGCTCGCCGCGTAAAAATTCGTGCTCTGGCCTGCGCCAGGCGGCAGGGCGGGGCGCCCCTGTACCACGAAGGCCAGCACCGTATCGCCGGTCAAGGGTAAGGGGTTGGTCGCGCCCGCCGCCTGCACACCCGGCAGAGCGCCGACGTTTTCAAGCAGTTGCTGGAAGAAAGCGATCCTTTGAGTATCTTCGGGGTATTTCGTGCGCGGCAGCGACACTGTCAGCGTCAGCGTATTGTCAGGATTAAAACCCGGATCAACTTGCTGCAACCGCCAGAAGCTTTTGATGAACAATCCGGCGCCAACCAGCAACACCAGGGCCGAGGCGACTTCCAGCACGACCAGCGCGCTGCGAACAAGTTGTCGTTGCCTGCCTTCGGTCGAACCGCGCCCTGTGTCATTCATCGTCTCGTTCAGGTTCGGCTTGGAAGATTGCAGCGCGGGAACAAGCCCGAAAATCACTCCCGTCAGCAACGTGACTACGGCGGTGAATGCCAGCGCGCGACCGTCGAGCGAAACATCGTTCATGCGCGGCAGGCCTTGCGGCGCCAGCTTCAACAATAAGTCCATACCCCATTTGGCCAGCGCCAACCCGGCGGCCCCGCCGAGGAGCGCGAGCAGACCGCTTTCGGTCAGCAATTGGCGGATGATCCGCGCCCGGCCCGCGCCGACCGCAGTGCGGATGGCGATCTCTTTTTGCCGCCCGGCGGCTCGCGCCAACAACAAGTTCGCCACGTTAGCGCAGGCAATCAACAGCACGAAAGCGACTGCGCACAGCAGGACAATCAAGGCCGGTTTGACGCTTCGGACAGTGTATTCAAGCAGCGGCATGAGTTTCACGCTCCATCCCGTATTGGCGTCGGGATATTGCGCAGCCAGTCGCCCCGCAATCGTAATCATCTCCGCGCGCGCATGATTCTCCGTGGCGCCGGGCTTGAGTCGCCCAATAGCGCCTAGCCAATGCCCACCGTGAATCTGGGTCTCCTGCGCGGTGAACGCCATCGGCTTCCACAAGTCGAGATCGGGCCCCCCGAAGCGAAACGTCGCGGGCATTACCCCAATCACGGTATAGCTCTGGCCACTGAGTGTGAGCGTCTGGTTCAGGATTTTGGGATCGCCGCCGAACCGCCGCTGCCACAACCCGTAATTCAAGATCACCACGTTATCGCGTCCCGGCTGATCTTCTTCGGGCAAAAAGTCCCGCCCAAGCAGCGGCTGCGCGCCGAGCATCGCAAAAAAACCATCGGTGACTTTCATTCCCCGTATTTGTTCCGGGTCTCCGGCGCCGATCATGTTAAAAGACACGCCGTTAAAAGCTACGAGTCGCTCGAAGACCGTGTTCTGCTTCCGCCAGTCCAGGAAATTGCCCGGCGAAACGGAGAACTCCGGGAATTGCGGCAGCTTCGTTTCGCGGATCAGCATCAGCCTGTCCGGGTCTTTGAAGGGCAGCGGACGCAGCAACACCCCGTTTACTACGCTGAAAATCGCCGCATTGGCCCCAATGCCGAGCGCCAGCGTGATGACGGCAATCAGCGTAAACCCTGGTTTCTGTAACAACATTCGCGCGCCGTAGCGCAGGTCTTGCCATAATGTCTGCATGTTTTCTCCGGATAGCAGGGATGATTCTCAGGAAGCCTAAAACCGTTGCAGGTCCCGGCCCATCAACAAATCCGATCTATTATCCAAACGTCGTGCCATTGCGGTGATAGGACTAAGTGTTGCGATCAAGCGGCTTGAGCGCACATTGCGTCTCTCTCGGTCGTTCCGAGTGTGCGCTTCTGGGAAAGGAGAGTCCCAAAATCGCCCAAAATCGCCCAAAATCGGATGAGAGCGGCGCCTTTCAATCGGGCCGGTCATAATATTCCGCGCCATTAATCAGTACCGCGAGCGGTAGCGAGCGTCGCAGATTGAGCGTGAGCGCTCGCTACCACTCGCGGTATTGATCAGGCCAAAGTCTAACCGCCATCTCATTCAAACAAATCTGGTTGTTCTTTCGTGATGCGGGCATAGAGCGGCTGGAACTGGAACCAGCCGGCGATCGCGGAACCGACTTGTTGGCGAGTGAGTTCAGCGTTTTCGTGTTCGATCAGTCGCAATTCGCCGGCGGCTGAGGCGAGCAACTGCGCATGGCAACTGCGGTCCATCGTGATGAACCACCATGCGGCCTCGTCAACCGTTCGGCCGACGGTCAGCAATCCGTGGTTGCGCAGGATGACGGCTTTGTAATGGCCGAGCGCGGTGGCGATGCGATGGCCTTCGACCGGGTCGTAGACCACGCCGGTGAAATCGTCAAAGACGCCATGGTCTTCATAGAACGCGCAGGCGTCCTGGGTAATCGGGTCGAGCGGGCGCCCCAACGCCGACCACGATTTGCCATACATCGAATGCGCATGGGCTGCGGCAACGCAATCGGGGCGCGCCGCGTGAACCGACGAGTGGATGGCGAAGGCGGCGACGTTGACCGGGTATTCGCCTTCGACAACCTCGCCTTTATGGTTGACCAGCACCAGATCAGAGACGCGAATCCGGCCGAAGTCTATGCCGAACGGATTGACCCAGAAATGGTCCTGTTTTTCCGGGTCGCGCGCGGTGATGTGCCCCGCCACTCCTTCGTCGAATCCGAATTTTGCGAAGAGGCGGAAGGCGGCGGCCAATCGCTGTTTTCGATGCATCCGCTCCTCCTCGACCGACTCGAAAGTCGGCGGCAGTGGCAAATTGAAAGGCTGAGATGAGTTGATCATCGTTTCTGCTGGCATAGGTTTCTCCTACAAAAAGTGGGCAGTGGGTAGTGGGTAGTGGGTAGTGGGTAGTGGGTAGTGAAAAGATCAAAACTGTCCACTACCCACTGCCCACTGCCCACTTTCGTCGCTTATTGGCAATCCACCGCTCCCTCGCGCTTGTAGCTCTGGTACCAGGCGTTCGGCGCGTAAGTCCTCTCGGTCAGCAAGGGCTGCCACCCGTCCAGATCGATGCCTGAGATGGAAAGGCGGTATCTGATCTTGGTCTCGCTCATCACTTCACGCTCGAATCGTTCGCGCAAAACGGGGTGGCCACCCGGCCCGGCCGGTCCGCCGGACTGGATGTAAGCTTTCGTTTGCAAGCAGAAGGCGCCCTTCTGCTCGTTGAAGAAGATGTAATTCGGGATCAAATCTACGGAGAAGTTGTAGAGGACGCCGGCTTTGAAAATTCCTCTCCCGCCGAAGAGCCATTGACTGGATTTCTGCGCGCCGTCCGGCTCCGGCTCCACCGAGCCTTTATGAACGCGCATGCCCAGAGCGCCGGTGAATCCGCGACTGCCCCGGTCGGGGTAGAGAGACGGGAAGGGCGAATAAGAGCCGTCAACGGGAAATCGGACCGAGTATTTCAGCCGGATGCCGATCGGGTTGCCCTTCTCCGAGAGCAGAGGCTCGTCATCCCAGCTCACGATCTGCGCGCGAATGACCTTGTATTCGCCTTCGACGACGTTAGGATTCCACTCCTGCGGCGTCCAGGTTTGGGCCTGATTGTCCTCCTCGGTCGGCGCGCCTTCCGGCCGGGGGTTGGCCCCGGCCCCGGTCCCGGCGCCGGACGGGTTGGAGGCCTGCGGTCTGATCAGCCATCCGATCACACGTTGAAAGCTCTTGCCGCTCGTGTCACGTCCGCGCGCCGAGACGCGGAAGGGCCGATCCGGCGTGTCCAGTAGTAGCGTGAAGTTGTACGGGATTGAATAATCGCTCTGCCGGAACTTGATCGGCGCAATCAATTCGCCTTGCTCGTCAATCATCCGGAATTCTATTGTATCGATGTTGTAACTCGACGTGTGAATTTGCGCGTGCTGCCGCGCCCTGCGAACCGGTAGAAACCTGTCCATGGAAAAGACTCCGGCGCGCCCGAAGAACTGAATGCAGCAGACGTGAAGTTCGCCCTGAGTCATGACCGAAGTCATAAATCCGCCCGATCCGGACAGACGAATCTTCCACTTGCCGGGCCTCGGATCCCACAGCAGAATCGAGCGTTTATCCGTCGCGCCCTCTTTGGTATTGGTGATCGCGAGGTTTGGCATGTTCGAGGCGAGCGGTCGGTCGGAAGGCGTGATGATCGCCCAATTGACGTCGCCAGTGGATTGAAGGTTGAACTGCAACTTCCAAACGCCGACCTCGACCGGGACCTCGATCTCACGAACCTGCGCGGCAAGCTCGCCTGATTGGATCAAAATGTATTGCGCGTTCGGGTCGTCCTGAGCGCAAGCGACAGACGATATGAACGCCGAACAGGCCGTGATCGCGGCGAAGTAAAGAAGCGACTTCAAACCTTCTTTCAGTAATTTGAACATGCGGTAAAAATCCTCACTGCATCGGATACGGAGTTCAGGGTATGTGCGCGGGCTTCAGGATAACTGTAACGCCGCAGATTGGAAAGAGGATCGAGGATCGAGGATCGAAGATCGAGGATCGAAGATCGAGGATCGAAAATAGAAAGGATAAAGCGATCTCAGATACCGAGATCTATGCTCTTCTTCGTCATCTTCGTTTCTTCGTGGTTTAGACGTCTATTCCAATTTCGTTGGCTTCGATCCTCGATCCGCAATCCTCCATCTTCAATAATTTGGTGGTTGCATTTAAATCTCAAACGCCATAAAGTTCTCGCCGCCTTTGCTGCCCCGCTAGCAGCGCATATGAGTGTACATAATTGACGGCAACAACGTGATTGGAGGGCGAGTTGGATGGCATCGCGATAAACCCGGCTCGCGGCGAATCCTCATGCATGACCTGGCGCGACTGGCCAGGTCGAAAAGGCTCAGGCTAAACGTCGTCTTCGACGGCGCGCCCGATTCACAATTCCCCGATGGATCTAGCTATCGTGGCGTCAGAATATTTTACTCTCGACTCGGCTCCGACGCCGACGCCCGCATCATCGAGATGGTCGAGGCCGATCGGAATAAAAAAAGTCTCGTCGTTGTGACCTCGGATAGAAAGCTCGCTTCGCGCGTCCGCGCCTGTGGCGCGCGCGTTATGCGATCAGGCGAATTCCGCCGGATGCTGGACGAAGCTGTCGAGAACTCTCCTGATCAAGAGTCAGACGCTCCAAACATCAAGGATGACGAAGTGAATGAATGGCTGCGATATTTCGGCGTCGAAGAACCCAACAGCGGCTAGGCAAATAACATTGAATAACCAAATATATGGCATAATTTCAGATTTCATATGCCATATGGCATATTTCACATTTCATTTGACGTATGAAATATCCACTTGCCCTGCGTTTGACTCCCTCTCGATAATCGGCATAATTTCTCTGTCCGTGCTAGCCCCCATTGGCTACTGAGGAATTTCGATAATGGCCAGACAAGATTTTCGATACCTAACGTGGCGACAGGCTCCATTCAAACGCGCCTACTATCATGCGACATCGCGCATCGTTATTGCTCCACTACTGATCATCGGACTGATCCTAATCGGAGCTTTCTTCTATTACTACAACCGTTACAGCGCGATCATTGACGCCGGTTTGCGCGGCGACATCTTCGTGCGGTCAGCGGGGATTTACGCAGCGCCGCTCACCATTCGCGACGGATCGGGAACCCGGTTGAGCGACGTTATCGCCCAGTTGCGGAAGCTCGGCTACCAGCAAGGCCCCGCCGTAGCGAACGACAAGCGCGGGCACTATTCCACGCGCAATAACGTGTTAGAGATTTATCCTGGGAGCGACACCAAGATCGACGGTGATAAAGCGTTTCCGAATCTCCGCGTGACCTTCACGAGAAACGGCGAGAGCGTTCAGAAGATGGTCGATCTGGACAACCAGCAACAATTGGGTCAGGCGCAGATCGAGCCTGAGCTGATCTCGTCAGTGGTCAACCAGGAGCGCGAAAAACGCAAAATCATCGACTACAAAGACCTGCCCAAAACGCTGGTCGACGGCATCACCTCGATTGAGGACCGCCAATTCTTCGAGCATTCGGGCATCAACTGGCGGGGCGTCTTGCGCGCGCTCTCCCGCGACTTCCAGACGGGCGAGATCAAGGAGGGCGGCAGTTCGATCACTCAACAGCTGGTCAAAAACTTTTTCCTCAAACCCGACCGCACCTGGAAGCGAAAACTCTCCGAAGCCTACATGTCCGTCATCCTCGAACAGCGGCTGAGCAAAGAGGAGATCATGGCGATGTATTGCAACCAGATCTACCTGGGCCAGCGCGGAGGATTTTCGATCAACGGGTTCGGCGAGGCTGCGCGCTCCTATTTCGGCAAAGACGTTTCTCAACTGTCGCTTCAGGAATCGGCGCTGCTGGCCGGAATTATCCAAAGCCCGAATTACTATTCGCCCTTTACGCATGCTGACCGCGCGATCGAGCGCCGCAACAAGGTCCTGGACGACATGGTCGAAACCGACAAGATCACGCGCGACCAGGCCATCGCCGCAAAGAAAGCGCCGCTAGGCGTGGTGGCCACCCAATCGGGGGGGGTGGACGCATCGGACGCGCCTTATTTCATCGACTACCTGACGCGACAGGTCGAAAGCCAGTACGACGAGCGCGACGGCAGTCTGCGGTCGCTTCGCATTTATTCGACGATAGACCTGGAATTGCAGCACGCCGCATATCAGGCGGTCTCGAAACGCATGCTCGAGGTCGACAAGCTGTTCGCAAAGCGCAAGGGAGGCGCGGCGGGTTTGCAGGCCGCGATGGTGGCGATGAACGCGAAGACCGGCGAAATTCTGGCGATGGTCGGCGGGCGCGATTACGCGCAGAGCCAGCTCAACCGCGCGACAGACGCGAGACGCCAGCCAGGATCGGTCTTCAAACCGTTCGTTTACGCGACCGCGATCGCGGCCGGCGCCGATAACCCGAGCAACCCGATCACCACCGCGACGACCTTCATTGACGAGCCTAAGACATTCCAGGGCGGCTACTCGCCGAGCAACTTCGGCGACAACTTTACGATGGGTCCGATCACCTTGCGCGACGCGCTGGTGAAGTCGAAGAACGTAATCACGGTCGAGCTCGCACAAACCGTCGGCCTCGGGAACGTCGCGCGCCTGGCCGAGAAGGCCGGTTTGACGAAAGTCCAGCAGGTGCTTTCGATGGCGTTGGGCACGGCCGAACAGACCCCGCTGCAAATGACATCGGCCTACACCACCTTCGCCAACGGGGGACGCCGCATCGCGCCGGTCGCCGTAAAACGGGTGACGAGCAAAGATGGTACGACGTTGTTCGAATCGCGCGCCGAAAAGCGGGACGTGATGAGCCCACAGGTGGCCTACATTATGACCTCTATGATGCAGGACGTGCTCGATCACGGCACGGGGACCCGCGTCAGGCAGATGGGCTTTACCGGCGTGGCCGCCGGAAAGACGGGGTCGTCGAAGGACGCCTGGTTCGCCGGCTATACGCCTAACCTCGTCTGCGTAGTTTGGGTCGGCTTCGACAACAACGACGACATCAAGCTGACCGGCGGAGTCGTCGCTGCGCCGATCTGGGCCGATTTTATGATCCGCGCCCTGCGCATTCGCCCCGAACTCGGCGGAACTTTCGAAGCCCCCACCGAAGGCCTGGTCGTCTGTGACATCGATCCGGCGACCGGAGCCGCTCCGAGCGACGCTACAACAGCAACGCGCCGCGAGATTTTCCTGGCAGGCACGGAGCCGACTGGCGCCCAACCGGCGCCTGAAGGTCCAGTTCCCATCCCTGACTCATCTTCGACTGCCGACGGCGCCTCTTCAGCGCCCAAATCGCCGGATGACAATGGCCGCGCGGCATCCGGCGCCGGGATTCCGCTTCCGCCAGACGCGCGCAGACCCGAACCGCGTCCGGAATCCACGCCGAGTCAGAAATGGTCATTCGGCGCCAGATTGAAAGACTTCCTGGGCCTCGGCTCTTCGCCGAAGCCGAAGCCGACGCCGACGCCATCACCGACGCCGAAGCCCGCGCAGGAAGACGCTCTACGATCGCCCCAGAGGCAATTTCAGGGGCCTGCTCAAGCGACTACGCCGAGGACGACGCCGACTCTCAAACCGGTCGCGTTCGACACCATCAGCGCGACCGGCGCCACAATCCCCACCGTGACCCCGAAACAAAAACCACCGCCTCGCTCACAAGTCGCGACGAGACCTCGCAGGGTAACGGAGCGGAATCAGAGCGAGAAGTTTATCGCCAAGTCGCCCGGCGAATCACGAAGCGCCCCTCCCCATAAAGAAAAGTCCGCCGCAAATAAGAACGACCAGAAAAGATCAGTCGAGAAGCTGGCTTCCAAGAACAACGAGAAAAAATCAGTCGAGAAGCTGGCTTCCAAGAACGACCAGAAAAGATCAGTCGAGAAGCTGGCTTCCAAGAACGACGAAAAAAGATCAGCCGAGAAGGTAGTATCCAAGATCGTTGAGAAAAGATCAGATCAACGCGCGGAAATAAAGACGATAGTTAAACAACGCGAAAAGACCGGCGACCCGGAGCCGAAATCATCACCCCCCGCTCCGACGCCCGCGCCTTCTCCCAAACCTTCTCCGACGGCCGCCGCTGTCACTCCGGCAGTCGCTCATTCCATTCCCAAAGGCGAAGACACATTCACGCTGGAAGTCTGCTCGGTCAGCGGATTACTACCCGTTCACGGCGTGTGCAAAAATACGGTCCGGCAGCGGTTCAAACTCGGCAGCGAACCAACGAAGTATTGCGGCGCCTCGCATCACGGAGGCAATTGATGGCGGCCGAACTCAAAATCCCTTCAATTCGAGAATATCTATTGATCGCGCAGGATCGTTGCCACGTTGAGCATTACGCCAGACAAACAGCCAATCAATGGTTGCTTACAGAGTTCAATGACCTGCAAGATACGATTTACCTATCTTCGATTAATTGCCGTCTGACATTGTCGGATGTCTACGACAAAGTGAAATGGCCTGAAGCGGAATGACTCCGCGCCAGGGCGGCAACCCGCGCTTCAGCCCTGTACCTGGGCTTACATCTCCGCTATTCTCTCCGCGCCTTTTTAATAGCGATCTCAGGTCGCTCATGCTCACTGCTCTGTAAATATTCAGATCGCTTACGCCATCTTTACTATAACAAGATCAAAAAGGGGTTTTGAAAATGGAGAACGCCGGCAATACTCCGAACGCATCAATGTCGCCGTCTCGACATCTTGTTTCGCGCATCGGCGGCGCCCGGTTGCGGCGATTTCTGATGTTGCTAATCGCGATGCTCGGCCTGTTCACGGCGGCGATCATCGTCATCGGCTTGATCCCGTTCGCTCCCGACATCCCGCCCGCCGGATTGACCAACGGCAATCCGGGTGGCGGGGGCCTGCGGCGCGAGTTTCCAGAAATGAAGTTGCGCCCCGGCAACCAGACGACGCGGGAAAAGATCGAGTTGGGCCGGTTGCTCTACTTCGACCCTGTGCTCTCGGGCGACAACGAGCAATCCTGCGCCACTTGCCACCATCCCGATCTGGGCTTCAGCGACGGGCGTCGTACTTCAATGGGGTTCGGCGGCAGGGGCGTAGGCCCCGACCGCCAGGGCGGCAAACAGGTTCGACGCTCCGCTCCGACGATCTGGAACGCGGCGTTCAACCACAAACAGTTCTGGGACGGGCGCGCGAACGATCTCGAAGAACAGGCGCGATTCCCAATCACTTCGCCCGACGAGATGAATCAGAACCCCGACGAACTGGTCAAAGAGCTGAAGGCCATCCCGGAATACGTCCGTTTGTTCGACATAGCGTTCAGCGGCGACGGTGGCTCGGCGGTGACCTTCAATAACGCGACTTCGGCGATCGCGGCTTTCGAGCGAACGATCATCAGCGACAGCTCTCCGTTCGACCGCTACGCAAAGGGCGACCAGACAGCGTTGACCGCCGCCGAGCGCCGCGGTCTGACTCTCTTCCGCTCGCTCAAGACGCGCTGCTTTGAATGCCACGGCTTCCCCACATTCGCCAACCCCGATTTCAAAGTCATTGGCGTCCCCAAAATGCCCGGCCAGCCGGACGATTTCGGACGTTCGGAGATCGAAGGCGGCGAGCCTTACAAAAACGCCTTCAAAGTCCCGACGCTGCGCAACGTGGCGTTGACCGCCCCCTACATGCACAACGGCAGATTCCAGACGTTGGATGAGGTCATTGATTTTTACGCCAACGGCGGCGGCCATGGAGAAGGGCTAAACCTGCCGAACCTCGATGACAAAATTCGCGGTTTCAAAATCTCCAACCAGGAGAAGAGAGACCTGATCGCTTTCCTACAGGCGCTGACCGACGAATCGAAGAAGCCCGAGATCCCTGAAAAAGTCCCTTCCGGCCTGCCCGTCGTTCCGCGCCTGGCGAAGGATGCTCGAGGCCCTGCCATCTTGCGGCCGGCTGGCGTCGCCGCGACAGCCGGAGTTAGGCCAACGGCGGCGGTCGGCGCCTCCTTAAAGCCCAACCCGCCGCAGCGCCAACCGGCAGTGTTGCGCATCAACCCGGGCGAATCGATCCAGGCCGCGCTGGAGCGCTGCGTCCCCGGCGACACGATCGAAATCAGCCCCGGCGTGTATAACGAAACGCTTCTCGTGGACGTGGACAACATTACGATCCGCGGCTTAAAGGAGAACGACCGGCGCCCGATCCTCGACGGCCAAAATAAACTGACTGACGCCGTGATCACTTCGAGCCACAACTTCACGATCGAGAATCTAGTCATCAAGGATTACGTCAATAACGGCGTCACCGTCCACGGCGGCCTGAACGCGACCTTCCGCGATCTGGAGATTCACAACGCGGGACTTTACGGCGTCTACCCGGTCGAGTGCAGGGGCGTGCTCGTCGAACGCGTGCTGGCCACCGGCATTAAGGACGCCGCGATCTACGTGGGCCAATCGCGCGACATCATCGTCAGAGATTGCGAGGTCCACTCGAACGTTACCGGCATCGAGATCGAAAATTCGGTCCACGCGCTGGTCGAAAACAACTATGCGCATGACAACACTGGCGGCATCCTCGTCTTCTTGCTGCCTAACAATCCGTCGAAAGTCGGCAGCGTCACGACCGTTAGAAATAACCGGATCATCAACAACAATCACTCGAATTTCGGCGACCCGACCTCTACCGTCGGCAAAGTTCAACCGGGCACGGGGATGTTGATTATGGCCGCCGACCGCACGACAGTGACCGAGAACGAGATTCGTGGCAACGATTCATTCGGCGTCGCAGTAGTCGGCCTGGCCATCGCGTTTCCGAAAGGCAAGGTTTTCGACGTAGGCGCCATCCCCGAAGGCAACAGAATATTCAACAATAAATTCTCCCTGAACGGCCGCAACCCCGGCCCGCTGGTGAAACAATTGGGCGCGATGAATGTCGATATCCTGTGGGACGGAAGCGGCTGGGATAATTCATTCGAGCAATCGGCCGTGAAGAGGTTTCCCGCGATGCTTCCGACCGACAATTGGCCAGATGTCTTTCGCCGGGCGTATGCGCGCGTTTATTCGTTCGTACGCGACAAGATGATGTGAGCCTCGATCCTGAAACGATAAAAATCTCATCCACAAAGCTACACGAAGAGGCGCTAAGGATTGATTTCATCTTCGTGGTCCTTTGTGTGGCTTTGTGGATGACTCTCTAAGGAGAACCCGTATGAAGAAAATCCTTGTATGCCTGATCCTTGTCCTCTCGACCATTCTCACAATCCCCGACTCGACGGTCGCAACAGCGCAAAAGAAAGAGCGGAAGTCTGAGAAAGAGCCGGCCGCCGGAACAAAACAGATACCTCAAGAGCAGCTCGATTCAATGCTCAAAGCGATGAAAGAGAGCGAGGAGATCGCCTCGAAGCTGAAATTCCAGGACGGCGAGGTCAAGCTCAAAGATGGTCTGGCCACGCTCAAATTGCCTGCGAGTTTCCATTACCTCGATCCGGACCAGACCGACACGGTCCTGGTTAAACTATGGGGCAACCCGCCCAGACAGGAGAAGACCTTGGGAATGCTCTTCCCCGCTGAGATCAGCCTGTCCGACCCGGAATCCTGGGGCGTGGTGATCACTTACGACGAAGACGGGTACGTGAAAGACGACGAGGCCGCCAACATCAATTACAACGATTTGCTCAAAGAGATGCAGGATGGTACGCGCGAATCTAGCCAGGAACGAATCAAGCAGGGCTACGAAGCCATCGAATTGATCGGCTGGGCGGCGCCGCCGCATTACGACAAGGCCGCGCACAAACTTTACTGGGCCAAGGAGCTGAGCTTCGGCGGCGAATCGGAACACACATTGAATTACGACATCCGCGCGCTGGGTCGCCGCGGCGTGCTCTCGCTCAACGCCGTCGCCTCGATGGACCAGTTGCAGGCGATCGAAAAGGACATGCGGGAGGTTCTCAGTTTCGTCGAATTCAACGAAGGCCATCGCTACGGCGATTACGTAGCGGGAGTGGACAAAGTCGCGGCCTACGGCATCGGCGCATTGATCGCGGGGGGGGTGCTGGCGAAGGTAGGATTTTTCAAATTGCTCCTGGGCGCGCTGATCGCGGGCAAGAAATTCGTGATCGTAGCGCTGGTGGCGCTGGGCGCTTTTCTGAAGAAACTGTTTTCAGGCAGGCGAAAAGAGGAGACCGGGCCGAGCGCGGTTGAATAATCCGCTCTCTCCTCGGCCTAGCATAGCAAGCCCAATTTCATCAACTCATCAAAACAAGGAGCCTGGCCGCTACGGATGTCACATTCGCAGTGGCCAGGCTCAGGTTTCAGGCATTCAACTCGTAATTAAGACCTCGGCTTACGCCAGGCGACTAAAAGTTGATGCCCAGAATAAAGTTGATTTGGCGGCCAAAGTTCGTTTCTACACTTCTGGTGGAGCTGATGCGGCCGAAGTTGGCGGCGTCAAAGTTCAGAGAATTGAAAAGGAAATTGGCGTTATTGAACGCGTTGATGAGGTTAAACTTGAATTCCACGTCCGCTTTCTCATAAACGCGCGTCCGTTTTGTAAGACTGAGATCCACCTGAGAGAATCCCGGCCCGTTGATCGAGTTGCGCGGGAAGTTGCCGAACGTGCCTGGCGCCGGGGCCGCAAGCAGTCCCGGTTTGAGAGTCGCGCCGGTAAACTGACCCGCCGCGTTCCTGGTGATGTTCAGCAGCTTCGGATCGATGAAGAACACGCC
>DASTMP010000207.1:0-28151 GCA_035714085.1 Blastocatellia bacterium
CCTTATTCTGCGCGTGCTCGGCGACATGAGTTCCGCTGAAGAGGTTCTGATCGATGTCTATACTCAGGTCTGGCGTCAGGCGGCGAGTTACGACGCCAATCGCGGCGCGCCGCTGGCCTGGATGGCGACCATCGCGCGCAGCCGCGCCATTGACCGCCTGCGCTCGGGTTGGCAGGACCAGCGGCGAAAGGAGCCGCTCGACATCCTGGGCGACACCCCGGCGAACGCGGCCAGCCCCGAAGAGACGGCCGCCGCATCCGAACGTCAAAGGTTCGTCCGGGAAGCCTTGAATCTATTGACGCCCGAACAACGCCAGGTGATCGAGCTGGCCTACTACTCCGGCCTCAGTCACAGCGAGATCGCCGAGAAATTGAACCAGCCTCTGGGCACCGTCAAAACACGCACCCGGCTCGGAATGATGAAATTGCGCGAGGCTCTCGCGCCATTGCTCGGCGAGGGTTGAGGGAGGTCGACAATGAGAGCATTCGTAAGAAAATTTCTGCCTGCCATGTCGTGTGTAATGCTGCTTGCGTCATCAACGTACCTGGCGGAAGCGCAAATATCGGCGCAGCAAGAAAAACAACGGCAAGCGGAAGAGATCGGCGACCGCCTTATCCATCGGTTTCATGAGACCCTGGACTTCGCCCCCATCTTCAAAGAGTTCTTTGTTACCGATCCGGGGATGCGGCGACGGGAAGTCGATCTGATATTCGGGCAGAAGCTCAACCCTCAGTTCCGCGACAAGATCGACCAGACCGCGGTAGAGAGGGTCTATGTCTCAACATGGACTTTTTGGCATTTGATGTCGGCTTATATGTTCACCCAAGGGAAAGGTTTTCAACCCCCTCCGGAAATGGGGGAAGCATATGAAGCCCTCACAGGAACGAAGAACCCCTACGAAATCACTTCCGGAAAAGAGCTGGATGAACAATTTAATGAAAAATACGATAGGCTCAACAACATCCTGCGCAAAAATCTCACGCCAGAAGCCTTTCGTTCCGAAAGCTATAGAAGAAATGTAGCCAATCTCAATGAGCCGCAGGAAACCGCTGACATTTCACAAATGAGGCAAGATTTCCATATGGGTGAAGATGTCAAAGTGTATGTGGTAAAGCGAGAGTTCTTCAATTACTTTCTTATCGAAGAGAAAGGCGCCCTCAGGGTATTTACGCTCAGCCTCAGAACAAAAGACAGATTATGAACGTCGTGACGGAGAGAAGGAGAGACAAATCTCCTTCTCTCCCCCTCTCCTTGTCCCAATCGCCTCACCTGCTCGCCGTCATCGCCTTCGCGCGTTTGATCTGCATTTCATTGAACAGATAACTTGCGCCGCCGAACTTCTCGGTCAGGAAGAGAACGTAGCGGATGTCTACGGCGATGGTGCGGTTGGAGCTGATGTCGTAAGCGTAATCGCCGC
Organism: Blastocatellia bacterium; assembly: GCA_035714085.1. Classification (GTDB taxonomy): domain Bacteria; phylum Acidobacteriota; class Blastocatellia; order RBC074; family RBC074; genus JAJVID01. The sequence goes on from DASTMP010000207.1 coordinate 1,418, forward strand.
CCAGCCCTTCGTAGTTGCCGTCGAAGACCAGTCCGATGATTTCTCCGCGCCCGTTCATCATGGGAGAGCCTGAATTGCCGCCGGTAATGTCGGTGGTGGCCAGGAAATCGACCGGCACGTCGTTTAACCGAGCGTCGGCGTAGCCATTGAAATCTTTCTTAGCGAAAAGCTCTTTTAGTTTTTCGGGAGCATTGAAAGGATCTTCCCCGGTGTCTTTCGCGATCACGCCGGCGAGCGATGTCTGGTAATCGTAGGTGACGGCGTCGCGCGGTTTGTAGCCGCGGATGTCGCCGTAGGTGAAGCGCAGCGTAAAATTGGCGTCCGGATAGTATGGCAATCCCCGATTCGTCGCGCGCCGGAACTCCTGCATCGCGGCGACGTATTGCGGGCGGACTATTGTAATCGTATTGAGAATCTGAGTCTGCTTCTTCGAGAGCGGGGCGTTTTCATCTACCACCGCGATCACCAGTTTCAAGGTCGGGTCGTCAATGGCGCGAATGTCGGCCGCCGAAGCGGTGAAGAGCTTCTTGACCTCGTCGAACGATTTGAATTTAGAGCTTTCTATCGCCTTGCTCGCGAATTCCGCCTCGGCGTCGCGGCGATTCTTGCCAGACTTGCCCTCGAAGAGTTTTTCGACGGCTTGAGACTTCTGATCGGCTGGCATGTCGGCCAGGCGGGCGAGCGAGGCCGCCAGCAGTTTCGCCTCCGCTTCAGGCTCGCGCTCTTCCCAATCGGAACTGAGCTGTTCAGTCACCATCGGCAGGAGCTGATCGCTGAACTGGAGCGCGCGATCTTTTTCAGGCAGATCGCGGCTGAGGGCCCGCTCGTAGGCGAACTGGAGCGCCTCGATCAGGCCGCCGGAATTGAGCAGGCCGTCGAGCGCGTTCTGCTTCAGACCGTTCGAGGTCAAGTCCCGGTAGAGGGCTTCGAGTTGCGGCAGCGCCTCGCCGTATTTCGCTTTGGCCGATTGGTTGGCGTCGAGCCACTTTTTCATGTCGGATTCTTCGGCGCGTTTGCTCGCAACCAGATTCATTCTCTTCAATCCAGCGACCGTGCCTTCAAAAGACTTGAGCGCGTTGCTCAGGCTGAAGATCCGATCGGCGAGCTTGATCTTGAGCTGAGAGTTTTTCTCGCCGAGTTTCGTGAGCGCGTCGATCTGCTGACGGAGAGACGCGATCTGATCCGGCAGTTGGATGTTCTGGCGGTATTCGACCGAATAGGATTCGCGCAATCTGTAGGTCGCGCCTGGATAGCCCATGACCATCGCGAAATCGCCTTCCTTAATCCCGGTAGCGTTGATCGGCAGAAACTTTTTGGGTTTGAACGGCGCGTTGGCATTGTTGAAATCGGCGGGATTGCCATCCGGCCCGACGTAGGCGCGCAGGAACGCAAAATCGCCGCAATGGCGGGGCCATTCGAAGTTGTCGGGATCGCCGCCGTAATAGCCGATTGATTTGGGCGGAGCGTAGACTAATCGAACATCCCTCAACTTCAGGTAGGTGTAAAGAAAGTATTGATAGCCGCCCGAAGCTTCGATCACTTGAGCGTCAATGCCCTCTTTTTCGTGGCTGTTGGCCTTTGCCATCTCCCGTTGCTTCGTGCCGATCGCGCGCGAGCGCTCCGCGGGCGACATTTCGGGTTTGACTGCGGAGAGGACCTCGGCGGTCACGTCCTTGAAATCCTGCGTGATCTTGATGGAGTAATCCTTCGCCGGAATCTCTTCGGCGCGCGATTTGGCCAGGAATCCGTTGTTGATGTAATCCTTCTCGGACGTGCTCGCGCTCGTAACGGCCGCGAATGCCACGTGATGGTTGGTCAGGATCAGGCCCTCAGGCGAAACGAACGAGCCGGTGCCGCCGATGCTGATTTGTACGACGGCGTCTTTCAAACTCGGTTTGGTCAGGCTGTAAATGTCTTCGGGTTTAAGCTCGAAGCCACGCTTCTTCATTTCCGCGAGCGGCAATTTAGCGATCGAGTCGGGCAGCCACATCCCCTCATCGGCCAACGACGAGAGGGGCGAGATCAACAAAGAAACGACGAGCAAAGCTACAGTGAGTGGTTTGCGAAACATTGAGTCTCTCCTCATATGAATTTTCTACGATTGCGATCAAGGGATAACACGGGAACGATTATATATTGGATTTGTTATTCAGGTTTGACCGCGACCCCTCTGACGTAAATATTTCGTAAAATTTTCCGTAGCAACCACGGATTTAGGCGGATGCTAAGGATTATCATTGATAATCCGCCTTGATCCGTGGCGCCCGCGTAAATCCGCGGGCGCCACGGTCTCATCAACGAGAGCGCAGAAACTCCGCGCGGTTGGTTTTAAGCAGCTTGCAAGCGGCTTCGTAAACATCCTCTTCCGAAATCAACGTGACGTGGGACGCGCGGACGTGTTCGACGCGGGCGCCGAGCAGGTCCTGTGGCGAAGGCTGAACGAAGGTGGAGGCCACGACCACCGGCGCGCCAGCCGCCGCCGCGACGTGCGCCGGGCCGCTGTGATTGCCGATGAACACGCTCAGTCGCGCGGCGCCGGAAACGAAATCGGTTATTTTCGGCGATTCGATGGCGATGGAGCGTCTCGCGGGCAGCATCGCCGCCAGTCGCTTAGCCTGTCCGCGTTCGCTGGGGCCGGCGAAAACCAACACGCGCGCATCGAAATTGTGAATCATCCGCGCGACAGTTGAGGCGAACCTGTCAATGGGCCATCGCGGTTTGCCATCGCCGGCGCCAGGATGGACGCCGATGAGCAGTTCGCCGAATCCGACGTCATGTTTGACTAGAAGTCTTTCGATTCGCTCGTCAGACTCGCGCAGAGTGGCGATTCGCGGCTCGGCCTCGACGGGTCGAACGCCCAACGGCTCCAGCCTCCGCAGATATTCGTGCGCGACGTGCTGTCGCAGGCGAGGCGAGCCGCTTATCGCCTGTGACAGCCGATCCAGCGCGGCGTCAACGCCCCTCTTTCTGCCGCTCAACCGCTCGCGCGAATGGACGAACTGCATGACTAGACCGGATTCGGCGCCGGTCTTGAACTCGATGGACAGATCGAAGCGCTCGCGCCGCAATTCCCTGAGCGATTTCGCGGCGCGATAAAATTTGCGCGGGTTTAAGAACTCGGCGTCCCGGAATCTGGCGACCGGCAGAATTTCATCGGCGCATGCGGCGAGCCGCAGCAGATCGGCGGCCGTGGCGCTCGAAACGACGGTAATGCGGGATTGAGGAAGATGTTGGCGGAGGGAGTGAAGCGCGGGCAGCGCCAGAGTCGTTTGCGCCAGCCCCGCGACGTGAACGACCAGAATGTGTTGAGAAGCGGTCGACATTAAAACATTTCATTTATAAGCGGTACGGTACCGGGAGCGGTAGCGACCGGGTCAATCGCGCCCGGTCGCTACCGCTCCCGGCGCCGTCCAATCTAACTGATCACTAAGCTTCGCCCCGTCATTTCCGGCGGTTTTTCGATTCCGAGCAATTCTAACATTGTCGGCGCGATGTCTTCGAGCGAGCCGCCTTCGCGCAAGGTCCCTTTGAATTCGGGGTCGCAGAGAATGAACGGGACCGGGTTGGTCGTGTGGGCGGTGTGGGGGCCGCCGGTGGCCGGGTCGATCATCTGTTCGCAATTGCCGTTGTCGGAGGTGATGATCGCCGCGCCCCTGACCCGTTCGATTGTTCCGACGACCCAACCGAGGCAGGTGTCGAGCGCTTCGACCGCTTCGATCGCCGCCTTCAGATTGCCGGTGTGACCGACCAGATCGGCGTTCGCGAAGTTGACGACGTAAACGTCGGTCTCGCCCTCATCGATCGCGCGCAGGACTTTGTCGGTGACTTTGAACGCGCTCATTTCGGGCTTCAAGTCATAAGTCGGCGCCTGCGGCGACGGCGTCAGGATGCGGCTTTCGTAAGGAAACTCCTTTTCGACTCCGCCGTTGAAGAAGTAGGTCACGTGCGCGTATTTTTCCGTCTCGGCGACGCGCAGGTTGGCCACGCCGTGTTCGGTGAACAGCGCCGCGAGCGGGCGCGCCGGGGCGACCGGCGGAAAGATGATCGACGTGTTGATCGAGCGGTCGTATTGAGTGAAGGTGGCGAAATGGAGGTTTTGAATCCGCTCCCGCTCGAAGGAGTCGAAATTGAGGCCAGTGAACGCCCGAGTCAATTGCCTGGCCCGATCCGCGCGCAGGTTGAAAAAGATCACCGAATCGCCGAATTGCGTCGTGGCCAGGGGAGCGCCGTTCTTCCCGGTGACGACCATCGGCTCGATGAATTCATCTGTCACGCCGCCGTCATACGACGCTTCGATTGCGGCGGCCGGGTAAGCGAATTTCCGCCCCTCGCCGCGGGCGATCGCGTCGTAGGCGCGTTTGACGCGCTCCCACCGGTTGTCGCGGTCCATGGCGTAATACCGCCCGATGATGGTGGCGATGCGCCCGACGCCGATCTCGCGCATCTTCGCCATTAACTCCTCGACATAGCGTTGGCCCGATTGGGGCGGAGTGTCACGCCCGTCGGTGAAGGCGTGAACGAAGACGCGCTGGACGCCGCGCTCGGCCGCCATCTTCAAAAGCGCGTAAAGGTGGGCGTTCCTCGAATGCACGCCGCCGTCCGAAAGGAGCCCCATCAGGTGAAGCGTGGAATCCCTGCCCGCCTCGATCGCGGTCACGAGCGTCGGATTCTCGAAAAACTTGCCCGTCGCAATCGCCTCGTCGACGCGCGTAATGGTCATGGGGGCGACCTGGCCGGTCCCGATGATCATGTGGCTGATCTCGGAATTGCCCGCCTGACCGAATGGCAATCCCGCGCGCTCGCCCGAAGCTTCGATGAGCGTGTGTTTGTATAAGGAGAGATACTTGTCCAGAAAAGGCGTGTAGGCTTGCGCAACCGCGTTGCCCTCGACAAGCGGCGACCAGCCGAAGCCGCTCAGGATGATCAGCGCGACTGGGCGCTTTTTCAGCTTTGTGTTTGCCATTAGGTGTCAGGTTCCAGGCGCCAGGTTCCAGGTGTCAGGTGTCAGATTCCAGGCGCCAACGCGGCTCATCGGCGTAAGAGATTGGCGCCGGCGGTCTACTGATACCTGGAACCTGGAACCTGGCGCCTGACACTTGGCGCCTAGCTCTTCTTTTGCAACTGTCCGGCCACCGCCTCAGTCGCCTTTCTCACGGCTTCGGGATCGCCGAGATAGAAATGGCGAATCGGTTTCAGGTCGTCGTCGAGTTCGTAGACCAGCGGTATGCCAGTAGGGATGTTCAATCCGACGATGTCTTCATCGGAGACGCCGTCGAGATATTTGACCAGCGCGCGCAAAGAATTGCCGTGCGCCGCGACCAGGACGCGTTTGCCCGAGTTCAGCGCAGGCGCGATAGTTTCGCGCCAATAAGGCATGAAGCGCCCGACAGTGTCTTTCAGGCATTCGGTCAGCGGAATCTCTTCAGGTTTGAGCGAAGCGTATCGTGGGTCTTTGGCCGGATTTCGAGGGTCATCGGGCGCGAGAGGCGGAGGCGGGATGTCATAACTGCGCCGCCAGATGTTGGTCTGCTCCATTCCGTGTCGCGTCGCCGTCTCAGCTTTGTCGAGCCCCTGCAGCGCCCCGTAGTGCCGCTCGTTCAACCGCCACGATTTATAGACGGGGATCCAGAGCAAATCCATCCGTTCGAGCGCCAGGTTGAGGGTCTTGATCGCGCGCTTGAGAACCGAAGTATAGGCTACGTCAAAGGCGTAGCCGGCCTTTTTCATCTCATCCCCAGCTGAGAGGGCTTCCTGAGCGCCCCTGGCGCTCAGATCAACATCCGTCCACCCGGTGAAGCGGTTCTCGCGGTTCCAATCGCTCTCACCGTGTCGCAGCAAGACAAGGGTCTTCATCAACTTACTCCTGATCAACTTACTCCTGCGGAAAATCCCAGGAAGCGTTGAAATTTATGAAACTCATAAGACCTATAAGTCCCATTCATGACGCTCCCAGGGGTGATTTATATAATGAAACCGAATGATATCAATCGGCGGCGGTTTGTAAAGCTTCGTCCGCCTCAAGTTTTGGTTTTCATCCGCCCAGTTTTGATTTAGACTACATGCGCTTTTGCGCAGGCCTAATGCCAGATCACCAAAGACTGTCAGGGGCGTGAAGGAAGTAATCTCTTGCACGGAATAGAGAACGACATCCATGACGTTTTGTACGAACTGCGGTAAGAATTTGAGAGCCGGCGTGGCGCAATGCGACGCCTGTGGGGCGACCATTGCCGCCGCCAACCCAATTCAGTCAGACGCCCAAAAATCGTCGAACCTCGACGCTGAAAAGACCCAAATATCGACCCCGACCGATATCGCCTCTACCGGCGCGCGCGCCGCCTTCCCGATATCCTCTGCGGTTGGCGCGCAAAGCGGGCGCGTGCTCGGCGGGCGCTACAAGCTGGAACAGTGCATCGGAAGCGGCGGGATGGGCGAGATTTACCGCGCCCGCCGCACGCACATCGGCGACACCGTGGCGGTCAAGGTGCTGCGCGGCGACGTGGTCGAAGACGAAAAATCGCGCCAGCGTTTTTACCGCGAGGCGCGCGCGGCGGCGATGCTACACCACCCCAACGCGGTGGTCATTCACGATTTCGGCGAGGACGCCGACGGCACAGCCTACATTGTGATGGAGCTGCTCATCGGGCGCAGCCTGCGGCAAGTGCTGTCTCAAGAAGGCTCGATCAGCGCCGTTCGCGCCTACGGCATCATCCGCCAGGCCTCCGCCGCGCTCGACGCGGGGCATCGAAACGGCATCGTCCACCGCGACATCAAACCCGACAACATCATCCTGCTCGACTCGAACGACGCTGCGGACCACGTCAAAATCCTCGACTTCGGCATCGCGAAGGTCCTCGACAGCAAGGCGCTCGACGACACACACAGCCTCGAACAGCGCCTGACCAATGTCGGCTCCGTGATCGGGACGCCGCATTATATGGCGCCCGAACAATGCCAGGGCGAAGAGGCCGACCCACGTTCGGACATTTACAGCCTGGGCGTTGTGCTTTACGAACTGCTGACCGGCGTGGCGCCTTTTCTGGCCAAGACGCCGACGGGCGTGGCCATCAAACACGTCACCGAGAAGCCCCGCCCGCTCCGCGAAATCAATCCGTCCGTCCCCGAGGCGGTCGAGCGCGTCGTTCTTCACGCGCTGGAGAAAGACCCGAACGCGCGGCCTCAGACCGCCCTTGAACTGGCGCGCCAATTCGAAGGCGCCCTGATGTCTGATCCGGACACGGTGCGGTTTACCAGAAGCGGCGAATCGCAGAGGATCACCCCGTCTGTGATCACCCGTCACGCCGATTTCGAGGCCGCCGAAACCCCGACACAACCGGGCGCCGCCGTTCCATCGCAGGACTTCGATACGACGATCTCGCCATCGTCCCCATCGCAAAACTTCGATACGACGATCTCGCCATCATCCCCGTCGCAAAACTTCGATACGACGATCTCGCCATCGTCAGGCGCCGATCAATTGAAACAGTCCGGCGAAGCCTCGACCGAGTTGATCACCCACGCCGAGATCACGGCCGAGCCGCTTAAGTCGGCGAGCGACGCCTCGACGCCCGGAGGGCAGCCTTCGAATTCGGGCGCTCAAGCGATTCAATCGACCGAACTGCTTGAGAGATCCGAAAACGACAGAGCCCAGCAGATCACGCCTGTCGAACCCGCCAGGAGTCTGGAAGTTGAGAAGGCGCCATCTCCCAACGATAAACCGGGAAAGAAGGGGAAAAAGAAGGAAGAGAAAAAGGAAGAGAAGAAGGTAGAGAAGAAGGTAGAGAAGAAGATTGACGCTCCGCCTTCGGTCAAGAAGCAGCCTTCAGCGCCCGTGGCGATATTGAAGAAACCTTTGTTGATCGGCGGGGCGGCGGCTTTGGTCTCGATCATTGTCTTGACTGTGTGGCTGGTTAGACGGAAGCCTGAACCGCCGCCGCGGCCAGCGCCCACGCCGACTCCCGTCGTTGTCACGGCGCCGGCGGGAATGGTTATTATCCCTGGCGGAGAGTTGCGCGTCGGGCGTGATGACGGTGAAGAATATGAAAAGCCGGCCCACTTGGTAACCATCAATCCTTTCTTCATTGATATCACGGAGGTTACCAACGAGCAGTATCAGAAATTCGTTGACGCGGCCGGTTATGCGCCCCCGCCAATCTGGCAGGGTAACCATTTCCCTGACGGGGCGAACACACTGCCCGTGACCGACGTAACATGGGATGATGCGAACGCCTACGCCAAATGGCTGGGCGACGGCAGGCGTCTGCCGACCGAGGAGGAATGGGAGTTCGCCGCGCGTGGAACTGACGGGCGCCTCTATCCCTGGGGCTCTGAATGGGCCGCCGACACGTCTAACTCTAAGTCAGATGAAAAGGACCAGAAGCAGTTGGTTCTAGTCAAACAATTTCCGAAAGGGGAGAGTCCTTTTGGTCTGTTCGACATGTCGGGCAACGCCTGGGAATGGACGGCATCTGACTTCAGGGAATATCCCGGCGGCGCCAAGTTCAATGCGCCTGATGGATACAAGAATCTGAAAGTCATTCGGGGGGGGTCATACGATTCCCTGCCCAAATTAGTGACCACCACAGCGCGCCGCCCCTTGCCGGCGACGCGCAACGATTGGCCTCCTGACAAGTTCCTCGGTTACGCGCAGACAGGGTTCCGTCTGGCGAAGGACGCGCCGAAACAATAAGCGTATGAAGAGACAACTGATATCCCTCATTGTTATGTTGCCGTTGTTGGGCCCATCGCCTCGCGAGGCCTGCGCTCAAGGCGGCGATCCTAACCTGGGGGGAGCCAAGGCGACACCGACATCGGGCGGGAAAGATTCGAAACCGTCCGGGCTGGCGCCGCACATGCTGATTTTCGGCGTGGAGAGGAAAGGGAGGCTCGATCCGAAGACTTCAGAGAAGAATGCGTCTGGAAGTTTTTTTGAAGAGATGAGCTTCAAAGCGGAGAGCGAAGATTCTCTCTCCTTCCGCATCAAGAGCGTCAATCCATCGCTCGGCCTGCAGATTCTCGGCAAAAACAACGCCGAGGTAGCGGTCGCGAAAGACCCTTCTGGGGATTTCAAAATCGACACGCCGACCGGAGGAATGCCCGCCAACGGCGACTATCGCGTACGCGTGACAGGCGCGCTCAGTGGCAGAAATGCCGTCCCTTTCACGATCAAAGTCAATCGCGCCGGACTGACGAGCACGGCGTACAGCGAGCGATTCAATAAAATTTATACCAATTACCGCTATAATGACCCGGCCTCTGTCGACGAGACGGTGGCCAAGCTCGAGAGACTTGTTAGAGAGGCCCCCGACCGACCGACCGCCTTCGAGCGGCTCGGCATTATTTATCTCGAGGTTCGCAGGGATTTCGGAAAAGCCGAGTGGGCCATGGATCGGGCGATCAAAGCCGACGGCGTCGCCCGCATCAAAATTTCATACGATTACAAATGGCGGCAGATGACGAAATTGCGCTCGGGAGATCTCGGCTTCGAAGATAAGCGTTCGGGATGGCTAAGAATCCAGGCTGGCAAACTAGCGCTCTATGATGAGAGAGACAAGCCGATGGTGACCCTGAACGGACGGCAGATCAAAGAGCTATCGAAGACACTGGTCTCCGCATACAACCTGGTCACGATCACCGCCAACAACGCGCGCAAACCGTATGTCTTCGCCCCCGAAACCATGCGCCAGGTCGAAGCCGATCTGGTCATCAAGTTGATTCAGAATCACGTCGTCGGAAAGACCATTAACTGACGATCTTGGATCCTCAATTAATTGGCCTTTTATAGATTGCGACGAAAAGAGCTTCAGCCACGAATAAACACGAACACTCCTTGATATGTACAGGAGAACAGCTATGAAGAGACTATTGATTTCCCTCATTACCATATCGTTGTTGACTCTCTTCTCCTCTCTCGAAATCTACGCTCAAGGCGGCGATCCTACCTTGGGAGGGTCCAAGCCGACCACTCCCACGACGCCGAAGACGACGGGCGTGAGAGGCTCAAGACCGGGGCCGAGCGCGCCGGTAATACTCACACTGAACGTGGGCGAGGAGAGAAGAGGAAAACTCGAGCCTTCAAACAAGAGTCCGGATGGAAGTTTCTTTGAAGAGATGATCCTCAACGCGAAGGCCGAGGATTGGCTCACCTTCCACATCGAGGGCGACAATCCGTTGCTCGGCCTGCAGATCCTCGACAAAAACAACGCCGAGGTCGCGATCGCGAAAGACCCTTCCGGGGATTTCAGAATCGACACGCCGACCGGAGGACTGCCCGCCGACGGCGAATACCACGTTCGCGTGACGGGCGTGGTCATTGGCAAAAACGCTGTTCCTTTCAGGATCAAGGTCAATCGCCTCGGTCTGACAAGCGTCGTTTATGTCGAGCGATTCAATACAATTTATACCAGTTACCGCGAGGAAGACCCAGCTTCGATCGAAGAGACTGTAACCAAACTTGAAGAGCTTGGAAGAGACAACCCTTCCCGCCCGACCGCCTTCGAGATGCTCGGCCGCATCTATCTTGACATCCGCAAGGACGTTGTGAAGGCCGAAGCGGCCATGGAGCAGGCGATCAAAGCCAGCGGCGTCGCCCTCATGAGAATTTCATTCGATAACCAATGGCGGCGGATGTCGAAATTGCGGTCGGGAGATTATGGCTTCGAAGACGCCCGTTCGGGGTGGCTCAAAATCGGGCCCGGCCAAGTAACGTTAACCGATCTGAGCAACAAGACGCTGGCGATCCTGACCGGACCGCAGATCAAAGAGTTGTCAAAGACCCTGATCTCCCAGTACAACATGATCACGATCACCGCCGACAACTTACGCAAACCGATCTTCTTCGCCCCCAAAACCATGCAGCAGCCCGAAACCGATCTGGCCATCAAGCTGATCCAAAATTATGTGATCGGAAGGCCTAATTAGTCGCGGATCGAAGATAGAAGATCGAGGGTTGAAGATCGTAAGTTGCGATCTTCGATCTTCGATCCTCGATCTTCTATCTTCGATCCTCAATCCTCAATCCTCGATCCTATGAATCTCTGGGGAGGCCGGTTCACCGGCGAGACCGATAAACATTTCGCTGCATTCAACGCCAGCTTCAGTTTTGACCGCCGTTTGATCTTCGCCGATCTGCGAGCCTGCGTGGTACATGCGCGCGCGCTCGGGCGGGCCGGAATCTTACAGCAATCCGAAGTCGACGCGATCACTGACGGATTGAAGAAGATCGGCGAGATGGCTGCTGAGCCCGGCTTTCTCGACCGCCCCGAATTCGCCGCGACCGAAGACATCCACAGCTTCATCGAATCGCGCCTGGTCGAACTCATCGGGCAAACCGGTTACAAGCTCCACACGGGCCGCAGCCGCAACGACCAGGTCGCGGTCGGCGCCAGGTTGTTTCTGCGCGATGAGATCGCGATGATTGACGAAGCGATACGCGAGACGCAGCGAGCGCTGGTCGAGCTCGCCGAGCGATACGTCGCCGATCCGCTGCCAGGTTACACGCACATGCAGAAAGCCCAGCCGGTGCTCTTCGCGCACTTCCTGCTCGCCTATTTCCAGATGTTCTCGCGCGACCGCGAGCGTTTGGGCGATGTCAAAAGACGCGTCAATTCCCTGCCACTCGGCTCCGGCGCGCTGGCTGGAACGAACTTCCCGGTAGACCGCGAATGGATGGCCGCCGAACTAGGCTTCGACAGCGTGACGCGTAACAGCCTCGACGCCGTCAGTGACCGAGATTACATCATCGAATTCGTCAGCGCCTCGGCGATCACGATGGCGCATCTGTCGCGTCTCGCCGAGGATCTGATCATCTATTCGACACAGGAATTCGGCTTCATCAAACTCGGCGACGCCATCTCAACGGGCAGCAGTCTGATGCCACAAAAGAAGAATCCCGATTCGCTGGAACTGATTCGCGGCAAATCGGCGCGAGTCTTCGGCCACCTGACGGCGACGCTCACAATGACGAAAGGATTGCCGCTCGCCTACAACAAGGACTTGCAGGAAGACAAAGAGGCGCTCTTCGACACGATTGACACGCTCACGGGAAGCCTGCGCGTGGCCGCCACAGTCCTCCGCAACATCGAACTCGACCGCGAACGCGCGCGCCTGGCCGCCATCACCGATTACACCAACGCCACCGACCTGGCCGATTACCTGGTCCGCAAGGGCCTCGAATTCCGCAAAGCCCATGAGGTCATAGGCCGCATAGTCGTCTATGCGATCGAACAGGGGCGACAACTTCACGAATTGACGATTGACGAATGCAGGCGGTTTTCGCCGCTCTTCGATGAAGACCTCTTCGACGCCATCTCGCTCGAAAGCTCACTGGCTGGCAAGAGGCAGATCGGCGGAACGTCCCCTGAACAGGTTATAGAGGAATTGGCTAGGGCAAAGGCCGACTTGTGACTGACACAGTCGGCTTGCACAACGCGCGGACTTGCTGCCTCAAAAAGTTAGGGCCGACTCGGAAGCTTGGGGGCTCTCCGGTCGGCCCAGAACTGCTGATGTCCTCACCCCATCAACAGTCAGATTAACCGTATTTTTGTCAGGCGCGTTTTTTTTGTCAAGCAAAAATTAGAAAATTGCCAATCTGAGCGTCAATCATTACAAAACAAAACAAGATCGCTCCTGGGAAATCATCGAAGTTTTTGCAATCTCTGCGCAGCCGCTTCTAACGTTTCATCCCGTTTGCAGTAACAGAACCGCACCTGTTGTGCGCCTAATTCGGGCCGGCGGTAGAAACTGCTGCCGGGAACGACGGCCACGCCGATGTTCTGCACCAGATGGCGAGTGAATTTCAGATCGTCCTCAAATCCGAAATCTGAGATGTCAGTCATAATGTAATACGCGCCGTCGGGCTTGAAGCATTTGAATCCAGCTTCTTCCAATACGCCCAGCAGGTAATCCCGTCGTTTCTGATATTCGCGCTGAAGCTTCTCGTAATAGCCCGCAGGAAGACCCAACGCGTAGACCCCGGCCTCCTGCAATGGCGCGGCGGCGCCGACCGTGAGGAAGTCGTGAACCTGGCGAATGCCGTTGATTAGATCTGGCGCGGCGATCGCATAACCCACGCGCCAGCCCGTGACCGAGTAAGTCTTAGAGAGACTGTTGATTGTCACCGTGCGGTCGCGCATTCCGTCGAGCGTCGCTATCGAAACGTGCCCGACTTCGCGCGCCGCGTCGGGGTACCAGATGTGCTCGTAAATCTCGTCGGTCAATGCCAGCGCGTCATGTTCGACGCACAGGTCGGCGATCAGCCTCAGCTCTTCGCGCGTGAAGACCTTACCCGTCGGATTGTGCGGCGTGTTGATGATGATCGCCTTGGTCTTCTCGTTGAACGCAGCCCGCAACTCGTCGGGATCGAAGCGCCATTCGAGGGAGTCGTCAACTGCCCCGTTTCCTGCCCCACTCCCAGCCCCACTCCCAGCCCCACTCCCAGGAGGATAGAGCGTGACGTAGCGCATCGAGGCGCCCGAGAGAATCGCGTCAGGGCCGTAATTTTCGTAAAACGGCTCGAATACTATGACCTCTTCCCCCGGATCGACGACGGCCAGCATCGTGGCGATCATCGCCTCGGTCGATCCGCAAGTGACGACGATCTCGCGATCGGGATCGACGTCCAATCCGAGGCGCCATTTCGTCTTTGCGGCGATGGCTTCACGGAACCGCTTGGCGCCCCAGGTGATCGCGTACTGGTTGATGTCGGCGTTGATGGCCTCGCAGGCGGCGCGTTTGATGTCTTCGGGCGCGGGGAAATCGGGGAAGCCCTGCGATAGGTTGACCGCGCCGTAAGCGAGCGCCTGGCGGCTCATATCGCGGATTACCGATTCGGTGAAGCTGGAGGCCTTTCTGGAGACGCGATTTTTCATAGGTGGTGGTTGGCGCCTTCTTAGCGATTGATGCGAGTGACGACCTTGTTGCCAGCGCCGCGTTTGATCGTGCGTTTGACGAACTGTTCGACGTCGGGCCGGAGCAGCCATCGCGCGCCTTCCTGCCCATTGTCCTGCCCATCGCCGTGTAGGATCACGCGCAACTCCCCGCGCGAGGCCGCGAGTTCGAGCGTCACCGCCGGAACGTCGAATTCGCGCGAAGCTGCGTTGAAGCTCATTAAATCTTTGCTGTCGTAAACACTCATCTGCTGATCTCCAATTTTGAAGTCGGTTGGATTGACGAAGGCGAGATGATAGAGATGCGCGGGCGCGGTGTCAAAGCATGGAGGCGCGCTGATGTCCGGAGACATTTTCCCCGATGATTCCAGCGGATGACGGATGGTGGGGTAAAGACGCAAGATCTTGTGTCTCTACTTGCGCATTGTGACAGCGTCACTATTTTCCAAAACTGCGACACCTGCCTGATAGGCCCTGATTGATCCGTTAAATGGGCTGCCACGAAGCCTGGTGGAGAGCGTGGCGCGCTTGGCTTTGCCGTCGACGTCAATGATTTCAACCGCCGCAAAGAAACCGACCTGTTTCTCCAAATACTTCCACTCGTCGCTCAGCAAAACGCCTGACAGTGTCGCGTCGGATCCAGCGAGCATCTCAAGGTCTTCCATCGAATAAAGCGCCTCCGCATTGTAGCCTTTTGGAGTCGGCGTCGTTTTGATCTCTTTGGGGGCGATTATCCTGCCCTTTTCATTTACCAGACGTAGTCCGTCGCCTTCAGAAAACTGGTCGTCAGTAACCTCCGCCCTGATGAATAGGTCATCGCCCTGACGAACGGCGTTCAAGACCGCCGACACGTCCGAAATCCCCTTCCACAATTCAACGCCTCTGATGACCTGTCTTTTGGCGTTCAACTTCAGAACATAGCCCTGCCATTCGCCGGGATCAAAAAGCCCATCGATCTTCTGCGCTTCGTTTGTCGTTATGGCCTGGAGTTCATAGTAATCGCCTTTCATCGGCAGCTGTTTCTTGCCTCTCTTAATAAAGGAACTCGCATCTGTGCGACTGACAAGCCCGGTTGAAAGATTGGTGTCTTCATCATTCACCGGCGCATCGGGTTGGAATCTGTACTCCTCACCATATGTTTTGCCGATTAACATCCATCTGTTCTGTTGCCAACGGTAGCGATACCTGTATAGCCAAATCATATCCCCCGGGGGACCAAGTATTTCAATGACGACAACCCCATTCTCGATACTTATCATCCCAGAGTTGATCCCCATATCCATGGGAGTATCTATAATCGGCACACCACTGAACGCTGTTCTCTTAAATTGGCCGCCGTCGCTAAAAGCTAACGCCAAAAAATTCTTTTCGCTTTCTACAATCTTGTTGTTTTCTCTAACTTCAGGTTTCGTTATTACAATCACGGCGTCATCTATCTTGTCTCCATTCAAATCACCTCTTTTAACACCATCGACATGCCACCCAGCAGGCGCAAAATCTGCGGGTTCCTTCGCCGTCATCGGAATTGTTATCTTTTGCTCTTGAGTGATAGATACAAGACTTCCAGAAATCAGCAAGCTGAGTAAAAAGGCTTCCTTCATGACAATCATCTTCTTTGGGGCTGAAATGCGAGGAATTTCAGTGTAGAACGCGATGGAGCGCGCGTATTATGCCTCAAAGAATGTTTATGAGGAATAGGAAAAAGATGCCGTTTCTTATTCCCCAATCCCTACTCCCCATCCCCCATTTCCCTACTATTGCCAACCACCGCCCAGGGCCTTATAGAGTTGAACCAGTCCGAGCAGTTCGTTGCGTCTCGTTTGAGCCAGGCTCAGCTCGGCGGCGAACAGATCGCGGTCGGCGTCCAGGGCGTTGAGCTGCGTGTCCACACCGCCCTGATACCTCAGATAAGCCAGGCGCGATCGGTCCTGCAATGTGGTCACCAGCGATTCCTGCTGCGTGCGAATCTCTTTGACCTTGCGGTACTCGACGAGCGCGTCGGAGACCTCACGGAATGCGGTTTTGATCGATTGTTGATACTGCGTCAGCGCCAATTGCCGTTGCGCTTCGGTAAATTTGACGCCCGATTTGACTCGGCCCGCGTTAAAGATCGGCAGAGTCAGATTGGGCGCGAAGTTCCATGCGCCTCCGGGGCCGCTGAAGAGATTGGTGAGCTGGCTGCTTTGCCCGCCCATGAATCCCGTCAAACTGATCTGGGGAAAGTACGCTGCCTTCGCCACGCCGATGTTGGCGGTCGCGGCCATCAGAGTGGCTTCTGCGGCGTGGATGTCCGGGCGCCGCTCGAGCAATGAAGACGGCAACCCCGCAGGCGCTTCAGGCGGTTGCTCCTGCTCAGTCAACGAACGCCCGCGCGCCACGGGACCTGGGTCCTTCCCCTCCAAAAGGTTGATCCGGTTCTCGGTTTGCTCAATCAACCGCTCGATGTCTGGAACGGTCTGGGCCGCGGCGTAAACCAGTTGCTCGGCCTGTCGCACATCCAGCATTGTCGCAACGCCGCCTTGCTGGCGCGTCTTGGTGAGGTTCAGCGACTCCTGGCGAGTGGCCAGCGTGTCCTTGGCGATCTCCAGCTCCGTATCCAGTTCGAGTAAACTGAAGTAAGCAGCGGAGACGTCGCCAACGACCGTCGTCATCACGGCCTTGCGCGTCTCTTCGGCGTTGAGCAGATCGGCTTTCGCGGCTTCTTTCTCGCGCCGCACCCTGCCCCAGACGTCAACCTCGAAAGAGAGCAGATTGAGGACGACCGACCCGAACGTGCGGTCGCGGCTGGCTCCCGATGGCAGGGCGATCTGACCGCTGCCGGAGTTGCGAAGGGTGGTCACGCCGGCGCCCGCCGTGACGTCAGGGAATTGATCCGCTCGTACGATCCCCAGATTGGCGCGCGCCGTTTGAATGCGCGCGATGGCCTGGTTCAGATCGTAATTGTTGACGAGCGCAGTCCTGATCAAGCCCTGAAGTTGTTCGTCCTTGAAGACCTCGGCCCATTTCAGATCGGCCAATGATCCGGGCGAATTGGGAACAGGCGCTGCGGCCGCATCGCCGGCGCCGCGGAATGTCGAAGGCGACTCAACTACAGGCTTGCGGTATTTGGGGCCGACTGTACAGCCAGCCAGCAGACTTAAAATGACAGCTCCACTTATCAATCGTATTTTCATATGCATGTGCATGTTCTGTATGTTCAGCTTTTGCATTCCCTATTTGTCATTTTGCATTTGTCAGTTCAGGAATCAGGCACTCTCTGCAATGACAAATGACAAATGCAAAATGAATCAGTCCCCCGTCGCCAATTCCTCTTCGGGCGCCGCTATCGGCGCGCGCTTCTTCTCGCCGCCCGTGAGCCTCTCCACCACGTAGAAGATCGCCGGGATGATGAAGATGGCGATCAGCGTGGCCGCCAGCATGCCGACGATGACCACCGTGCCGAGAATCCGCCGCCCCGCCGCGCCTGATCCGGAAGCGATCCATAGCGGCACGCAGCCGAGAATGAATGCGAACGAAGTCATCAGGATCGGTCGCAGGCGCAGCCGAGCCCCTTCCAGCGCCGCCTCCGCGAGACCTCGACCTTTCTCGAATTCGATTTTGGCGAACTCGACGATCAGGATCGCGTTCTTCGCGGCCAGTCCGACGAGCACGATCAGCCCGATCTGGGCGTAGACGTCGAGATCGTAGCCACGCAACATCAACCCGGCGAAAGCGCCGAAGATCGCGATCGGCACTGTCAACAGCACCGAGAATGGCAGCGACCAGCTCTCATAAAGCGCCGCCAGGATCAGGAACACGAAGATCAGAGACAGCGCGAATGAAGTTAAGGCGTCCGCCGAAGCCTTCTTCTCCTGGTAAGAGAGGTCGGCCCAATCGTAGCCGATCTCCGGCGGGAGCGTCTCCTTCGCCACCTCTTCGAGCGCGGCCATCGCCTGCCCTGAACTGTAGCCGGGCGCGGCTGCCCCCAACACCTGCGCCGCGCGGTAGAGGTTGAAGCGGTTGGTGTATTCGGGGCCGCTGATGCGACGCGTGCTCACGAGCGACGCGAGCGGAACCATATTGCCGTCGTTGTTGCGCACGTAATATTGATTGATGTCCTGTTCGCTGCGGCGCTCCTCCCCTTCCGCCTGCAGGAAAACCCTCCACTGGCGGCCAAAGCGGTTGAACTGGTTCAGGTAGAGGCCGCCCAGATAAGCCTGCAGCGTCTGGTAGACGTCCGCGACAGCCACGCCCTGTTTAAGCGCTTTGTCGCGGTCGACGTCGGCGTAGATTTGCGGGATGGAGGCGGAGAATTGTGAAGTGACCCCGGTAAGCTCCGGCCGTTTGCGACATGCTTCAAGGAACTTTTGCAGGTTCTGGGAGAGAAATTCGACCGGCCCGCCGCTGCGATCCTGCAGCCAGAACGAGATACCGCCCGCGTTGCCCAGTCCGGGAATCGCAGGCGGCGTGAAAGCGAAAGCCGTAGCCTCCGGCACCTGACTCGCAAGAGCGCGGTTCAAGCTCGCGACGATTCCATGCACTTCGAGGTTCTCCGACCTGCGCTCATCCCACGGCTTGAGGCCGAGGAAGAAGAATCCCTGATAGCTCGCCGAGGTGCGAGTCAGCAGGCTGAACCCGGCGACCGTGTTGTAAAACTTCACCCCCTCGGTCTTTCCCAGAATCCCCTCGACCTTTTTCAACACCTGGTCCGTCCTTTCCAGCGAGGCCGGGGCGGGAAGCTGGACGTTCAGGAGCGCATAGCCGTAATCCTCTTCGGGCAGGAAGCTCGTCGGGAGCCTCTTCCCGACGAGGCCGTCCACTACGGCGAACAGCGCGATTATCAACACGCCTATTACCGACTTGCGGATCAGGGCGTGACTCCAACTGATATAACCGTTCGTCGCCTTCTCGAACAACCGGTTGAAGCCGCCGAAGAATCGGGCGAACAGTCCTCTGGATTTTTTCCGTGGCTTCAGCAGCAGCGCGGAGAGCGCGGGCGAAAGAGTCAGCGCGTTGAAGGCGGAGATGAGGACGGAGATCGCAATCGTCACAGCGAACTGCGTGTTCAACCGCCCTTGAATGCCGCCCATAAACGCCACCGGCAGGAAGACCGAAGCGAGGATCAACGCGATGGCGACGACCGGTCCGGAGACCTCCTTCATCGCCCGGATCGTGGCGTCACGAGGCGACATCCCATGCTCGATGTGGTGTTCGACCGCCTCCACGACCACGATCGCATCGTCAACGACCAGACCGATCGCCAGCACGAGACCGAAGAGCGACAGCGTGTTAATGGAAAATCCGAGCATCGGAAAGACGGCGAAGGTGCCGATGAGCGACACCGGGACGGCGATCATCGGAATGAGCGTCGCCCGCCAGTTCTGCAGGAAGAAAAAGACCACGATCGTCACCAGGATCATCGCCGCGAAGAGCGTCCTGATAATATCCTTAATGCCTTCGGTCACTGGCAGCGTCGTGTCCAGCGTAATCGCATAATCGAGGTCGGCCGGAAAGCGGTTTTTCATTTCCGCCATCGTTTTCTTGAGCCCGTCGGCGACATCGATCGCGTTCGAGCCCGGAGCCTGAAAGACCGCAATGGTGGCGCTGTTCTGGCCGTTCATGCGCGAGCGCTGCTGATAGTTGAGCGCGCCGAGTTCGATCCGCGCAACGTCCTTCAACCGCACGACCGAGCCGTCAGGGTTGGAGCGAACGACGATCTGACCGAACTCTTCGGGCGTCTGCAAACGGCCTTGCGCGCGAATGGTGTAGGTCATCTCTTTGCCAGGCGGCGACGGCTCCGCGCCCACTTGCCCCGCCGGGTTGACGGCGCTCTGTTGTCGTACGGCGTTGGCCAGGTCAGGGACCCCCAGACCCAGCTTGGCCAGCGCGTCCGGCTTGACCCAGATCCGCATCGCGTAATCGCTGGAGCCGAAGATCCTCACCTCACCCACGCCCGGCACTCGATAGAGCGCGTCGTTGACGTTGATGTTCGCGTAGTTGGCGAGGAAGAGGGAGTCGTAGGTCCGATTCGGCGAATAGATGGAGATGAGGAGCATCGGAAGTCCGGTGGACTTCCGAAGGGCCAGCCCATACTGGCTGACGTCTGTTGGAAGGTTCGGCTGCGCCTGCGCCAGGCGGTTCTGCACGTTCACCTGGGCGGTGTTCGGATCAACTCCCACGTCGAACGTGACCGTCAATTGCTGCGTGCCGTCGTTCGCGTTGGTGGACTGCATGTAGAGCATGTTGTCCACGCCGTTCATCTGCTGTTCGAGCGGCGTGGAGACGGATTGCTCGATCGTGACCGCGTCCGCTCCCGTATAGACCGTCGACGTGATAATCTGAGGCGGAACGATGTTCGGAAACTGCGCCAGCGGCAGTTTCCGCATCGAAATGAGGCCGGCGAGAATTGTGATGATGGCGATGACCATCGCCACGATCGGACGCCGGATGAAGAAGTTTGAAATCATAAGGTCCTTGGGAATGGGGAATGGGGAATGGGGAGTGAGGAGTGGGGAGTGGACTCCAAACCTTAGCAACCGAGCGATGATCAACGAGCTATAAATACTCAGTTCCTAAATTCACCATCCGTCATCTCCACTCCCCACTCCTCACTCCCCATTCCCGCTCATTTGAACGGTAGGGGATTGACCGCCGCGTCCGGTCTGACTTTTTGCGTCCCTTCGGCGACGACTCTTTCATCCGGCTTCAATCCATCTTCGATCACCCACATCGTCCCGACGCGGGGGCCGACCTTGACAGGTCGAATGTTTACCTTGTTGTCATTGCCCACGACGGCGACCCGATAGCTGCCCTGCAGCTCGGTGACCGCGCGTTGCGGGACGAGCAGCGCGCTCTCCTTCATGCTGGTTATCGCGCGGACTCTGGCGTACTGCCCCGGCCGAAGAGTGTTGCCCGGATTCGGGAAGATTCCGGCAATCCGGATCGAGCCCGTCTTCTGATCGACCTGCCGGTCGGCGACGAAAAACCTCCCTTTCTGCGCATAGGTCGAGCCGTCAGCCAATACCAGCTCAAGCTCGAGCCCCTTGGCGCCCGCGCCCCAGTTACTTTGAATCGAGTTACGCCTCGTATAAGCGAGATATTCCTGCTCGCTAAGCGTGAAATAGACCTTGATCGGGTCCAACGTCGAAACCGTGGTCAGCGAGCCGCTGCTAGGATTATTGGGCTGGATCAGGTTGCCGACCTGCGCCTGGGCAATGCCCGCGACGCCGTCGATGGGGGAAGTGATTTTGGTGAAGCTCAGATTGAGTTCGGCGGTCTTCACTGTGGCCTTGGCCGCTTCGACTGCGGCGTTGGCCGCGATAATCGCGGACTTGGCCGTCTCGACGCCGGCGTTAGAGGCTTTGACCTGAGCCTTGGCGGCGATGTTGGACTGGACTGAATTATCGTATTCCTGGGTGGTAATGGCCTTCTCCTTTGCGAGCGGAGTGTAGCGATCCACGTCGAGCTGGGTTCTGACCTGATTCGCCTCGGCCTGGGCCAATTGCGCCTGCGACTGAAGGAGCTGGCTGTTCGCCTGCGCCAGTTGCGCCTGCGCTTTCGCCAGATCCCCATTGGCCTGATCGAGCGCCGCCTGGAACGGCCTCGGATCGATCTCGAACAACAACTGCCCTTTCCTGACAAAAGAGCCTTCCTTGTAATTCTGCCTGAGCAAATAGCCTGTTACCTGCGCCCTGATCTCCGCGTTGACCATTCCGTCGAGCGTGCCGATCCATTCGCTGTAAATCGGGACATCCCGCCGCTCGACTTGAGCCACTTCGACATTGGCCGGGGGAGGCGCGGCGGCCGGCGCTTTCCCTTTGCTCTTCGACCCGCCGACGACGATCAGCAAAGCGATCACAATCGCCGAGAGCGACGCCGCGATGACGATCTTATGCCTCAACAAAAAATTTACATTCTTCTCCAAGAGCGCTTCCTCCGTTCATCTGTTAACCATCTTCATCATCGCTTCAGGGTAACGCGCGCCCGCCGCGGTGTCGGGTGGAAAGAGCGCGTTGATCACGGCCAATTCGTCTATGCTGAAAGTGACATACACCGCCCCCGCGTTCTCCTCCAGGTACTTGCGGCGCTTCGTTCCGGGGATTGGCACAATATCTTCGCCCTGCGCCATCACCCAGGCAAGCGCCAGTTGCGAGGGCAGGATGCCCTTTTTCGCGGCCAGCGCCTTCACATCGTCCACCAGTCGCAGATTTCTGGTGAAGTTCTCGCCCTGGAAGCGAGGGTTGTGGCGGCGATAATCGTCTTCTTCGAAGTCCTCAGGCCTGGTGATCGCGCCGGTGAGAAAGCCGCGTCCCAGCGGGCTAAATGGCACGAAGCCGACGCCAAGCCTGCGGCAGGCCGGCAATACTTCACGTTCGTGATCGCGTGTCCACAATGAATACTCGCTCTGCAATGCGGTGATCGGGTGCGTCTTATGCGCGCGCTCCAGCGTCGCGGGCGAAACTTCGCTCAGTCCGAGGTAACGCGCCTTGCCCTCCTTGACCAGTTCCGCCATCGCGCCGACAGTTTCTTCGATCGGAACCTTAGGATCGACGCGGTGCAAGTAGTAAAGGTCAATGGTCTCCACGCCGAGTCGTTTGAGACTGTCCTCGATCGCCTTGCGCGCGTATTCGGGCCTGCCATCAACGCCTCGAACGGTGGGGTCGTTGGGATCTCGCACAATGCCGAACTTGGTGGCCAGAAACACCTGATCGCGCTTCCCATTGATCGCGCGCCCGACCAGCTCTTCATTGACGTATGGCCCGTAAATGTCCGCGGTGTCCAGGAAATTAACGCCTAACTCCAGCGCCCGATGTATAGTGGCGATGGATTCTCGATCGTCACTATTGCCGTAAAATTCGCTCATGCCCATACAGCCGAGGCCGATGGCCGAAACCTCCGGGCCGTCAGCGCCAAGCCGACGTTTCTTCATATGAGTCCACCTTTCGACATTTGAAAAATCAGTTACGGACGCGCACATCGCCTTTTCAATCTCCATGCAGATAAACTCGGCGATGAGGCCGACGCCGGTCAGTCCGACTCCGCTCTGCCGCATCTGCGCGACAAGCCGTTTGCCAATGTCATCAATGAAAGTGACCTTCGCCAGGTTCACCAGGATCGGACCGCGCGGATCGACAGAGATTGCGGCTCGCCAGCATTTCTCAAGTTCCTGAACCCAGGGGCCTATCAGTTTCCCCTCAACGACGAAGATCGTCGCCGCATCTTCATTGCGCGTCGTGATTCTGAGCATCACCGCTCCCCCTAAAACGAATGAAATCGTCCTTGGGAGCGGCATGAATAAAACTTATATATCTTATGCGTTTTATAAAACCTGTTCACACCGCTCCCGGAGGTTTCTCATAAAAGCAACTGGTTTGCCACACCGCTCGCCACTCCATGACCTGCAGGTCAAATCTCCGCATTTATTGTGGATGCATCAGATAATCGGTGAGAAATAAAGTGGAGATTGAAACTTTTTGGATGATCATCCTCTGACCATATATTGGCGCATGGCGAATTATTGTCACTGAGCGTGTCATGCGCATGGCGGCGCCGGCGCCCGCTCACAAATTGCGCAACGTGATCTCACGCGGGAACTTTCGCTTGCCATAAATCACATTAGTTATAGGCCGATGAGTCGTGGCAAAACTGTTGCAACATTCATTCACGCTCATGGGCAATGAAATCAATATACACGACGCGTCGCGGCGGGCAGTAACAGTAACCAAAATCATAGCCACGCGGCGCGTCAGTGGATTTGAGAATCAAGCAGTGAAAGGAGAAGGATAATGACACGATCGAAGATATTGGTCGCAGGATTGTTCGCAACATTGCTGTTCGCTGCGACCTCAAGAGCTCAAGAACTGCCGCGCAATGAAGTGAGCGTGCAGGGCACTGGTTTTTTCACCAAGGACTCCGATAACAATGGGATCATACAGCACTCGACCGATTCGGGCGGCCTGCTGGTCAGCTATCGCAACCTCTTCAGTCGGTGGTTCGGCGCCGATCTGAGCTACGGGTTTACTCGCAATACCCAGTTGAACTTCACGCCCGTGGGCGCGTCCAGAGTCCAGTCCGACGTCCATCAGACCACGGCCGCGCTGGTTGTGCACACCCCCGGCAGGGTCCTCGGCCTGAGGCCGTTCGCGCTGGCCGGGGCGGGGGCGTTGACCTTCAGTCCAATCAATAATTTTGGAGGAATAGCGATTTTAGCCGACACCCAGGCGAAGGCCGCATTCGTATACGGCGGCGGCGCCGACTACGACATCAACGACCACTTCGCCTTGAGGCTCGAATACCGAGGGTTGGTATATGGGCGGCCTGACTTCGGGCTGACCCCACTCAATTCCGACACCGTCACACACACGGCGCAACCGTCGGCGGGATTCGTCATCCGATTCTGACCGGCCCGCATAACAATTTGATTCTTTCCGAATTGGCCATCGACTACAGTCGATGGCCAATTTTTTGACTTGAATGCGCAGCCGCTCCCTCACGGTCGCGGTACTGTAAGTAAATATGGAAAAATTTATAGGTGTTGGGGGCTGGATCTTAGGTTTTAGTTCGTCGACTCATAGTGTAATCTGATCCGTAGATGAGAAATGGTCTTGAATTGATTCAAGCGCGGAAAGCGAAAATCAGGGCGGTAAGAATTACGAAGAAATTCCGAGATGTAATCGTTTTCCATTTACCACAGAGAGTTGCAGAACTCTCGCAATGTCAAATGAAAACCGACAAGTGGTAAACGAAAAATGGAAATGCGTCAAAATCCTTGTTGATCACTTATAGTTATCAATGAGAAGAGGGAGAGAGAGACCTTGAGTATTAACGCTGTCCAAAGCCTTGATATACAACAACAGCAATACCACACGCTGCATGAGCTGTCGAAGGCCATCGCGTCGCATCGCAACCTTTCCGACCTGTTCCACGATCTTGCCGCGCGTTTACATCATATCTTCGACTTTCAATCCATCAGCGTCATGCTCCATGACGAGTCGCAAAACGTCATGCGATTGCACATCCTGGAGGCGAGCGAGCCCGCGTTTCAGCAGGCGCCAGCCGAGATCCCGACCGATGGCTCGATCACCGGCTGGGTCTGGCGCAACCAGCAGCCCGTCGTCGTTCGCGACGTGGATGAGGAGACCCGCTTCCCTATCGCCCAGGTTCTGCGCGGTAAATTTCCGGTGAAGTCGGTTTGCAGTCTTCCCTTAACCACGGCCCACCAGCGGGTCGGGGTCTTGAATATTGTGAGCGACAGGTCCGGCGCCTACGACAAGCTCGACCTCGAATTCGCGCAACTGGTGGCGGCCCACATCGCGATCGCCGTGGACAACGCCTTCAATTTCCAGGAGGCTCAATGCTATCAGCGCCAACTGGCGCGCGAGCGCGACCGTTCCGAGTTGTTGTTGGAAGTCAACAACATGCTGGTCTCGAACCTCAATCTGCGGGAACTCATTTCGGCGCTCTCCGTCTGTCTACGCAAGGTTGTGCCTCACGACGCCGCGGGCCTGGCTCTCTACGATTACTCAATCAATCAATTGCGAATCTCGGCGCTGGAATTCCCCACAAAAGAGAACCTCTTCGTCGAGGGCGATATCGTTCCACTCAATGAGAGTCCGGCCGGGCGGGCGTTTACGACGCGCAAGACCGTTATGATGAATGACGCCGGCATCGCGGAAACTCCTATAGGCAAACGCTTCGCCGCCGCAGGGGTAAGATCCTGCATCCTCGTTCCGCTCGTTTCCCACGACCGCGCGCTCGGAGTCCTGAGCGTCGCCAGCCTGCGCGAGAACGCGTTTACGGACGCTGACGCGGAATTGCTCAATCAGATCGCCAAACAGGTCTCGATCGCGGTTGAGAACGCCTGCGCGTTTCGCAAGATCGAGGCGCTCAAGAACAGACTGGAAGAAGAAAAGCTCTACCTCGAAGAGGAAATCCGCACGGAATACAATTTCGAGGAGATCATCGGCGGCAGTCCCGCGCTGAGGCGTGTGCTGCAGGACGTGGAGACAGTCGCCCGCACGGATTCGAACGTGTTGATTTATGGTGAAACCGGAACGGGCAAGGAACTGCTCGCCCGCGCCATTCACAACCTGAGCCTGCGACGGGAGCGCACGCTGGTCAAGGTAAATTGCGCGGCCATTCCCACGGGATTGCTCGAAAGCGAGATGTTCGGCCACGAGAAGGGCGCCTTCACCGGCGCGATCGAGCGGCGCATCGGACGGTTCGAACTCGCCCACCAGGGGACGATCTTTCTCGATGAGGTCGAAGACATTCCGCTCGAGCTTCAACCGAAACTGCTGCGCGTGCTCCAGGAGCAGGAATTCGAGCGGCTTGGCAGTTCTCGCACCGTTCGCGTTGATGTCCGGATCGTGGCCGCGACCAACGTAGACCTCGCCAGGCTGGTGTCCGATAAAAAGTTTCGCAGTGATCTCTACTACCGCTTCAACGTCTTCCCGATCACATTGCCGCCGCTGCGGGAGCGCCCCGAAGACATTCCCCTGCTGGCGCATTTCTTCGCGCAGAAATTCTCGCAGCAGATGAAGAAACCTATCGAGAGGATTCCGGCGGAGGCGATGACTGCCCTGACCGGTTACTCCTGGCCAGGCAATATCCGGGAACTGCAAAACCTCATCGAGCGGGCCGTGATCCTTACGCGAGGGCGCGCCCTCGAAATTCCGTACGCCGAGTTGAGACCGGCCTCGAATTTCGGCGCGCCAGAAACGTCAGGGATTATGGATCAGGCAAAGTCAGGGACGCTCAAAGATGTCGAACGGGAGCACATCATGCGCGCGCTGAGCGAGTCAGACTGGGTGGTCGGCGGTCCCAACGGCGCGGCCTCGCGCCTCGGCCTGAATCGAACGACTCTCAATCAC
>DASTMP010000208.1:0-3812 GCA_035714085.1 Blastocatellia bacterium
ATTGCGGCGCAAGCGCATCTGGGCCAGCGTGACAAGGGCGGAGCGCCCTATATTCTGCACCCGCTCAGAATGATGATGCGGATGGAGTCAGAGGCCGCGATGATCGCCGCCGCGCTGCACGACGTGGTCGAAGACAGCGCATGGACGCTCGAACAATTGCGCGACGAAGGATTTTCGGAAGAGGTTCTGCAAGCCGTTGACTGCCTGACGCGCAGGGACGGCGAGACTTACGACGAGTTCGTCGCGCGCGCGGGGGCCAACGCCATTGCCCGTCCGGTGAAGATCGCCGACCTCGAAGACAACATGAACGTCAAACGCCTCGGCGAAATGACTCCGAAGGACCTGGCTCGCATCGAAGAATACCACCGCGCCTGGCGCGCGCTGACACAGGAGAGTTGATAATGTCCTCCAAGTACCGTCTTAAATTCATCCTGGCTCTTTCGGTCGTTCTTCTCGCGCTTTCGTTGATATCCGCAAGCGCGTATCAACGCGGCGCGAAGAGACTGTTCGACGGAAAATCATTCAAAGGCTGGGAGGGCAATCTGAGCCTCTTCCGGATTGAGAACGGCGCAATCGTGGGCGGCTCGTTGAAGGAGAGCCTCGCGCATAACGAATTCCTCTGCGCGACGGAGGAGTACGGCGATTTCGAGCTGCGGCTGAAGGTCAAGCTGCTCGGCGATCCGGCCAGCGCTAACGCCGGAATCCAGTTCCGATCCAAACGGATTCCGAACAATCACGAAGTGATCGGTTATCAGGCCGACATGGGGCAACAATATTGGGGCGCCCTTTACGATGAATCGCGGCGGCGAAAGGTACTGGCCGGCCCGAACCTCGACGAATTGAACAAAGTCCTGAAGCGCGAAGATTGGAACGATTACGTGATCCGCGCCGAAGGCAAACGCATTCGCCTCTCAATCAACGGCTTCCAAACCGTTGATTACACCGAAACCGACGACGTCATCGAACAACGGGGTCGCATCTGTCTGCAAATCCATGGAGGCCCGCCGAGCGAGGCTTGGTACAAGGACATTTCGATTGAAACGCTTAACATAAAAAAAGGACCATGATCATGAAAATAACCCTTCTGCTTGCGGCCGTCTTTGCGTCGGCCTCCCTGCCGAGTTTCTCTCAGGAAAAGAAAAGTTCAAACAGCCTTGAACAGGCCGTGCTCAATCTCGAACAGCAATGGGAAGACGCGCTTACCAAATCCGACGTCGCCGCGCTCGAAAGAATTTACGACGACAACCTGATTTACACTCATTCGAACGGCAGCGTCGATAACAAGGCGACCTACGTCGGCAAAATCAAATCCGGCGCCACGAAATACCAGTCGATGAAGCGCGACGACATTAAGGTCAGCGTTTATGGTAACGCAGCCGTGGTTACCTGCCACTGGGAAGTGCATGTCCTGGCTAATGGGAACAAAATTGATACAGACGCGAGATACCTCCACGCCTATGTAAAACAGAAAGACGGCTGGAAGATGGTGGCGCATCAAGCGACGCTGATAGCCAAGTGATCTCATCCACAAAGCCACACGAAGAGACACTAAGGATTGATTTCATCTTCGTGATCCTTCGTGTGGCTTTGTGGATGATTTTCCGAGGAGTTCATTATGAATCCGCGAAAAGTTGGAAAGGCTTCCGCGTATTTCACGATATTGATCGCGTTGTTGGTCTTGCCGATGAAGGGCCAATTGCAGCCGGTGGACAAACTGCGCTTCGCCGTCTCATTTCCGGCGGAACTCGGCCCATCGGCTCTCGACGGCCGCGTTTTGCTGATGATCTCGACCGACGGTTCGCAAGAGCCTCGAATGCAGATCAATGACGGCCCGAAGACACAGCAGATTTTCGGCATCGACATTGACGGGTTGAAGCCGGGACAGAAGGCTTTTATTGATAGCTCTGTCTTCGGCTATCCTGGAAAAAGCCTGCGAGAAGTTCCCGCCGGAACTTACTGGATTCAGGCGCTGCTGCATAAGTACGAGACATTCAAACGGTCTGACGGGCATACGGTGAAGCTGCCGATGGATCGCGGAGAAGGGCAGCATTGGAATCTGGCTCCCGGCAACCTCTACAGCAAGCCAAGGCAGATCAGGATCGATCCGGGCAAGGCGGAGACGATTTCGATTTCGCTCGATCAGGTGATACCTCCGATCGAGCCTCCGAAAGACAGCAAATACGTCAAACACATAAAAATTCAGAGCGAGGAGCTGACGAAATTCTGGGGACGCCCGATGTATCTCGGCGCCTGCGTCCTCTTGCCATACGGCTTCGACGAACATCCGGACGCCCGTTACCCGCTGATGGTATTTCACGGCCATTTCCCTCAGACCTTCGGCGGATTCAGCGAAACGCCTCCCGACCCAAACCTGAAGCCCGATTACAACGAGCGCTTCAAAATCTCGGGCTATAACAAAATTCAGCAGGAGTACGCGTACAAATTTTACCAGGACTGGATCAGCCCCAATTTCCCGCGCTTCATCGTTATCGAAATCCAGCATGCGAATCCGTACTATGACGATTCCTACGCGGTCAATTCGGCCAACCTGGGGCCATACGGCGACGCCATAAACCACGAGTTAATACCGTACATCGAGAAACAATTCCGCGGCATGGGACAGGGCTGGGCCCGCTTCACTTACGGCGGTTCGACCGGCGGCTGGGAGGCGCTGGCCACGCAGATGTTCTACCCGGATATGTTCAACGGATGTTTCGCGGCCTGTCCTGATCCTATCGATTTTCGCGCCTTCACGGTGGTCAACATCTACGAAGACAAGAACGCCTATTACGTCGAGGGCCAGTGGAAGCGCACGCCGCGCCCCGGATTCCGCAATTATCTAGGTCACCTGACCGCGACGCTCGAAGAGATGAATCACAAGGAGCTGGTTCTGGGAACGAAGAGCCGCTCGGGCGATCAGTGGGACATCTGGGAGGCCGTTTTTTCGCCGGCGGGTCCAGACGGATATCCGAAGCGCATCTGGGACAAGATGACCGGCGAAATAGATCATTCGGTCGCCGAATACTGGCGCGAAAACTACGACCTCGGCTACATTCTCAAACGCGATTGGAAGACGCTCGGCCCGAAGCTGGAAGGCAAGATACACATCTACTGCGGCGACATGGACAACTATTATTTGAACAACGCCGTTTACCTGGTCGAGGAATTTTTGAAAGGGACGACCAATCCGTTTTACGGGGGCGAGGTGGATTACGGCGACCGCGCCGAGCATTGCTGGAACGGCGATCATACATTGCCCAATCACCTTTCGAGGTTGAGATATAATGTGATGTATCTGCCCAAGATACTCGACCGCATCAAAAAGACGGCTCCGGCCGGGGCTGATGTCAGCAGTTGGAGGTACTAAGGCTTTCAATCTTTCAATTCAATATGGACGCCATCCTGGAAGAACTTACCGCAGGGCTGCCTGACGCGAGACAGTTCGCGCGCATAATCATCCGGCTGCTGCTGGCGATGCTGTTTGGCGCGATAGTCGGCGCCCAGCGGGAGCACACCGGTAAGCCGGCGGGATTGCGCACGCATATGCTGGTCGCCATGGGCGCGGCATTGTTCGTGCTTGCTTCCGTGGAGTCCGGAATGACCTCGGCCGATTTGTCACGTGTGATTCAGGGGCTGGCCACGGGCATCGGCTTTCTCGGCGGCGGCGCCATTCTCAAGCTTAGCGAGGAGCATAAAATTCGAGGGTTGACTTCGGCGGCGGCCATTTGGATGACGGCGGCTATCGGCGTGGCCGTGGGATTGGGCCGCCTGTGGATGGCGATGCTGAGCATGGTTCTGACATGGTTTATTCT
>DASTMP010000209.1:0-9829 GCA_035714085.1 Blastocatellia bacterium
TACGGGGCCGGAGCTGGCTTCAGGTTCTGAGCCGGCCTTTGTGATTGAACGCTGCTGAAGACGAGCCCCGGATTCAATCTAACTCCCCCGCAAGGATGCGGAAATGCGGTTGAACCTGAGAATGATCGACCGAAGCGACTATACAATCGCCGGCGTGGCGACGTTTTTCGGGCTCTGCGTCCAGCAGGCGCTGGCGGCCTGGATCGCGCTCCCAATGTCCATTCAGACCTTCCTGCAAGGCTTGATCACGCTCACGCTTGGGCTCGCGGCCGTCGTCGCGCAGCATTTCTTGCGGCGCTATCTGAAACGGAATTTTCCAGATGAGGCGCCGCCGCAGAATGGCCTGCTTCCGCAAGGCGCAGCGACTGGTCGGGCGCGTTACGACTGGCTTGGGCCTGTCCGCCGCGTGGCCCGCCCCATGTTCGACTTCATCCGAGGCGTAATATCGCGCCTCCGCCGGCGGAAGGAATCTTGATCTGACTTTCGGCCCTTGGCGAGGCGCCGCTTGCCGGAACGGGGCACACGGTGGGCGCTGTATGCTCGGCCGGGGCCGAATCCACAACTTACTCGTGCTCGCCTCGGGAGAGGCTCGAAGCGCAATAAGACAGACGATGGTCCTCGTGTGTCTTATTGCGCTTTTCCGTTATGGCTCGACGCTCACAGCGATATACGCTCGACATCGGGACAGACTTAGACTTCGAACTCACCACGCCGGAATGGAATGAACTGCTCTCCGGCGGATGGATCGAGCAAACGGGCCATAAGACCGCTCGTCCGCGCCGCGGCGTCGTCGCATGGGTCCGTGGCGGCGAGCTTTGGGTAGCGCAGCTCGCCCGCATCCCTTCGGTGACGGCTAACTGGTTCCTGATCTGGCTTTTCCGCGTCGAGGTAATATCGGCGGCCTTTATAACCGAGACCGTAAGCGACCGGCAGGAGCGGATGATGTTCGAGCGGGAACGTGAGCGGCAGAACGAGGCGCTCTTGTGGCGGACGCATCGGAATACGAAGGGCGCGAACGAATTCCGGTACGCTACGGTCCAGCAGAAGACAGAGGTCTTCCGGGCGCTCAAGCCGGAGCTGCTGCGCGAGGCTATTTAGATCGCTTCGCCCCGATTGGCCTCAGCTTCGGCGCCTTTGTTGGGCGGTTCAGTCGACGGCCAGTCGCCATGCTTTCTGTCCAGCCTGTTCACTTCTGCGAGCGCGGTCTGCATTCGGCCCCTGTCGTTGATATCTAAGCAAGCAAGCGCGAAACGGACGAGGGCGTCACGTATTCCCGAGCGGTAGTCCTCGGCTGAGCATTCGATAGGTTCGCCATCGCAAATGCGATCTATGGCCTTGCGAGTCTCTTCTGTCATGGGGAAGTTTCCTTGTCGTTTTCATGGATCTGGCGCGTAGTGGAAGACTTACGCGTCGGGGCGGGGAATTTGGGGCGAGTGGGGCGATTTATTTTTCTGACGAGAGTTATAACCCCCACGGGTTTCTCGGTCAACGCTGTTCTTTGTGTGGAATCTCCCAAGTACAACTGCGGTTGCCGCTCCGGTAAGTCCTGCTTCCTAAGTTTTGAGCAGGCTCAGGCCGAGATCAAACGGTTCCGGTCCAAGCGCAGCTCGATCAAGATCGAGGGCAGGTATCTCTCGCCGTACCGCTGCGCCTGTAGCCATTTCCATGTCGGCAATCACAACAAGACGGTAAACAAGCGCCGTGGCTAAAACCCACAAGAAGACTAGGCCCGCCAAAAAGAAAGCCTCCGCGAGGCGAGCGCCTGGCTCCAAAAAATCCGCCGGCACCCGCAAAGCGAAGCCCAAACTCACTCCGAGACGCGATCGCTTCGTCGCCGAAGTGATCAAGAACGGCGGCAACGGCACGCAGGCCGCGATCGCCGCTGGCTACGCCGAATCCGGCGCACATCAGGAGGCTCATCGCCTGCTGAGAAATGCTGAGATCCAGGAGCGAATCAGGCGGGCGAAAGAGCGGGCTGGAATCACTCCTGAGATCGTCTCCGGCGTTCTCGCGCAGCAGCTCCTCGGCGAGATCTCGGACGTACTCGACGAAGAAGGGAACTTCGATTACAAGCGCGCCAAAGAGCGCCGCGCCACTGGGCAGATCCAGAAGCTCAAGATCAAGAAGCGCGACCTCTTCAACGCGAAGGGCGAGCCAGTCGGCGTCGAGACGAATTACGAGGTCGAGATGTACAGCTCGCAGGCGGCGGCGAAGATCCTCGTCGGCACGCTCGGAATGCTGAAGCAGCCGGCCGTCAACCCGGAGGATGTCGCCCGCGTGAAGGCCGAGATTGACCGCCTGGTCGCCGAAGGCTGGTCCGAGGTCGATGCCAGGGAGATCGTCTTCGAGGCCGAGCCCCGGGCCGCTCAATGGCTCCAGTAATAGACCGCGCGCGCGCAGTCGCTGTCACGCGGACACGGCTCAGGCTCTCAGGCGGCGCTAGGCGGATTGAGATCGGCCCGGCGCTCCGGACAGCGCTCGCCGGCGCCTTGGCGGCTCGCGATCTGATCGGGCCAGCGCAGGAGACTCTCCGCGCCCAAGTCTACCGCGACAACACGCCGGAAGAGAGGGCCGCGCGCGAGTACCAGATCGAGCTCGTCGCCTGGCAGCTCGACCGGGCGGCCGACCTGGCCGAGAAGCGGCTCGCGCATCTCGAAGCGATCACCACGCGCGACGACGCGGACGCCGAGCTCGCGAAGTGCGCGGACGGCGTCGAGGGGACGCTCCACTGGTTCGAGTATTACGCCTGGGGCTACGACCCGCGCGAGGATTCGCCGCTGGCCGTCATGCCTTTCGGCCTTTTCCCGTTTCAGGACCGATACGTCCGGTGGATAGAGTCCCTGGTCTTCGACCGCAGGGCGTCGGGCCTCGTCGAAAAGGCGCGAGACATGGGCGCGACCGTCGGGGCGATCAATTGGATCGTCAAGCAATGGCTTCTCCGCGAAGGCTTCAGCGCGATGCTGACCTCCGCGACCGAAGACCTGGTTGACTCGCAGAAGGATCCGGACACGCTCTTCGAGAAGGTCCGGTTCCAGATCCGCCTGTTGCCGCCGTGGATGCTCCCCAAGGGCTTCGATCTGGAGAAGGGCCTGACCTACATGAACATCGCCAATCCGGCGAACGGGGCGGTGATCACGGGCCAGGCGCCGACGAAGAAGGTCGGACGACAGCGCCGGCGCACGATCGCGCTGTGCGACGAGTTTCAGGTCTACCCTTACGGCGGCTATCCGCAATACACCTCGCTCTCCCAGACGACGCGCTCCATCCTGGTTCTGGGGACGCCGGAGGGGAAGTTCAACAAGTACGCGGAGCTTCGCCACTCGGGACATGCGAACGTCTTCGAGATGGATTGGAAGGAGCATCCGTGGAAGGACAAGCGCTGGTATGACTCGCTCAGGCCTGGCTATACCGGCCCGCCGATGACCGATCAACAGATCGCGCAGGAGATCGAGCGCAACTACGACGCGTCGCAGCCGGGTAAGGTCTTCGGCGGCTGGCGCGAAGAGTATTGCCTGATTACCTGGTCGGAGCTGGTCGCCTACTACAAGCGGTTCAAGCTCGACCACAAGTTCTTCGATCAGAACGGCGCGTATCGCGTTCCAGACGATTGGAACTGGGGCAGAACTCACGACCATGGCCAGTCGGACGACCACGCGTGGATCGTCACTCACGCGGCGAGGCCTCGGGCGAATTACCCGCTCTCGGATTCGATTTTCGTCTTCTCTTGTCACCGGATTATGCCGATCGCCGCGGCCGTCGGCGAGGCGCAGCCGCAGATCGAGAAGATCGAGAGGGAGCTGGGCTTCAGGGACTACCGCGGCAAGCTCGTCCACCGTTACGAGTTTTCGGAGAACTCCCATGAGGCCGACGAGGTTCGCGACACCTTCCTGACTGAGCACGGGGAGCTCTGGACGTCCTGGAATACCGATTACAACGTCGGAATTCCGCAGATCCAGGAGTGGCTGATGCTGATTCAGCCGCAATTCCCGAACCCGATCAGGCAGGAGCTGCACGGGCGCTCGCGCATCTACTTCGTGGCGCCAGACGACGAGTACCGCCTAGTCCGGAACGAGAAGGCCGAATCCTTCTTCGTCACTCCGTCGAAGACTGACCGCGGCTTCAAGCTCTTAAGGCTTGAACTCCCCGCATACCACTACCCACCTTCGGAGGCTGGGAAGGCGGTCAAGGACATGCGCCCGCTCAAACGCCTCGACGACACGATCGACACGCTCCGGGCCTTCGCCACTCACTGGGGTCCGTCGGTCGCGCCGAAGACCGTCGAAGAGCGCGTTGAGGATGCGATCCCCGAACGCCTCCGCGTCGAACACGTCGAGCAGATGAGCCAGGGCCGGCGGCTGGCGCGCGACCTGGCGCTGGCCGAGGAGCGCAGGAAGATCGAGCAGGAAGAGGTCGGGGACTTCGGAAGTTTTTGGGAGGGGACTGCCTAAGGCATCGCTCAAAATGTGGTTTTATCGGGCCTGAAATGACATGACAGTTTCAGCGGACACGCCTATCCTGACGCGTTTTCTCATCGTAAATGTGCACGTCCATCTCTCCGGTGATCATTTTCCATAGGATGTCCGGTTGCCATCTCATAAGACTCCAAAAACGTAAGGGTTTTGTGAATAGCAAAATGAGAGCCCTTAGCAATCCGTCTGGTACATTCACAATTTTCATTTTACCTCTCTAAATTGAGCGTGTTCCACCTAGGTGGAACACGCTCAAATTTTATCATATCCAAGGTGGGAAGGACGGGGGCGGTAACCCTGAGCAGGGGTCCCAGGTGGGATATTCTACGTGTTCTATGTGAAAACATAATATTATTTTTTTGAATTTGTCCCTGTACCCTGCCGGACAAGCTACATCTATTGATGTTTGTGTAAGACCACCGCTGCTCCTGCTGGGCCAACAAATGTCGTCGTGTGGAAGACCGCATTTCAGGTAGAAGCAGTTCTTTATGGGGATTGCAAAATTTATGTCCGAGCCCTGAAAACTTCCATACCAAACTTCCGAAGTTTGTCCAATAGCAGTCAGCACTGAAGCTGTGCTGAGAAAAAGACCAGCTGCCGGGCAACGTGCTTCATGGTCTGATCTGATATAAAAATTCCCGTCTGGAGTGTCTAGCGTCACGTGTATTAAAAGATTGGCTGTCGCAGGAGTGCTGCCATTGCCACTCCCCCAATTCTCAGTGACAGATCCGTCAGGGAACGTCATTCTGGTATGCGCGTTATAGGTATGGATGATAGATGACCCACTTGGCGCATAGGTGTATCCCCAACAATGCAAGTAACCAAGTTGATCCCCGCAGTCAGTGTACACAGTTGAGTTGAACGCCATCGGCTGCGCGAAAGCAGGGACAGCAAGAACTAAAACCATCGACACAATGAAGAGTAAACTCTTCACAACTCGGCGCGAAGAATCAATTGTATTCTGAGCTAACATACCTGACCTCCTTAGTTATTCTGCCATTGCTGGTATGAGCCTGATTTTGCTTTTCAGACCTAAGATGAATTGTTGCATTTTTGTTGCGCCATCTTGGCTGAGTCGTGACTGCAAGTCATTACGCGTGGATCTGATAAGATTGAGTTCTTTCTCTTGCAGTTTTGCGAATTCATTAGCTGGGGCCTTGGCGTCACGGAGACGGTCGGCTGCCGTGATAATTATGGACCGATGTTGTCTGAATTCGCTCAAGATTGTCAGAACGCGCTCGGTGTCCGTTTTATCTATTCTTGCGCGGGAAAATTTGGCCTTTGCCAGCGTCTTTTGCGCTTCCGTGGTGATATCGGTAGCTGTCGCGCAGAGGAAAAATGTTTCATACGCTTTGTCATCTGAAATCAACCACGGCGTCTTTGCTCCGTCAATAGTGCCCGGAGGATCATCCCCCACCGGGGTGAATGTAAACTCCTCATTCTTGCAACTAGCGACGCTCTTAGAATCACTCTTCACTGTGGCCGCTGTATGGCAAGGCTGCTTGGCAACCGAACGATCTTGGCCCTTCGCTAACAAATGCCTAGCTACGACTAAAGAGGCAAGGGAAGCGACGAGCAGTGAGACAAGAACTACAATGTTTCGACGATTCATATAACCTCCTGGGCCTTGATGCCCTTGATCGTTGTTTGGTAGATCAGCCTGAAGGGGGATGAACCGGTTGGTTTCCAGACTGGTTTTTTTGCTTCACTAGAGCTTGTTATCAACTTTTTTAAGTGAGAACCTCCACTATGTTCTTTAACATCAGAACGATGAAGGCCAGATAGAGCAGTCCGGCTAGAATTTCAGGCAATCGCTCATAATCCCGCGCCAGGCGGCGAAACGTGCCATACAGCCGAAACATCGCTCACCCACCATCGAGCCGGTAAGAGGACAATACCTCTTTTCGCCTTAGGGGAGTTTGAAGACTTCGAGCTTGATACCATGCTTCCAGGCCCCATTCGAGACCTATGTCTGCGGTCATAGTCATAACTGAATAACTTTGAGACCCTACGTTTTGTCTCTGCTCAAATCCCCTTCCAATAACTGATGTAATAATCTGAAAAGTATTTCACGGAAATGTAGCCTGATAGTGCGCTGTGGAGACAAAATCAATTACGGAAGATGAAATCAAAACTTTCATGGCATTTCCGAGGGCCAAAACCTGGAATTTAAGCGATGCCCTGCCTAAGTTATGCCGGAAGCATACGAGATAATGCGCGACGCCTTTGAGCGCAAGGGGATGGGCGAGAAGGCCGCGAAATCGAAGGCGGCCAAGCTATACAACGCTCACCGTAAGCTAGGTCAACCTCCCATCACTCGTTACCGCGAAGCCCTCGCCGGCTCCGCGTACCGCAACAAGGCCACACAATGAGTTCAGGCATTCATATCAAGCCCTCTCGCGAGGGCCTTCTCCACGAGAATCTCGGCGTCCCGCAAGGCCAGCGCATACCGGCGGCCAAGCTCGAAGCGGCTAAGCATTCCAGCGATCCAGCGATTCGCCGCCGCGCAAATTTTGCGATCAACGCTAAGGGCTTCTCCCACAAGCGCACGAATTACCGCGAGGCCTTCGCTGGCGCGGCGCGGCGCAATTCGAAAGGCTAATTTCCGATTTATATCGTCTTCATAGGAGTCTTTATCCATGCCAACCCAAACTCAAAACACCAATGACGAGGTGAAGGAAGGCGCGCGCCTGTGCCTCTCCGCCTACAACTATTTCAACGTGACGGACGGTGAACAGGGGCCGCTCGCGGGCATCTCGGCCTTGCTGGCGCTGTTTGCGGCGCGCGTGACGTCCGCGCCGGACGAGGTCGAGGAGCAGCGGAAGTATATCGAGGACTTCACCCAGGGCTATCAGGTGGTCGGCCTCCTCGACGCGGATGTTTCGGGCGCGAACACGAAGGCGGCCATGCAGTTGGTGTTCACGACGATCAACACGGATTTGAACGCGAACTATCTGTCGCAGATTCACTTTATTAGGTAGCCAGTGTTCATCTCGCAGGCCGCGCATAACGAAATCGTCGGACTCTGGCGGGCGCGTCTCAAGGACGCCGAGGAGCGCCTGGCCAGGCTCGAAGAAGAGCGCGTCTTCTACCGCAACGCCTGGCTCGAACGTCTCGGCCTCAAGTTCACGGTCCCCAAGCCGGCCGAGGTGACTGCGGTCAACCCGTCGGCGCCGGTCACGGTCCCGAGCGAGCTTGAGCAGCGTAAGACCTTCCGGCTCGACAAGGCGGAATGGACGGCGGATGATCGTCAGTTCTATGAGGACTACCACGCGCGGCCGATGCTTCAGAAGGGGACGCCGGCCGAAGAGCTTGAATACTGGTACTACCAGGCGTACGGGACGCAGCTCCCGATGAAAGTCTTCCTCGATCTTTCCTTCCCGACCTCGTGATCGCCGCACAAGCAATTGGACAAATAGCGCAGGCCGCCGATGCGCTCGCCGCCACGAACGTCTCGCTCGATCAACTCCAGCGCGATCGCGTGGACCAGTACGAGTTCTATTCGTACTTCAAGGCGCAGAACGATCTCCTGCTGCGGCGCCAGATAGATTACTGGCGCGCCCATTTCCAGAAATGGCTCAGGCACGAGCTGTTCTACGAAGGGTTTCAGGCGCTCGTCCCGAGAGCTGGCGGCGGCTTCGACGTAAGGCACGTTCACGAGAAACACCGCGTCTACGTCATCAACCGCTTACAGCCCTACAGCGATGAACAGACAGCGGTCTGGCAGTCGATCAACCCTAAGATCGGGATCAATCTCCTGACCGACGACCAGGAGACCATCCAGCGCAAGCTAGACGCGTTCCAGAATCTCTCGGACCACTTCGACTACTGCCATCACACGCCCGATTTCCTGCAGCGCACGGCCAAGCACGCGCAGTTCTGCGGGCCTTATCACTGCGAGATATGGTTCGATACCGATGGCAAGAAGGGGCAGGAGTACGTCAAGAAGTACAAGACGCTAAGCGAGCCCCCGCGGCAGATGGGACTTTGCCTCAATTGCGATACGGTTAGCGAGCATCCGATGCCCTCTGACATGAATACTGCGGCGCCGGCCTGTCCGGGCTGCGGGTCGCCGTACCTGGAGATGACGCAACTCGGCGGTTACGACAACGTTCAGGTCCCGGCTGGCGAGGGATGGGAAAAGGCTGGCGAGGTCGAGATGGTCTTCGATCCGACCTGGGCGCTGCGCTACTCGCTCACGGTCGGGCCGGAGCTGAGCCCCTGGGCCTACCACGAGCGGGACGAGGTCAGAGAAACGGTCGAATGCCAGTATGGGCGGCTTCCTGGAACTTCGGACGATAACCAGTGGGCGCGCGACGAGATCATGCACCCGGGGCGAGTGCTCCGCAGGGCCGAGCGCGATCGCGGCGTCGCCGTCGAGTTTGAGAGTGACAACGAGTGTGTCCTCGTCCAGCGCTTCTTCTACGAGCGCGAGATGCTCCACTTCGTCGCGCTCAACAGGGCGGCGACGCTTCCGAGCGGGGAAGTGATTCCAGCGAACGTGCGACTCTCCGAGGTGTTCCCGGATGGGCTTTGCATCAAGGCGTCTCCCGGGCTGCCGTACTTCCTCGACGTTTATCGCGAAAGCCACAAGGACCGCTTCATCCACGGGCAATACAACCCGTCTGCCGGCAAACCGACGTCGAGAGGGAACGATGAGGCCCCAGGCTATAACAAGTATCTGAACGTGCTGATGTCGGGCGCGTTCGACCACACGCTCAAGACCCTCGCGCCCTCGACGGCGATCGTCGAGGAAATCTTCCCCGACGGCCGGCTCTTCAACCGCGAGGACCGGACAATCCGCGTCAAGCTTGCGCAACTCGCGGCGCTCGACGGCGGCCTCGACAAAGCCTTCCGCTCCGTCGCGCCTCCGCCGCTCAATCAGGCAGCCGCGAACCTGATCGAGGCCTTCTCCGCCGAATTGCGCCGGGCGACGAAGTCGGAGACCTACCTTAACGCCGAAGACACGGACGTTAACCCGGACACGGCGACCGCCGCGCGCATCGGCGAGGGGCGCAACGCGCGAGCGAATAGCCTTCAGCTCTCGATGTTCTCAGACTACCTGATGCGCTGCCGGGAGCGAACGCTCAAGCTCGCGCAGCAGCATTACGGCGAGTTGCGCCTGGTCTCCCGCTACGATGAGGAGGAGCGCAATAGGATCGCCGTCGTCGTCAAGAAGACCGACATCTGCGTCGAGTTTCAGCTCTGGGTCGAGCGCAATACCTGGATGCCCGATCTCCACCTGGAGAAGCGCGCCTCGTGGAAAGAGGGAATGGAAGCGCTACAGATCGGCTTGCAGGCCGGCCTCGCGAAAGAGCCGCTCATCCGCTCGATCAATCGCGAGTTCAACATCGACATCG
>DASTMP010000210.1:0-2930 GCA_035714085.1 Blastocatellia bacterium
TCGCCCGGCGCGTCCTCGCGCACGACGGCGACCGATTGCCGCACTCCTCGGCGCTGGCTCAGCGCATGCTCGATCTCTCCCAACTCGATGCGGTGACCGCGCACCTTGACCTGATGGTCGGCGCGTCCGAGGAATTCGATAGCGCCGCCCGGCAGGTAGCGCGCCAGGTCGCCTGTCCGGTAGAGGCGTTCGCCGGATCGGCTGCCGAAGGGGTTGGGGACGAAGCGCTCGGCCGTCGTGTCGGCGCGCCCTAAATAGCCTCGCCCCACTCCATCGCCGCCGATATAAAGCTCTCCTGGAACGCCCGCCGGCGCGGGCCGAAGTATTTTGTCGGTAATGTAGATTTGCGTGTTGGCGATTGGTCGCCCGATGGAGATGGTTCCGGTCCTGTTACGAACCTGCTGCGCTGTTGACCAGATAGTTGTTTCAGTCGGGCCGTAGAGATTCCATACCGGGCCTGCGCCTTCCAGCATCTTCGTCGCCAGGCCGCGCGGCAACGCCTCACCACCACACAGCGCTTTGACCCCTCGGTCGTTGCGCCACCCGGCCTCCAACAGCATTTCCCAGGTCGCCGGAGTCGCCTGAATGACCGAAGCTCCAGTAGCGGCCAGGCGTTCGGCTAGCCGCGTCCCATCGGCGGCAAATTGGCGGCTGACGATTTCGACCGTCGCCCCGGTGGTAAGGGGTAAGAAAATCTCCAATCCGGCAATGTCAAAAGAGATTGAGGTCACGGCCAATAGGTAGTCTTCGGCGCCGAATTCGAGCTGGCTCCGCATGGAGTGTAGGAAGTTCACCAGGGCGCGATGCGGCAACTGTACGCCTTTGGGCGCGCCAGTCGATCCGGATGTGTAGATGACATAGGCTAAGTTTTCATCCATGGCCAGCGGGGCCGGGTCATCGATTTCTTCGGCGCCGATATCAGACCAGTCTGTGTCGAGACAAACCTGCGCCGTTGATCTTTCGGTGGGCAAGCTTTCGCTGAAATTCCGCTGCGTCAGGAGGACTTTGATGCGGGCGTCTCGCAACATATACGCCAGGCGATCCACCGGGTAAGTCGGGTCAAGCGGCGCGTAAGCTCCGCCCGCCTTGAGAATTCCGAGCAATCCGACGACCATTTCCAGCGAACGTTCAACACATAGGCCGACCAACGCCTCCGGCCCGACGCCTCGTTTACGCAAGTAATGCGCCAATTGATTCGCTCTGCGATTCAATTCCAAATAGGTCAGCCGACGTCCCTCATAAACTGCGGCGACCGCCTCCGGGCTGCGGGATACTTGCTCTTCAAAAAGCTGCGCCACGGTCAGGCCACGTGGGTAAGCGGCTTCAGTAGCGTTCCACTCGCTCAACAACTGGCGCTCTTCCGCCGGGCTCAGCAACGATAGGTCGACCAAGCGTTGGTTCGGCCGCTCGACAATGCTTTCCAACAAGGCTCGCAGGCGACTCAGCATGCGTTCGACCGTCTCGGCGTCAAAGCGGCATGCGTCATAGTAAATGCTGAGAAACAACTCCGCCCCCGGCCCAACAACTACGAAGAGCGGGTAATTAACTCGCTCTACAACTTCTATGTTGCTGATCTTGAACTTGCTGCTTTGCCCTTGCAGAGGGCCGCTGCTGACCGGGTAATTTTCGAAAGCGATGATGCTCTCGAACAGCTGCGCCCCGCGCCCGATATCACTCCATCCCTGCGCCTGCGCCAGCGGACTGTGCTCGTAGCGCCTCGCCT
The DNA here is from genome assembly GCA_035714085.1 of Blastocatellia bacterium. Classification (GTDB taxonomy): domain Bacteria; phylum Acidobacteriota; class Blastocatellia; order RBC074; family RBC074; genus JAJVID01. The sequence continues at coordinate 1,724 of DASTMP010000210.1, forward strand.
CCGCCTGCAGCCCCTGCAGTCCCTGCAGCCACTCGACCACTCCCGCCTCAGGCTCCACTTGCGCCCGCGACGGCAGCGTGTTGATGAACAATCCGACCATCTCCTCGGCCCCTTCGAGGTCGGGCGGACGACCGGCTACGACCGTGCCGAAAACAATATCCTGCTGGCCGGAGTAACAGCTGAGCAGCAGCGCCCAGGCGCCCTGCGCCAGTGTGCTCATCGTCAACCGATGGCGCCGCGCCAAGGACTGGAGAGCCGCTGTCGTGGATGCGGGCAAGTAAGCTTGCTCGTTCTTAAACTCTTCTTTGCCGGCGAGCGCGCCTCGCGCCTTGTCCACTCCGAGAGGCGCCGGCGCCGTGACGCCTGCAAGGGCGCGCCGCCAGAACGCCTCAGCCTGGCTCAAATCCTGTTGTTGTAGCCAACGGATGTACTCCCTGAACGGACGGCTCGGCTCAAGCTCTAATTCAACTCCTCGGCTGTAGGCGTCATACAATGCAAAAACTTCTTTCAATACCAGCATCACAGCCCATCCATCGAGCAAGATGTGGTGATAGCTCCAGACCAGTTGATGCGCCGCGTCGTCTAATTTGATCAAGGCGAGGCGTAATGGAACTTGCCTCAGGTCAAAGCCCCGTTCTCTGTCGGCTCGCAAATGGTCTTCCAGGTTGTTTTGTCCCTCTTCCTCCGTCATCCCGCGCCAGTCGCGCAGCGCCATCTCCAACTTGATCTCGCCACAAACAATTTGGAGCGGATCTTCGAGGCCTTCCCAAACGAAAGTGGTGCGGAGTATCGGATGTCTTTCTATTACTTTCAGCCAGGCTCGCCGCAGAGCCTCGACGCTCAAAGTTCCTTGCAGTCTCCAACTGATTTGCTCGAAGTAGGCTGTGGAGTCAGGGTTGTAGAGGTGATGAAACAACATCCCCTGCTGCGTCGGCGACAGCGGATAAACGTCCACGATCTGTGGGTATTGTTCTTTCAATCGGGCCAACGTCGGCTCATCGAGGCTGACAAGCGCTGCGTCAGTCAGGCCTCGGGAGACGGTATTTTGCAGCGGGGTTTCCTGAGACTGCCGCGCCTGGATGGCGGCGGCCAGCTCGGCGACGCTCTGATGCCGGAACAACTCCGCCGGACTCAACTCCACTCCGCGCGCCCGCGCGCGCCCCACCACACGCATGCTCAAAATCGAATCTCCTCCCAACTCGAAGAA
>DASTMP010000211.1:0-2356 GCA_035714085.1 Blastocatellia bacterium
CATTGTTATTGGCTTACCGTCGCCGTCAGTAGGGGAGACCTTCACGCCGACTTCCTCACCTGCTGAGGGCGGCGAATTGGCTTCCAGCGGATTTGGCCCGCTCTGCCTAGCCGCGCGATGTTCCTTGATCACCGCAAGAACTTCGCTGATCGCCCGGGTATGCAGCCGAGGCGACTTATCGATGTTGGTGTGGTCGATACTCGAGTCACCGCTCACGTCGACATTGGCGAGCGAACCGTGAAAGCCAGGCCCAGGGCGCATGTGGGCGTATTTCCGCTGGGTCAAATTGACCAAGCGGCCTACATTCGCGGGAGTCAAAAACGATCCCGTGCCGTCGAATGGAATTACCAATGCAACCGGAATATTTTTCCGATTAAGGTAGGCGGCCATCTGCATTACGGCGTCGGCACCTAGCGAATGACCGACGAGGATGATAGGATCTTCTTTGCCGGCCTTGTAGTTTGAGGCCGCTTGATCGGCCAGCGATTGCCATTCGCTGTAATTGCTCACGGTTGTATGAACGCCTCGCTTCTCAAGCTCTTCGGCGAGACTATCCATGCCGAGCGAGAAAATATTGGGTCTTCGCGGAATCGAGTGGGCGAATTAGGGCATGAAGGCGCAAGAAAGCTGTGCATTTCCTAGCGATTTTGGATTCCGGAGTGGACTTCGATTTGGCATCCGAGATGGATGACAAGAACGGCGAAACGACCTCGACGACTGTGGGATGCGTATATCTTCACCGGATTTCGGCCTGAACCGACGGTGCACGCGGTATTCGGTGATCCGAAAGCGCGGGTGATCAGGCTCAATCGGCGTTCAAAAAAACGGCTTGCGGCTGTTGCGGTCGCGTGCAGATGGGCTGGTACGATCGCAAGCAACGGCGCGTGCGCGATCTGTCGTGCGGCGACACGCGGATTTTTCTGGAATTGGAGGTGCGGCGCCTCGACTGCCGTCACTGTGGCACGGTGAAGCGCGAGCGGCTCGACTTTCTGGCGGACAATCCGCTCTACACCAAGCGCTTTGCCTATTATGTCGGCCGTCGCTGCCGATCGGCGACGATCAAGGACGTGGCGGCGGAATTGAAGCTGGACTGGCACACGGTCAAGGCGCTGGAGCAGCAGTACATGGAAGCCCAGCTCAAGCGTGCCGGCCTGCCTTCACCGCAGGTGATTGGCATTGACGAGATCGCGATCCGTAAGGGTCACACCTATCGGATCGTGGTGAGCGATCTGCTGCGAGGCCGGCCGATCTGGTTTGGCGGCAAGGACCGTTCGGAGGCGAGCATGAGCGAGTTCTACGCGAGGCTCGGCAAGAAGAAGAGCTCACGCATACGGCTGGCGGTGATGGACATGTGGAAGCCGTTTCGGCTGGCGACGGCGGCGCATGCGCCGCAGGCCGCGATTTTGTTCGACAAGTTCCATGTGATGCGGCATCTGGGCGAGGCCTTGGATCAGGTTCGCAAGAGCGAATATGGGCGGCTTGCGGGGCGCGATCGGCGCTACATCAAGGGGCAGAAATACACATTGCTGTCGCGCAAGGAGAATCTCACGCTCGATGGCAAGAAGGCTTTGAAGACGTTGCTTTCGGCCAATAAGCGACTCAACACTGCCTATGTGCTCAAGGAGAGTTTCGGCCAATTGTGGAGCTACGAGCGCGAGGGCTGGGCGCGGCGCTTCTTCGAGAACTGGCGCGCCAGCCTCAAGTGGCAGCGGCTTACGCCGTATGAAAAGTTCGCCAAGATGATCGATCGTCATTGGGACGGGATCGCCGCCTACTGCCGGCTGGAGAACAAGGTCTCGCTCGGCTTCGTCGAGGGGCTCAACAACAAGATCCGGGTGATCCAGCGCCGCGCCTACGGCTTACGCAACGAGGAATATCTGCGGCTCAAGGTTCTCACCTGCATGCTGCCAGAGTTGTAGCGGCGCCGCCGGGGCTTTTCCGTCCGCCAGCCTGATACGGATGCGCCAGGCACTGCCTTGCCATCAATGATCCGAGCGTCGCATCGCTGTGGACATGATGGACAACGAAAGAGCGTTGCCCACATGCCCACAGCGGCAACAGCAACAGAAGCAGTCAGCCGGTTTATAATTGGGCTAAAAGCGCCCACACGACTTCACGATGAAGCTGAAAAATTGTGGACCTGGATCGACGCGCACGGCAAAAATTTCGGAATAGGCCGACCCTATCTGGATAGAGATCCACCCCACGTGGCGCCAATCGACGGTCAAGAGTATGCCGCCCATCGTCGTGGCGGTAACCGATATGCCGATCACCGTCGCGCTAGGAATACGAAGCAGGCCCTACAGTAGTTAGCTTCGCTATTCTGCAGGTGCCCTGGTAAAGTTCGCCCGCGGTG
>DASTMP010000212.1:0-19317 GCA_035714085.1 Blastocatellia bacterium
GGCGCCTGATAGCCGCGACCCGTAAACCACGTCGGCGCGGCCTTTGAGAATGGGCTTGATCAGTTCGGCGTATTCGGCCGGATCGTATTCCAGATCGGCGTCCTGAATGATGATGATGTCGCCTGTGGCGTAAGTCAGCGCTGTCCTGAGCGCCGCGCCCTTCCCCATATTCTGCGCATGGAAATAGACTTTGTGGGACTCGACTCTGCGCATGTCGTCCAGAACCTCGCGCGTGCCATCCTTCGAGGCGTCGTCCACGATGATCAGCTCTTTGCGGACATCGCCCAGATCGACCGCATCTATGCGTTTGATGATCTCGTGAATGGTGTTCGCCTCGTTATAAACAGGCATTAAGATGGATAAAAGTGGAGGACTTTGCATTTCGTCTAGCTTTATTAATATGGGGAATTACGATCAATTCAGGGTTGAAGAGCATAGCTTATGAGTTTCAGGCGAGCAAGAACTGCGATCCGTCGCCTTGCTTCTTTTGGCGGGGTTAACCAGAATGAAGAACGATGAAAGCGGGTAACGGGCAGTTTTTATCTCTTCACTGCCCACTACTCACTATCCACTGCCCACTATTTTCGAAGGAGATTTCAACGATGCGCGGAAAAACACTTGGCTTATTGTGTCTATATCTACTCTTCCTTTCCATGTTCGCTACAATCGGAGAAGCCCAGAAAACCTCTCCAATCCTCGGGCGATGGGATTTGACGGTTCAGGGCTCGGACGCGCCTTACACTTCGTGGTTGGAAGTCACGGACGCCGAAGGCAAATTGCAAGGGCGATTCGTCGGACGATTCGGCAGCGCCCGCCCGATCAAGCAGATCGAATTCAACGACGGAAAACTCAAATTCAGCCTGCCACCGCAATACGAGCACATGAAAGTCGACCTGGTCTTCGACGGCAAATTGACCGGTGAGAAACTCGAAGGCTCGACCAATGGCGAAGACGGCGCGACGCTGAAATGGTCCGGGGTCCACGCGCCAGCGCTCAAGCCCAAAGCCGATCCGAAATGGGGCGCTCCGATCCAGCTCTTCAACGGCAAAGATCTGACGGGTTGGAAGCTTCGCTCAGAAAAAGGCAAGGGATGCTGGAGCGTCGAAGACGGCGCGATGACCAACAGCAAGGGCTGCGTCGACATCATCACCGAACAGAAGTTCCAGGATTTCAAGCTGAGCCTCGAGTTCAAAATCATCGAAGAAAGCAACAGCGGCGTTTACCTGCGCGGACGCTATGAAGCGCAAATCCAAGACGATTACGGCAAGGAACCTGAGAGCCACGGCATGGGCGGGCTGTACGGATTCCTGACTCCGAAGGTGAACGCATCGAAGAAGGCCGGTGAATGGCAGAAATACGAAATCACCCTGATCGGACGCCAACTGACCGTCACGCTCAACGGCCAAACTGTGATTGACAAAGAAGAGATACCAGGGATCACCGGAGGCGCGCTCGACAGCGCTGAAGGGACGCCGGGGCCGATCATGCTCCAGGGCGATCACGGCAAGGTCTGGTTCAGGAATGTCGTTCTGACGCCCGCGAAGTAAGGATCAAAGGGTCAAAGGAAAGACAAGGCCTTGATCTGGTCTATCTTTCCTTTGATCCTTTGATCCTTTGATCCTTTGATCCTTTGTGTTGAATATTCCTTCTCAGCCTCTCTTGGCGATCACGCCGCGGATGAATTTCAAATTCGCGCCCATGTCGTTTTCGACCGAGCGGGTCGGGCTGTCGCATTCGAGCTGCGCCCATTTATCGAAGCCGATGTCGGCCAGCGCGTCAACGACCGCGGTGAAATCAATTTTTCCCTGGCCCAGGAAGTTCGGATTGTCTTTCAGATGAACTTCGCAGATACGCTCAGCCGTCAGCCAGCGAATCTCCTCAATGATGTTGAAGCCGTTGTTGGTCGAATTGCCCACGTCGTAATAGGTCAGCACGGCGGGCGATTTCGACCGCTCCATGATCCGCGCGTTGTCGCGCGCCGAGATCGTGTCTTCGAGGCCGAGGATGACTCCGGCCTTCTCGGCCTCCGGCGCGATCTCGCGCAGCGCGTCACCGACGTAATCCATCTCGGCCGGGGTTTGCAGCGCCCACTTGCCGAAGAACGGCAGCAGAATCACTTTCACTCCCATGGCCTTCGCAATCGGGATTGATTCGGCCACCCACTGCTTGCCCAGCGGGTCCGATTTCAATCCGTTGACGTGCAGGATGTCGAGGCAGAGCGAGGCTATCGGAAATCCGAGCCTTTTCGATTCGTCGAGAAATGCCTTCTGCAAAGCCTCGTCTTTCAATTGCATCTGGCGGCCGACGCTCACCTGCACGCCGTCGAAGCCGATCTTTTTCGCCAGCGCGACTGATTCGGTCTTCGCGATCAGTCGCAGATTCCAATCGGGCGCGCCGACCTTGAACTTCACACCCGCTTTCGCGGCATAGGCGGCGTATGCGCTGAATCGTTGATGCGAGAGCGCGGCGACGGTCGCCACCGCGCCGGATTGTAAAAAGCGGCGTCTGGAGATTGTCATAGAGTGGAATCCCCTCCTTGCATTATGGTTGCAATATGGTTGCGTTGCGGATTTTCAGTGGATATTGCCGCGCACAGTGTTTGCCGAACGCCACGGAACTGTCAATACGGAGGCCGGGAAGAAGCAAAAATGGCAGGAAGGGCAAAAGTGGCGAATCGCCTACGCCGTTCCTCGCTCGGCGCGCGCGATTTGCGCATGGAACGGGATTACAACGTGATCATCCTCCGTGACCTCGCGCAGCGCCGCTTTCATGTCGTCGCAAATGGCCGCAGCGATCGCTTGCCGCGCCCGGGCGTCAAGGCGCTGCATCGAAGGGATGGCGGCAGTGTCGACATCAATCTCACCGGCGAGAAATCCCCCAGGGTCCGGAAAGCGCGCGATCATAGAGACCGCCTTGATTTCCACATTTTGAAAGCCCGCATGCGTCAGCAGCCCGCGCAGTTCGTCTGCGCCGCCGAGCGCAAAGATGTCTTGCACAACTGACATCCCGAGTCGCGCCTGGATCGCCTCATGCAGCGTTTGGTAGAACGAGTGACGCTCAATGCCTTGCCAGACGCTCAATAATACGCGGCCGCCATCGGTCAGAACCCTGTGCATTTCAGCGAGAGCGGCGCGCCGGTCGTCGAAAAACATCAGCGCGAACTGGCACAGCGCCAGATCAAAGCTGCCGTCCGGGAAAGGGAGCTTCTCAGCCCGGCCTTCATGCCATTCGATAGCAAGCCCTTCCCGCTCGGCCGCCGCGCGCGCGACCGTGAGCATGTTCGGATTGAGATCGAGGCCGATGATCTTTCCATTCGATTCAGCGCATACAGCGACGCGCCGGGCGACGATGCCTGTCCCACACGCCACGTCGAGAACGCGCTCGCCGGATTGCGGGTTCGCGGACTGAACCAGGTATGACGCCCACGGAGCGAAGAGTGATGGCGTCATGTAGCTCTCATACGTCTCTGCTGGATTTCCCATAGTCGCTCCTATGATACTGGTTTCGTTACCATTTAAAAAGAATGCTCGAATTGCCTGGAGCGGATTGCGATTGCATGTGATACCGCTGGCAAACTCAGGTTTTACGGCCTATGGCGTTTTTCACCTTGGCGCTCAGAGAAGAAATACCTGACGACTGACAACCGACAACCGACGACTGATGAAAAATAAACCGGCGCTCGGAGCCAAACGTTTGTGTTTATTTTGAACCAGTGATCAGTTGTCAGTAGCCAGTCATCAGTTGTATCGCTGTCCTCAACACACAATGGAAGTTTGCCAGCAGTATCGCATGTATTGGAAGGTCACGATCCGCTGGCGCTTCCTGGCGCAGTTAATGATCGCTTCTCCTCGAAATTGAAGCTTATTTGATGGCCACGCCATGTGGACGGGCGGGGCCCGTAGCGAACGCGGTGTTGAAATCCACCTCAAAGCATGGATCCAGGCTGAGGCCGGACGAGGAGACGCGCGCGACGTGAATCTTGTGATCTCCTTCCGCATGGACTTTCCCGAACTCATCCTCATTCAAGAAATAGTCGCTGATCACCAGACGCTTCTCGTCCCTGGTCAGCGCAATGTAGTGCGGTCCTGAATTCGGCCCCGGATCGATCGCCTTCAACACGCGCGGCCGCCGGGGCTGAGTCGTGTCGAACATGACTACTTTCCCCGCCAGATTCATCGAGACGAATAATCTGTCGCCGTCCCGCGTCATGCGCATCAGTTGCGGCCATCCGCCACGGGCGATGCGGCCGAAATCGAAGACGACCCGCGCGGTTCCGAGCTGAGTATCGACGAGGTAAAGCGCATCGTCCGTCATGCCGGCGCTGTAAGCGCGATGTCTCGGATCGCCGGGGATCAGCTTGACATCAATAGTTCCAGCCGGGGTTTCGGGCGGAGGAGCGTCGCTGAAGTGACCTGACGTATTGGAGAGCTTGATAGTGCGGATAAGCCTTCGCGCGCGCCGCCCGCCTGCCGGATCCTCGCCGCGCCTGAAATAAAAGAAGTCGTGGATAGAAAACCCGCGACCAGGAGCAGGCCGCAAGCCTGCGCCGACAAACTCTTGTTCTTCGCTGACCAAATCATGATTTTTCCTCCTTGAGCGTTGAGTGATTTCGCCTGTTCATGCAGGAAACCGGCGTCGAATAGCTCACTGTTCGCGAAAAAATTTCGACTTTGTCAGCAGCCGGGTTTAGAATCGGCTCGTTGACGGTAATCAACCCATGACTTCAGCGCCCAAAGAGATCACCCAACTGCTGATCGCCTGGAATCGAGGCGACAAAAGCGCCCGTGATGAGCTGGCGCCGCTCATCTACGACGAACTGCGCCGTCTGGCGCGCGGCTACCTGCGTCGCGAACGCCCCGGACACACGCTCCAACCGACTGCTCTGGTTCACGAGGCTTTTCTGCGGCTGATAGACCAGAGCCAGGTAAATTGGCAAAACCGCGCTCATTTCTTTGGCGCCGCCGCGCGGCTGATGCGACAGATTCTGATCAATCACGCCGAAACGCGCCGGGCCGCCAAGCGAGGCGGCGACGCCCAGCTCATCTCGCTCGACGATGTAGATCATTTCGCGGCGGCGCCAGAGATAGACCTGATCGCCCTCGATGAGGCTCTGCGACGTCTGGAGCGCCTCGATCCGCAGCAAGGACGGATTGTCGAGATGCGCTATTTCAGCGGCTTGACCATCGAAGAGATTGCGGAAGCCATAGGCGTCTCGCCCGCGACCGTCAAACGCGATTGGAGCGTGGCCAGAGCATGGCTGAGGAGAGAGCTTAGCCGTTGATCATACGGCTTACCCTTTACCCTGTTTAGGCCTCGGATCGCTGGTCCTGAGATCGATGCGGCCGCCGGCGCCTTCAAATATAAAGTTCTCTCCGAGGATCGTCTTGAGATTCCAGCCCTTCTTTTGTAAATAACTCAGGCTCCGTTCAAGCAGGGCGGCGTCATCTTTCGGGAGTGGAGGTAGTTTATACCGCTCCCTCTTCGTGTTCTCTCTTTCGAGTCGCCACAGGGCAGCCTGTCGTAGGGTCGCGAGCGATACGACCGACGTCGTCAAATTGAGGCAGTCGATGCGGATCCTAACTTCATAATCGCCTACCTGGTCGCCGGCGGTAGGGCTGGAAGGGAGCGTATGGACACTTCCAATGCCGAAATTATCCGACCGTGGGAACGTTCTTTCCGCTACCGTTAAAGGATCGTCGCCTCCATTCAAGCCGCTGTCTCTCTCCAAACCGGTAATGCGAACCGTAAGATCCGTAGTAAACGGACCAATCGACACATCAACAAATTTATTGATCCGATAGTCGAGATTCTGGCCGTCATCAATCGAGTCGTCCGGAAAGACGTGGCTATTGAATTCTCCATTCACGTCAAAATTGAGAGTCCAATCCCCATCTCCGGTCTCGCCGTCATCGGTAACGTGCAACGATATGAAGGTCACTCGGACTCTGTCGCAGACTGGTTGAGGAGGCGGAACCGTGCGGCATGCCTCCAGACAAGCGCCTAGGCTGGCATAGGTCCCATTCGGGTCTGGAACGCATTGCCCGTTGGCGCAACTATACCGCGTCGCTGGTGGAGGTGGCGGAGGCGGAACGCGACACGCCTCCAGGCAGGCGCCCAGGCTCGTATAAGCCCCGTTCGGATCGGGAACGCATTGCCCGTTGATACAACTGTACCGGGTTGGCGGCGTGGTCGGAGGCGGAGGTTCGCCAGCGCCAGAACCGCACTGGACAATCACCTTTTTGCATCCGCAGTCACACCCACAATCATGTTTTGACATCTTTTTGGCTCTCCTTGTTTGTATAGGCGGAGGTTCTCTCGCTGCCTTCAATTCTTCATGCAGAAAATCGGCGCGAAACGGCTCGCCGAATCTGAAAAATTTCGACTTTGTCGGCTCCTGGGTTAAAATTCGCGTTCCTGCCGGATGGCGCGCGGCAATCTGAGGCGCGAGCGTCCCGGCCACACGCTCCGACCAACGGCTCAGCTATGGAACAGCAGGCGCTCACATCCGAAAGATGGCGGCAGTTGAAAGAAATCTTTCAGGCCGCCGTCGAGCTTCCCGCAACCGAGCGAGAGACTTATCTCGCGGGCGCGTGCGAAGGCGATCCTTCGCTGCGGGCTGAGATTGAATCGCTCATCGCGGCCCACGAAGAACCGGGCAGTTTCCTGAGCGCTCCCGCCTTCAATCTCGCAGAGGAACCCGACGCCGATGCTCTGTTGGGCAAATCTCTCGGCCGTTATCGGATTCTGTCGCTGCTCGGTCGCGGCGGAATGGGGGAGGTTTACAGGGCTAAAGACACGACGCTCGGACGCGACGTGGCGATCAAGGTTCTGCCTCCGGGTTTCTCGATCGACCGCGACCGTCTCCGCCGCTTCGAGAAGGAGGCGCGCGCGGCGTCGGCGCTCAATCACCCGAACATCATCACCATTCACGAATTCGGCCGGGAAGAAGGCGTCCATTTCATCGTCAGCGAATTCATCGAGGGCGAAACGCTGCGGCGCCGAATCGGGAGCGGTCGAATGAACGCCGCCGAGATTCTTAAGATCGCGATTCAAATAACCAGCGCATTGAACGCCGCGCATGAAGCCGGGATCGTCCACCGTGACATCAAGCCGGAGAACGTCATGGTGCGTCCCGACGGGCTGGTCAAAGTTCTTGACTTCGGATTGGCCAAATTGATCGAGCGTCGCTCCTACGACACGGCCACGGACCCGAATAACGAGTCTGGAGCGACGACGGCGAGCGGCGGGGCGGGAGTGGTGATGGGCACCATAAGTTACATGTCGCCGGAGCAGGCGCGCGGAGAGAGGTTGGACGCGCGCAGCGACCTCTTCAGCCTGGGCGTTGCGCTTTACGAGATGGCCGCCGGTCATTCGCCATTTGCGCGCGAAACGGCCGCCGATACGATCGTCTCAATTCTCGAAAAGGAGCCGCCGCCGCTCGCGCAACTCACGTCCGAAGTTCCCGAAGCGCTGGAGCGGATCATCCGCAAGGCGCTCGGCAAAGACCGCGAAGAGAGATACCAGACGGCGAGAGAATTGCTCGATGATCTGAAGAGCCTGAAAAGGGGCGAAGCGCATGTCGCGTCCTCGCCGGCGATAAAAGGATCTCCGACAGTCGCGGTCCAAAAGCGATGGAGGCGATGGCGCATCGCCGCGATTGTCCTGGTCACGCTGATTGCGGCCGTCGCCGGCGTCGTATACTTCAACAAAAGCGACAAGGCGATAAAGTCCATCGCCGTCTTGCCGTTCATCAATACGGACGGGAATCCGGAGACCGAGTATCTGGCGGACGGCGTGACCGAGAGCATGATCAACACTCTCACCCAATTGCCTAATCTGGAAGTGAGGCCGCGCAATCAGGTCTTCCGCTACAAAAGGCGGGAGATCGATCCGCAGGCCGCCGGGCGCGAGTTGGAGGTCGAGGCGGTTCTGACCGGACAGGTGACGCCGCGCGTCGGCCAACTCGCCATCAGCCTCCAATTGATCGACGCGCATAAAAACTGCCAACTCTGGGGCGCAAAATACACGGGGCGGTCCGGCGATCTGCCGCTCATGCAGACGCAGATCGCGCGGGAAATCATCGAGAAGCTGCGACCTGGCGAACAATTGCAAGTGGCCAAACGCCACAGCGAGAATGCGGAGGCCCACAATCTTTATATGCTAGGGCGCTACTTCTGGAATCAACGAACCCGCGAGGGATACGGGAAGGCGATCAAGCTCTTCACCCAGGCGACCGAGCTCGATCCCGCTTTTGCGCTGGCTCACGCAGGACTGGCGGACTGCTATGCGCTTGGAGGCGGCCATCCGATGTCTGTGCATGAGGCCATGTCCAAAGCCAGAGCCTCGGCGTTGCTGGCGCTGAAGCTCGACGAGACATTGGGTGAAGCGCATGCCTCGCTGGCGCAGGTGCAACTCTACAACGACTGGAACCTCGCGGAGGCCGAGGCGTCGTTCAAACGCGCCGTTGATCTAAAGCCGAACTACGAGACCGCTCACCACTGGTACGCCATCATGCTCGCGGTGGCGGGGCGGTTCCCCGAAGCCATTGACCGGGTCAAACGCGCGCAGGCGCTCGACCCCGTCTCGCCCGCCATCACCAAAGACGCCGCGTTGATCTACTCTTACGCGGGCCAATACGACCTGGCGCTCGCGGAATGCAATAAGGCGCTCGATCTCTCGCCGAACTTTTACCCCGCGATCGCCACTCTCGGCGACATCTATTTGCAATTGGGCAGGAGAGATGAAGCGCTCGCCGAATTGCGAAAGGCTGAACAACTGGAAGGCCGCCTTCTCACCAAGGCCGCTCTCGGTTACGGTTTCGCGGTGTCGGGTCAGAAAGAGAATGCGCTGGCCATGCTCAATGAGATGCGCCGAGAGTCCTCGGATAGACCGGTCCCAGCCTTCTACATGGCGATGATCTACACTGGACTCGGCCAGAAAGACGCGGCGTTCAAATGGCTCCGACAAGCCTATCAGGAACGCGCTTACCGGATGATCTATCTCAAAGTAGACCCCGCATTCGCCAGCCTGCGATCGGATCCGCGATTCGCCGGACTATTGCGGGACATCGGCCTCGCCTCCGCCAATTGATTCGAGGTTTAGATGAAGAATCCGGCGCACCCTCGAAAAGCCAAATGACGTTCGTGTTCAAATGCCACTCGCGTCGTCAGACGTAGCGTCGATACACAATTCTTCTAACAATACCGATAGCCATTCCCGCGCGAAAGCGCCTCTAGCGCCGCCCGCAGCGATGAAGGCCACCTCCGCCTTGAGCCTAACCGCTTTCACTCTGGCGTACAGATACTTCTTTTTAGCCCTCTCTATCAGTTCGATATTTGCCGTCAGTCGTACTGCTAACTCATCTCGTATGGCAGCGCTCTCTGCCCGCTGAGCTTCAAAATCCCTTTCGGGTGGGACAGAAATCAGTTGCGCAACCGTCTGCCTAAGTTCGCCAGGAATGACCGGCTTGACGAGATACGCTTGCGCGCCTGCGCGCATAGCCACTCTTATGTCGCGCGCGTAGGCTGCGGTTGTATATAACAATATCGGCGTGTGCGGGTCGAAGTCTCGAATGGCGCGGCACAATTCGACGCCGGACTTGTCAGGCAACCAGTTGTCCAAGATGTAAAGGTCGAAATATTCTCGCCGGGCTAAGCGCAGCCCCTCGTCGAAGTCGCGGGCGCAGATGAGTGTATAATCTGCGAGGGTGAAAATCGCTAATTCCTTTGCCTCTTTTTCGTCTTCGACTAAAAGGACACGCCGTTTCTTCCTATCTAGGTTCGCCATACTGCTGGGGCTCCGGTGGAAATGGTTTCTTGTGAAGGAAGCTTGTGAATATTCCTTCCTGCCTCTACCTCAAAGTCAAAAGGAATCGGCGCGAAGAAAAATAGAAAAACCGTCGGTGTCGAAAAATCATGGGGCGTTTCGGGACTCGGCCATACGTCATACTGTGGGGTGTTTCGGGACATTGCCTACACCCGGACCGGCGAAATGCCCTGTATTCAACGCCGTCATTTAGGCGCAGTAATCGACCAAATTTACCCCGGTTCCGCTCAAAAGCGACATGCCCGGCGCGCGCCGGGCTGTGTTGCAGGCTTCAATTGGCGCGGAGCCGGAGAGATTGCGGGGCGTCAAAGTCTTGACTCAACGAACCGGCGCTCTTGCTGTAGAATGTGGACTCGGAAGGAGGAGAGGCGCATGCTCGACAAGATATCCCGCTTCATACAGCAGCTAACTGTTGAGAAATCTATTCAGGCTTACCTGCAATTCTGGACTGAATTGGGAGCCGCAATTGGCATTGTAGTCGGTGTGGCAACCCTCCTTGCTGGCCTCCTCGTCGCCATATCTATCCCCTTCGCCGCCGCAATTTACTCGGCCCGCTTATATGGTCTTTATGGCTTTCTTATCGCTTTTCTTGCCCTCTGCGCGTACGGCGCAATCGTAGCCGTTATTCAGGGACTTATAGGACGTCGCTTGACAAAATCGCGCAGGTAGAAGTGGCGGTTGTTATGGCCAAATATGCGTCAGAAAGCCCCAGAAATCGCGTAGAGAGAGTGGGCGCTAAATTTCCCCTTCGCCAGTCTTGTAAACTCGGGCAATTATCTTCCCGCCCTGGCCGCAGTTTAGAAACATTTCGCGCCCCAACCCTGACGCCTGCCACCCGCCTTAACAGCCATGACGCCGAGCCACTTCTTAGCCCGCCTGAGCGCCCATTCATTCACCCCGGCCTTATGAGCGAGCCGGATAATCTCAGGGGCAGGCGTTAAGCCGCCGTCGAGCGTCTTGCGTAGCCACGACCGCGCCCGCTCTGCGCGCCGGTTCCGCTCCGCAACGGTGAGTGGTTCGCGTTTAAGGCAACCGCGCTTTTTCGAACAAAAGCGCCGCTTTCGGCGATCCTGTATGTTGTATGGGGCCGCTTTGATGTGGGGTGTTGCTGAAACGTCAACGGTTTTCGCTGGGGTCGAAAACTCACATTGCCTCACTTGATAATGTCCCCTGATCAAAAACGTTACATACATATCCCCTCATATCCGGCCCTGGCCGCAGTCTTCAACTCGGATAAAACTTGATAAACCTGAGTCTACCCCAGAGAATATCAACTCGCTGAAAATGGTAAGCATTTCAACCCGGCTGAAACCAACTAAAACAGCCCGGTCAAATGTTCAATTTAGCGTCCCCACACGAAAAGATAACGACCACAACAACGAGGAGAAATATATGTTGCGTACTCCCTTCCCTGCTCGCTCATATTCATTGCTGCTCTGCGCATTGCTGGGGCTATCCCTGTTCGCCGCCGGCGCGACGCGAATATTTCGCGCGAGCGCCAGCGCGCAGCAGCAGGATGAGAAGAGGGATGAAAAGAAAGAGGAGAAGAAAGAGGAATTGATTTTGAAGCCCGAAGGCAAAGTCTCTTTCGCTACCGACGAAGGAACTTGGATGTCGCTGGACGTTTCGTCCGACGGTCAGACGATCGTCTTCGATCTGCTCGGAGACATCTACACTTTGCCGATTGCCGGCGGCGAGGCTAAACGCATAGTCGGCGGCATGTCGTTCGAGGCTCAGCCCAAATTTTCGCCCGACGGTAAACTGATCGTCTTCACCAGCGACCGCAGCGGCGCCGAGCAATTGTGGGTCTGCAAACCCGACGGCTCCGATCCGAAGCCGATCACCAAGGGGCGCGGGCCGGGGATGCTCTATTTCCTGTCGCCTTCGTGGACGCCCGACGGCAATTACATTCTGGCGTCGAAAGGTGAGCGCGGCATTGGGACATTTCACGTTTATATGTACCACAAGGACGGCGGCGGGGGTGTCAGCGTGGGGCCGCCGCCCCCGCCGCCGCCGACGCCGGGGCAGCAAGGACCGCCGCCCCCGCCCCAACTCAACAAGATGGGCGCGGTCGCTTCGCCCGACGGACGGTTCATTTACTGGGCGCAGCGCACAGGCGCGTTCAGCTACAACGCGCAATTCCCTCTCTGGCAGATCGTCCGCTTCGACCGCGACACGAGCGAGACCGCGACGATTACGAACGCCGTCGGAAGCGCGATGCGCCCCATGATCTCGCCAGACGGCAAGAGCCTGGTTTACGCCACGCGCTATGAAACGAAGACCGCGCTGCGCGTGCGCGACCTGGAAACGAGTCAAGAGCGGTGGCTGATCAACAAAGTCACGCGCGACGACCAGGAATCGCGCGCGACCCGCGACACCTTCCCCGGCTACGCGTTCATGCCCGACGGCAAATCGCTGATCGTTCCGATTGACGGGAAGATCAAACGCGTGGATTTCGCCACGGGCGAGGCGACCGTGATCCCATTCTCCGCGAAGGTCGATATGGACATCGCGGCGCGGCTGCGCTTCGATTACAAGGTTGATGACGGGCCGAACGTCAAAGCCAGATTGATCCGCTATCCCGCGATGTCGCCCGACGGCAAACGCCTCGCGTTCTCGGCGTTCAACAAAATCTACGTGATGGATTTGCCCCCCTCCGGCCCTGGCGCCGCGCCGAAGCGTTTGACCAACCTCCCGGTCGGCGAATTTATGCCCACCTGGTCGCCCGACGGGCGCTACGTCGCGTTTGTCACATGGTCGCGCGACGGCGGCCACATCTACCGCGTCGCCATCGAAGGGGGTCAGCCGGAGAGGTTGACCAACAAGGCCGCGTTTTACACCTACCCCGTCTACTCACCTGACAACACGAAGATCGTCTTCACTTCGGGCTCGATTGACGACCATCTCTTCGCCGATCTGAAAGGCCTTCAGCACGAATTCCTGTCGGAGACCGAAGCCGCGCTGCACGGCCATGCCGACGGCGAGATCACCGGCATCGGCGAAACCACCGTCGTCGATCTGCGCTACATATTCGCGGACGGCGGTAATTCGACGTTGATCGCGTCTGCGCAGGGCGGCCGTTATCCGCACTTCTCGAACGACCCGAACCGCGTCTACCTGACGACCAATCAGGGGTTGACCTCGGTGCGATTGGACGGGCAGGATCGCCGCACGATTCTGAAAGTCACGGGCACGGGCGCTCCGCCCAATCCGGCGCCCGCCAGCATGATCAAGATCTCGCCCGGCGGCGCGCAAGCCTTCTGCGAAGTCCAGGGCAAACATTATCTCGTCACGATTCCGAAGGCCGGCAAAGAGACCGTTAACGTGAGTGTTGTTGGCGGAACGCCGTCGGTCCCGGTGAAAAAGATGTCGGCTGAAGGAGGGGATTACATCGCGTGGTCGCGCGACGGCAAATCAGTGACATGGTCGTGGGGCGCGAAATTCTACCGCCAGGCGGTCAATCAATCCGGGGAAGCCGGCGCCGACAAACCGGAAAGCTTCGACCTAGTGGTCGAAGCGCCGCGCGACAAACCGAAAGGCGTGGTCGCGCTGTCCGGCGCGCGCGTCATCACGATGAAGGGTGACGAGGTGATCGAGAAGGCTGACATCATCATCACCGACAACCGCATTACCGAGATCAGGCCGTCCAGAGGCAAATCCGCCCTCCCATCCGGCGCCAAGGTGATTGACGTGAGCGGCAAGACGATCATCCCCGGCCTCGTCGACGTTCACGCGCACATGTGGCCCCCGCGCGACGCTCATCAGACGCAGGTCTGGCAGTATCTGGCCAACCTGGCCTACGGCGTGACGACGACGCGCGACCCGCAATCGGCGACGACCGACGTATACGCTTACGCCGATCTGGTCGAGACGGGCGAGATCATCGGCCCGCGTATCTACACGACGGGCCCCGGAGTCTTTGACCGTTCGGGCCTGGACGATAAAGACGCCACGCGCAATTACATCAAACGCTACCGCGAGGCCTATCAAACCGACACGCTGAAAGAGTATGTCGCCGGAGACCGCATCGTGCGGCAGTGGGTGGCGGCGGCGTGCAAGGAATTCAGGATCACGCCCACGACCGAAGGCGCGCTCGACATGAAGCTCGATCTGTCGCAGATGATCGACGGCTTTTCGGGCAATGAACATGCGCTGCCGATCCAGCCGATCTACAAGGACATCGCCGAATTCGTGACGCAGACCAAAACTTATTACACGCCGACGACGCTCGTCGCATACGGCGCGCCGTGGTCTGAAAACTACTTCTTCGAGAACACAGACGTAGTCGGCAATAAAAAGCTCGCCCGCTTCATACCGCAAGAGTTGCTGATGACGATGCTGCGACGGCGCGGCCAGTGGTTCCATCCCGAAGAGTATGGCCACAAGGGGATCGCCGACGGCGTGGCCAAGGTCGTCCGCGCCGGAGGTCGCGTGGGACTGGGCGGCCACGGCCAGATGCAGGGCATCGGCTGCCACTGGGAGTTGTGGGATCTGCAATCGGGCGGATTGACGACGATGGAAGCGCTGCGCGTCGCGACGATCTTCGGCGCCGAAGCCATCGGATTGAACCGCGACGTGGGATCGCTCGAAGCGGGCAAACTGGCCGACCTGATCGTGCTCAACCTGAACCCGCTCCTCGACATCCGCAATACCAACTCGATCCGCTACGTGATGAAGAACGGCGAGCTGTTCGACGGCGAAACGCTAGACCAGATATGGCCGGCTCAGAAGCCGCTGGAAAAGCAATATTGGTGGGATCGCGAGCCGAAGTAATCGTGAAGGTTGTGGCGCCGATGACTCGGATGTGGCGGGCGATTGCGAATTGGACTGCGAGCGCCCGCCGCGCGCGTTTTAGAACGGCATTCAGATCAGTGTGCGGGTTTATAGAAGACGGATGACACGGA
The DNA here is from genome assembly GCA_035714085.1 of Blastocatellia bacterium. GTDB lineage: Bacteria > Acidobacteriota > Blastocatellia > RBC074 > RBC074 > JAJVID01. The sequence goes on from DASTMP010000212.1 coordinate 14,730, forward strand.
CGAACACGGGTCATTACGGATAAAACCAAAAAAGATCAGCGTCAATCCGTTCCATCCGCGTCATCCGCCTTCTATTGATGCGCTCTATGCCGCAGGCGCCAATCGCCGACCCGCATACTCAATTGAAAACTGTTATAAATGTTTTTCTATTGAACAACCGGTTTTTTTCAGGCGCGGCGGCGCGACGTCAGTTGGCGGCGATCCTAGTCTCCGGCAATTTAAGTCCCAAATAGGCGCCAGAGCTGATGCCCATTAACGCCAACAGCGTGCCGTCAAACGGCGGTATAGTCAGCACTCGGTAGACGGAGGCGATAAAGATGACGATCAACGCGAGCGTCCAAGCGAGAATTTGAAAGCGGTGAAAGCTGACGCCGTATTCGTCGCTGAGAATGTCTACTAGAAACCAATCTGATTTCAGAGGTTCGGCTCCGGACTCTAGCTTGGCCAAATCAGTCTTGACCTGATCGAGCGTGGTCTTTTTAGCGGATTGCTCGGCCATCAAGGCGGACAGGCCGGCGGCAGGCGCCACGTTCTGTTGAACTGCCGTGATCTGGCTTTGGAGCGACGCTAAATCGGACTCCAATGAATTTCTTTTCTTCTCCAGATCTTCCTTCTGTCTTTCGAGAGCCCCCTGTTTGTTCGTATCAATGACGGCCGCGCCCATGGCAGTGCCCGCGCTTATGCCGATCAGACCGAGTACCTGCGCGGTAAGGCTCACCAGAGCGCCCGTGACCAGCCAGATGAACAGGTATGAGGCGAAAACAACAAAGAACCATAGCGCCATCTGCGTGCGGGCCAGGCTGTAAGGCTTGCGCAGGATGACCTTCTGTCCGTTCCCGTCAATGGTCCACGGATCGGGGCCTGAGTCGCGCAGCAGATCGCTCTGTGTCGCCATGTAATAGAAGGCGATAATCAACGCCGCCAGCGCAATCAAAAAGACCCAAAAGGCATTCTTGTTTATCACCCGCAGTTCGGCGCCGTTCTTCGGCTCAACCGGCTGGCCTTTTTCGCCGACACTGACGGACACTTTTTTGGGTTCGGGCGGGAAGAGCTTTGGGCGGCCTAACAAAGCATGCCATGCATTACGCTGCTCTTCATCCGCCGGAGGCCTAAGGTCGTATATCAGCTTATTGACCTCGCCGCCGCCAACGCTCAGCCGCCTTGGGACTAAGCCCGTGAGCGGGTAACCGTCCACATGGAGAACGATCTTCGACAAATCCCCATTCACTTTTTTCAGCAACGCCGGCAGATTGTCCACCTCCACCATGATCTCCTGATTCAACGCCAAGGGGCCGTATACCTCCTTCACCTTAGGCGTGACGGCTTGGTTATCGGCCCCTTGCGCCTGGCCGGGACGCGCATTCACGAGGATCAAAGTCGCAAACAGTCCCAAAATGAAGATGTGCAAGGGGGCGCGGCGAAACGTTATGCTGTTCTCTCTCATTGTAATCTCCTTCCTGTTGACTCGGCCGGGCTGAGCCGCGCCGATGGTAAAAGGGCGGCTGTTATCGATAGCCCGCCACCTTTTTGACGACTCCTCCGACAAACACGTCACTAAAGAAGATTCTGCTCCTACTCGGTTGCTGGCCGGCCTGCCTGATGTCTTCGGCAGCCACATCACCAAGTATCACCAGAAATATGTCCTTGACATTCACAAAATCATCGATTCGCTCGATCGTCACAAAATTAGGGTGCTGCGGAACGGTTGTGGCTGCGCCGTTAGCGGGAGCGACCCGCTCCCCTTTGGCGTAGATCTTCACCTCGGCATGGAGCAGGCTCTGCGCCGTGTTCAATGAATCTTCCTGTTGTTGCAAACTTGAGTCGCCGTCGAGCACGAAATGCTTCTCTTCCATATTTTTTTCTCCTTCCTGAAATTACTTGACGCCTAGAGCCTCGGCAATTACGGGAAGCTTTTCCTGTAATCCCCCAGAATTAAGCGCGTCCTCCATCTCACTGCGGATCAGATCGATCAACAACTTCGCATCGCCGGTGTCCGCAGGAAGCGTTCCTGAAAACTTGAGCTTATTACGCGTCTTGAGTGTCTTGAGCGCATCCAGCAAGGTCTGCAGCGCTCCCGCGCCAGTAGGCGTATTCTGGTTGTCACGCCAGACTCGCGCCAACTCAGTGATCTTGACGTCAATCTTCTTCGCCAAGGCGCGGTCTCGCGGCGTCGCAATGGGCAGCAGGCTCCGCGCTGCCGCTTCGGCGCTATTCCTCTCTTCTACCGCCTCCGCCGCGTCATTGCCGGCGGAGAGCGATAGTTCCAAGAATCCACCCTGGAGAGTCCCCGCCCAGAACAACTCGCGCAAATCACGTTCGGCTTCGCTGAAGCCATAATGTGTGGCGTCTAGCTCCGCCATCTTCCGCAAAATCCTGGTCTCAACCCTGGCGCGACTGGCGCGCATCTTTTGAATGATGACGTCGGTCGTCCGGTCTCGAAAGATGCCCTGGTCAATCTTGCCGCGCCCCCCCTGGAGGAAAGACACCATCGTTGCGATCACAGTTCTGGCGCGCTCTCCTTTGGAGATAGTCGTCGCCGCGACTCCGGCGAGCGCGGCCACCTCAATTGCGCTTCCGAAACGGCGTCTGCCGTCGGCCAACTGCGTCTCATATTCGTGATAGTAAGACTCGATGTCGCGGCGAATCGAGTTGATCATCGTGTCGCGCCAGTAAACAGCCATTTCATCGTCCTTCACGGGAGCGGGCGGCTCGATCGCGCCGCCGCCGATCCGATTGGCGGGGCGGAGACAAGCCCGGCCTGTTACCGATTGTTCAAAAAGACATCTGTGCATTTCCAGGTCTGTCGTCTTATAAACGATTGAGGAGTGACTGACCGCCTCGGGGATTGCCGGACGTCCAACTGCGCATCCCACCAGCAACGCAGAGAGAATCAAGAGTGTTATTCGCGCCATTACTCGCGTCATATGCCGTCCTTTTAGGGTACTTATGAAACTTGTTTGAAGAGGCCGCCTCAGCCGCTTGGCTGCGAAATCGCGATTATGGGAGGGACGTCCTCGTTCATATTCTGATCACCGCCGCCGCATAGCGCCGAAGCGGCTATGAGCCTAAATGCCCGAACCGCGCCTTCATCGTGGCGTTGATCTCGTCGAGCGCCATGGCGTCTGCCGGGCTATCGCCGGGTCTGAGCTGTACGTGTGGCCAGTCTTTAAGCCTCGGCCAAAATCCACCGGCCGTCAGCCCTAGCCGCCGCGCCTCCTCGGCATAGACGCGGTAACCGTTCACGCCGTTGACAAGCCGGCCAGCATCCCATTCGGCGGCGCCGTTCACCATCCAAAAACAGTCCAGCGCCTCGCCCCATTGATGCCACGACAGCCCCGGCGCGGCGCCTGTCACCGGGCGGCCCGATTGCGGGCCGACGCGCTCGATACAGTCGGCGAGGAACGACGCGCCCGCCTCGCGCAACTGCGCGATCTTTCGCTCGATCTCCTCGCGCGAGCGCGACTGCCGCCACAGCCTGGCTTGCTCGAACGGGTCGCGTAACGTCGCGCAAGGGCGCATCTCAATGCCGCGCAAAAGGCATTTGTTGAGCAGCTCTTGTACTTGAGGTTGAAGTCCGGGGATCAAGTCGCCCAGGTCTCGTGACGTTGATGCCATGGCTCCTCCTTCCCTTACCGGGACATTTCGGGTTAGCGGTCAATGTTCGGCCGGCGGCAATTCCGTCGTTGAAATTGCTTCCGTCATAGATGGTAATGAGGCGGGCGAAATTTCCGGGCGCCGACAAAAAAAGTTCGGCGAGGAGCCAAGGCGGAATTTTTGGGGATTTGACGCTCCCGCCAGGTGAATTACTTGCAAGGCAAGGCGGGCGTTTTATAATGCATGCCGACTTACCTGAGCTGTATTGCCAGACAATCTCTATATCCATGTATGAAGGACGGGGAACTGACGAAAGAGGCGTTCGATCTCCTGCTCGACTGGCTGGATGCCGATCGCGAAGTGGCGGCGCAAAGATACGAGGCCATCCGTCATGACCTCATAAGATTCCTCGATCAGTGGGTAGGAGCCAAGGCCGAAGACCTGGCTGACGAAACCATCAATACCGTTATCGAGAAGGCGCCACAACTCATCGGCGCATACACCGGCGACCCGAGGCATTATTTTTTTCGCGTCGCGCTATTCAAGCGCCTGGAATACGTCAGGACGCTGGCCCGCCGCGACGGCGGGCCTTTGCCCAGAGACTTGCCAGACGCGCGATCCCACGACGTCGCGACGGAAAAGGAAGTGATGAGCGCCTGCCTGCGCGAATGCCTGCAAAAATCACGGTCTGAAGAGCGGGAAATGCTGCTGCTCTATTACGGCGAAAGCGAGAAGGGACAATTGAAAGAGCGGCTGGAACTGGCCGCCCGCCTGGGCTGTTCGATCAACGCTCTGCGACTGCAAGTACACAGGTTGAAAGAGAAGTTGCGCGCTTGCATCACCGATTGCCGGCGCCGCGAAGAGACTCTATGACATTTTCATGAAATTTTTGACGCGGCGCGACATTTAGCATGAACGCGCGTCGTTACGCTGAGCGAATCATGGATTGGAATCCTGAAGAAGAAGATCTCATCAGGCGCTACCTGCTCGACGA
>DASTMP010000213.1:0-61036 GCA_035714085.1 Blastocatellia bacterium
TATGCCAAACAGCCGTGGCTGGTCGGCAGCAATTACATCCCGACCAACGCCATCAACGAACTCGAAATGTGGCAGGCCGAGACATTCGACCCGCAGATCATTGATAAAGAATTGGGCTGGGCCGAGGGATTGGGCATGAACACGATGCGCGTCTTTCTGCATGACCTGGCCTGGCGCCAGGACGCGGCCGGGTACCGCAAGCGGATCGACATGTTTCTGAAGATCGCCGCGAAACACAAGATCAAACCGATGCTCGTGCTCTTCGATTCGTGCTGGGACCCGTTCCCGCAATTGGGCAAACAGCGCGAACCGAAGCCCGGCGTACATAACTCCGGCTGGTTGCAAAGCCCCGGCGCCGACGCGTTGCGGAATCCGGCGGAATATCCGCGACTCGAAGCCTACGTCAAAGGCGTGGTCGGCGCGTTCGGCAAAGACCCGCGCGCGCTCGGCTGGGACGTCTGGAACGAGCCGGACAACATGAACGGCTCAAGCTACGGGCCGCAGGAGCCGAAAAACAAAGTCGATCTCGTGTTGGGCTTGCTGCCGCAAGTCTTCAGATGGGCGCGCGAGGCGGGCGCGCAGCAGCCGTTGACTTCAGGCGTGTGGAAAGGCGACTGGTCGTCGGACGAGAAGCTTTCGGCGATGGAAAAAATTCAGCTCGAAAACTCGGACGTGATCTCGTTTCACAACTACGACGACGCCGCCGAATTCGAGAAGCGCATCGAGTGGTTGCGACGGTTCAATCGCCCGATCCTCTGCACCGAATACATGGCGCGCGGCAATAAGAGCACCTTTCAAGGTTCGCTGCCCGTCGCCAAAAAATACAAGGTCGCGGCGATCAACTGGGGCTTTGTCGCGGGCAAGACGCAAACCTTTCTGCCGTGGGATTCGTGGCAGCGGCCTTATGTCGACCGCGAACCGTCCATCTGGTTTCACGAAGTCTTCAAGCAGGACGGCTCGCCTTACCGCGCCGAAGAGGTCGATTTGATCAGGGAGTTGACCGGCAAGGCTAAATCGAAGGCCGCCGGCGCAACGAGGTAAGAAGTTTTCGAAAGTTATCAGCGGAATGACCGATCACCGGCAGCAAGGATCAACTCGTGGCATACGGCGCATAGTCGCGGCGATTGCGCTGCTGGCTTGCGCCATTTTTCGCCCGCCCGTCGAAACCTCGACGCAAACCTCGACGGCGAGTATTGAGATTGACGCGGGCAAGGTCGAAGGGCGCCTCAGCCCGCTGCTCTACGGCCAGTTCGCCGAGTTCATGTTCGAGAACATCAAGGGCGGGCTACACGCCGAGATGATACGCAACCGGGGCTTCGAGGAATCGCCCAATGTGACGGGGCTGTCGCGTTACTGGGAGCGTTACCCTGACGACCGCAACGACGATTACGGGTTGTCCTTCGGCTGGGACGAGACGACGGCTTATCCGAATACGAAAAAATCCGAGGGCGTGACGGGTGGTCACTCGTTGCGCGCGCAGCTCGGCCCGGGCGTCATCGCGCGTCATGGCGTTTACCAGAGCCGCGCGCCCGTCAAGCAAGGCGTCGAGTATCGCGGCTATCTGTGGTTGAAGGCCGAAGAATTCAATGGAGGCGTGACGGTCGCGCTCGAAGCCGATGTGACAAGCGGCGAAATCTACGCCGAGGCCGAGATCAAAAACGTCAGCGGCGATTGGAGGAAATACGAGTTCACGCTCAGGCCGGTGAAAAGCGACCCGCTCGCGCGCCTGGCGATCCTCTTCCATGGGCAGGGGCGGCTGTGGGTGGATCAGGTATCATTGATGCCCGGCAATGCGGTGGACGGCGTGCGCGCTGACGTCTTCGAGAAGGTCAGAGCATTGCGCCCCGCATTCATTCGCTGGCCCGGCGGCAACGTGGCGCAGGATTATCACTGGCAATGGGGCGTCGGGCCACGTGATGAGCGCGCGACATGGATCAATCTTTCGTGGAAGAACGAGCCGGAGCCGAGCGATTTCGGCACGGACGAGTTCATCCGCTTTTGCCACGGCGTCGGCGCAGAGCCTTCAATCACGGTCAACGTCGAAGGGCGCGGCGCGACGGTCGAAGAGGCCGCCGCGTGGGTGGAATACTGCAACGGGCCGGCGACTTCAAAATACGGCGCGATGCGCGCCCGCAATGGCCACGCCGAGCCTTACGGCGTGAAGTATTGGGAGATAGGCAACGAGATCTGGGGCGACTGGGTGCGCGGCCATTCGGACTCCGCGACCTACGCGCGCAATTACAACCGCTACGTCGCGGCGATGCGCGCCGTCGACCCTTCGATCAAATTCATCGCTGTCGGCGACAACGACATGAAGTGGAACCAAGAGGTGTTGCTGCTGGCGGGTCGGGATATTGATTACCTGGCGATTCACCACTACTACGGCCGGCGCGAGACGCAGGGCGACATGCGCAACCTGATGGCGCGCCCGCTCCATTACGAGCGTTTCTACGGCGAAGTCGAACAGGCGATTCGCGAGCTGGTTCCGGGCCGCCCGATCAAGCTGGCGATCAACGAATGGGGGCTCGATTTGCCGGAGTCGCAGCAATATTCGATCCTTGCGGCGCTTTATGGCGCGCGGCTGATGAACGTCTTCGAGCGGCGGGGCGATCTGATCGGGATGAGCGCCGTATCCGATCTGGTCAATGGCTGGCCGGGCGGGATCATTCAGGCCGGCCGCCACGGACTCTTCGTCACGCCTATCTACCTGGTCAATCAGCTTTACGCCACGCGGTTCGGCGCTGAGCGACTGGCGGCGAAAGTTGACGGCCCGGCGTTCGACAGCAGCCGCGAGGGCCGGGGCGTACCGTTTCTCGATGCGGTCGTGAGCCGTTCAGCGGACGGCGAAAAGATATTCGTCAATGCGGTCAATACCGATCTGATGAACTCTCTGACGACGAAGATAAGCGTGAGTGGCGCCAGAGTCTCGTCGAGCGCGGTAATGGAGAGCGTAACGGCTGATTCTCTGACGGCGGCCAGCGGCTTCGCCGCGCCCGAGGCTGTCTCGATCAAACGCGCCGCAATCAAAGCGGGAAATAACTTCTTGGTCGAACTGCCCAAACATTCGGTTTCAGTGATCACGCTGAGTGTGAACAGATGACCTGCGTCCATGGCTCTGAACTGGGCGCCTCAACGAAAAGCGACCAATAAATGTCTTAGTCACATGCGGACTGTCGGCTATGGAGGATGGACAAACGGCGTTTTTATGACACATCGCGCGAAGTTTTTATCAAACGGGACTCTTCTGCTGTCGCTGGCCCTGGCCGTCGCCGCAGCCCCAAACGCCACAAGCCAGCGACAAACCCCGCCGCCGACGGCGCAGGTTCCCAAGCCTTCCGCCAACGCCGCGCCGGGGGTGAGCTTCGTTGACGTGACGAAGGCCGCAGGCATTAGCGGCTTTCGCTTCGTTTCAGGCGCGCCGGCCAAGGATTACCTCATTGAAGCGACGGGCGCGGGTTGCGCCTTCGTTGATTATGACAACGACGGCTGGCTCGACATCTATCTGGTCAATGGTTCGACGCTCGATGCGCTGCGAGGAAAGGCAAAAGCGCCGCGCGCCGCGCTCTACCATAACAACCGCGACGGCTCGTTTACCGATGTGACCGATAAAGGCGCCGTGGCGAATGAGCGATGGGGGCAAGGCGTTTGTGTCGGCGATTTCGACAACGACGGATGGGAAGATCTCTACGTCACCAACTTCGGAAAAAACCGGTTGTATCGCAACAACGGCAATGGAACCTTCACCGATGTTGCGGAGAAAGCGGGCGTGATGATTGGCGGCTGGTCGACGGGCTGCGCGTTCGGCGATTACGACGGCGACGGGCGGCTCGACCTTTTCGTCGCGGGCTACGTTGATTTCGACATCGACAATCCGCCGCCTCCCGCGAGCGGCGCCAGGGGAGACGGGGAGACGGCGGGAGACAGAGGGCATGGCAATCCTCAATCCGAGGGTATGGGAGCGGCTTACGCCGCCGGGATGACCTCTTGCCAGTATCGCAACCAGCGAGTGATGTGTGGGCCGCGTGGTTTGAAGGGATCGCCCGATCACCTCTTCCACAACAACGGCGATGGAACGTTCACAGATGTCAGCGAAAAAGCGGGCGTCGCGGACAAGGCCGGTTATTACGGCTTCGGCGTGGCGTGGTTCGATTTTGACGACGACGGGAAGCTCGATTTAACGGTCGCCGACGATTCGACGCCGAGCTACCTCTATCGCAATCGCGGCGATGGAACATTTGAAGATGTGAGCTACGCATCGGGAGTCGCGCTCAATGAAAATGGGCGCGAACAGGCCGGGATGGGCATCGCCATTGGGGATTACGACGGTGACGGGCGGCTCGACATTCACCGCACCAACTTCGCCGACGACACGAACGCGCTCTATCGCAACCTCACGGAAAAAGGGGGCGACGCCAACTTCACCGAAACGACTTTTCAAACCGGACTTGGGGAAATCCCGATACCCTTTCTCGGCTGGGGGACGAACTTCTTCGACTACGACAACGATGGTTGGCTAGATCTGCTGGTCGCCAACGGCCACGTCTACCCGACGGTGGACACGTCGGATTGGGGGACGAGCTACAAACAGCGCCTTCTACTCTTTCGCAATCTCAACGGCAAGTTCTACGAAACCGGATCGAGCGCGGGCGCGGCGCTCTACACGCCTCGATCGGCGCGCGGGTCGGCTGTCGGCGATTTCGACAATGACGGCGATCCGGACATCTTACTCAACGACATGGACGACACGCCGGCCTTGCTGCGTAATGACGGCGGCAATAAATCCGGTCACTGGCTGACGCTGCGACTCATCGGCGATACCGCGCGAAAGTGCCCGCGTGACGCCATTGGCACAACCGTTTTCCTCACGGTGAACGGGCGGCGGCGGCGCGGTGAAGTAGCGAGCGGACGCGGCTACAATTCCCAATCAGACCTGCGAGTTCATTTCGGGCTGGGATCGGCGACAAAAGTTGAGAATCTTGAAGTGCGCTGGGCCAATGGCAAACCTGAGACCTATGAGATCAAAGAGGTAAATAAAGTTCTGGTGATTGAACAGGGAACTGGCGTCGCCGACCGATAAGAGGCCTCAATTTCCGCCACGCCGCGGGTTCGATTTACTAAAAAGTGACGGGCGCCAGCCATTTTTGACGCTGAAACCCGCATAAGCATCCGAGCGATTTGACATGCTCGCGCCCGTCACTTTGCAGGATTTAGGTCTGCACTCAGGTTCCCGCTTCTCCGATGAGCTACCGCGCCTTCTCCGCGCGCGAATATTCGGGCCTGCGGGAGCGCTATCGATAGTTACTGCAGAGTTATGATTGCGGCCTATTGTTGCGCCGCTTTGTCAGATGACGCTCAGTTCGTAGGTTCCAATCCCCACCTCTGACTGTTTCCGCCGCTTCCCGCCATCTGGATCAGATTTGCGCCGCTATTAAGCGATGCGCCCTCGACATCGAGCGATTTCCCGCTGAGCTTGCTCCTGATTTCATAGCGCCCGCCGCCCCTGTCGATTGGCGCCCACCGCTGATTAGCGCCGCCGTTATCAGTATACTGAATGATCTCCGCTCCGTCCGCCGTCGAGCCTGAAGTCACGTCCATCAACTTATTGCTGTTTACGTTGACGATTTTGAAATATCCGGCGCCGTCGTATTGAAGTCTCCATTTCTGGTTGGCGCCGCCGTTGTCAGCATACTGCATGATCCGGACGCTGTCCTCCGTCGAAAAGCCCGGCACGTCGGCGACAAGCCCGCTGTTGGCGTTCCTCAACTTGAACACGTAATTGCTCCCGCCAAGCGCGCCCGTCGCTGTATCGATCGTGGCGACGTTTCTCAACGACATGCTCAATGAAGTGTTGGTTGGGAACGTGAGAGGCAGCCAGACATAGGTCGAGTCATTGACCCTGCCGCCCCAGGCGCCGGCCCAGCGGTCACCAAGGTATAGGAAGGACGTAGTCGAACTCCCCTGGATCGGAAGCGCGAAAGCGGTTTGCGAGTAGTAGCAGACGCTGTCGCCGAAGTTCATCAGACTCGACCAGCCCGAAGCGACGCTGGTCGAATACGCGTATTTCTGTTGATTGGGGCTCCAGCCGGTCGCTCCCGATGTGAGGAGGAAATAGAAGCCGTTTCGCTTGAACATCGCCGGGGCCTCGCGTTTCTGTCCGACCCAGAGTTTGACGACCAGGCTGTCAATCGCCAGATAGTCGAATGTCAACCGATAGACGTGAAGGTCGGCGTTTTCATTCGCCGCGGAGATGAAGTAGCCGGTTCCGTCCGAGTCCACAAATAGAGTGCAATCGCGGGACATGTAGCCCGGTTTCCCGTGATCAACGACTCCAGTGTTCACGAGGGGGCGAAAGCTGCCATGGTAGGTGTAGTTCCCGTCTACAGTCGCGGAGCTGGCGACCGCCGCCCGCGCCTCGCCGTAATTGACGCCGTTCTCCCAGTGCATCCACATTACGTAGCGCCCGGTGGTCGAGTTGTAGACGACTTTGGGGCGCTCGATGTTTGCGGGGTTCAACTCCGCGGCCGAATTTGCGGTGAGGACGTTATTGCGAAACTCCCAGTTTTTGAGGTCGGTCGAGCGATAACACGACACGGCTAAAAACGTCGAGTCCGGGTTCCGGTTCTCTCCGAACCAATAATAGTATGGACCGACCTTGATCACGCCTCCGCCATGAGCCTGGATCGGCGTTCCCGTGGTCGTGGTAAACTGCGTGCCGTTCAGCACGCTCATCGGGGCTGCGCCCGCTACGCCGGCGAAAAGCGCGACGATGCCGATCAGGAGCAATCCTGAGACTCGCGCGTGTTGTCTGGTCACTGGTGTATTCGTGGGCATGGCGCCTCCTTTGTGTGATTTTGAATGTAACCGCAAGTCGGGCGTATGATACGCCCGATCGCTGTAGGAGGTAAGCTTATGCGCCTGACAAAGCCGCGCCTTGAACCATTAGCTGAAGAGAAGTGGGACGATGAAACCCGTGAAATGCTTGAACGCTTGAAAGTGGACGGGCGCGTCTTCAACATCTTCCGCACCTTCGCCGCCCATCCGAAGCTGCTCAAACGATGGCTGGTGTTCGGCGATTACATACTAAACAAATCCACGTTGCCGCCGCGCGATCGCGAGTTGCTGATCCTGCGCGTCGGCTGGCTCTGCCGCGCCGAGTATGAATGGGGACAGCACGTAGTGATCGGCAAAAGGGCGGGACTTACCGATGAGGAAATCGATCGCGTCAAGGAAGGCCCCGCCGCTCCGGGCTGGAGTGAATTCGACGCCACGCTGCTGCGCGCGGCTGATGAGTTGCGAGCGCAAGCGTTTATTTCCGACGCCGTCTGGAACGCGCTCGCGGCGAGGTACGACGAGCGGCGCCTGCTCGATCTGATCTTCACCATCGGCCAATACAACCTGGTGTCAATGGCGCTCAACACGCTAGGCGTGAAACTGGACGAAGGCGTCGCGGGGTTCGAGTCATGAGACTTCAAAGCAAAGTCGCCATAGTGGTTGGCGCGGGACAGACCCCGGGAGACACTATGGGCAATGGCCGCGCCACGGCCATTCTCTTTGCGCGAGAAGGCGCTCGAGTGGTTCTGGTTGATCGAGATAGGGAATCGGCGCGCGAAACACAGGCGATGATCGAAGTCGATGGCGGCGAGTGCTTCGTATGCGAAGCTGACGTCACTCGGGCGGAGGATTGTCGCGCGTTCACGCGGGCGGCGCTCGACGCCTACGGCCGAATTGACATCCTGCATAACAACGTCGGCATAGGCGCCGGCGACGCGGAATTGGTCGGCCTCAGCGAAGAGGCGTGGGATCGGATCCTGGACACGAACCTCAAGGGAATGTTTCTCTCCTGCCGGCAGGTCTTGCCGGTGATGCGCCAGCGGCGAGAGGGGAGCATTATCAATATCTCGTCAATCGCCGCCGTCTGTTCGGCCACGAGCCTCACGGCCTACAAGATTTCCAAGGCCGGCGTCAACGCGATGACTCAGTCGCTGGCGATAGGTAATGCGAAATACGGCGTCCGCGTCAACGCCATTATGCCGGGACTGATCAATACGCCGATGGCCATCGAAGGTCAGGTGAAAGCGCGCAACATTGCGAAGGAAGATTTGATCCGCGAGCGCGACGCGCAGGTTCCGCTGCGCGGCAAGATGGGCACGGCGTGGGATGTCGCCCACGCGGCGCTCTTTCTCGCGTCGGACGAGGCGCAATTCATCACCGGCGCTGTGTTGCCGGTGGACGGCGGACAGAGCGCGCGGATCGGGGGCTGAGACGCCGAAGCGCTGCCAGGCTACTCGGCGCGCAGGGCTTCTACAGGATTAACCGACGCGGCGCGGCGCGCGGGGATGTAGCTGGCGATCAGCGCCGAGGCGCCGAGCACAGCGGCGACAGTAATCAATGTGGAGATGTCCCACGAATTCACGCCGAAGAGCAGCGTGCGCATTAGCGTAGCCGCAGCCAATGAACAAAAGAGACCTGCGATGATTCCAACAGCGGTCAGTCCGCCCGCCTCTTTCAAGATGAGCAGATATACGGAACTGCGCTGCGCGCCGAGCGCCATGCGAACTCCGATTTCGCGAGTTCTCTGGCTCACCGAATATGCGACCACCCCGTAGAGTCCGACCACACTGAGCAGCAATGCTAGCGCAGCGAATCCTCCCACCAGCCACGCCGAGGAGCGGCGCAAGTAGGCTGACTGCGAATCATTGATTCTGTCGTTCATAGTCATCGCGTCAGACGTGACTATGCCGGGGTCGATTTGATGGATGGCGGCGGCCATCGCCGGGAGTAGAGACTCTTCGTCTTGCGAGGTCCGAACGACCACGCCGAAAGAATTATCCGTACTCTGGTTAAAAGGAACATATAGGACTGGCGGGACCGGCGTATCCAGTGGGCCCTCTCTGATATTCTCCACGATCCCGACGATTTCCATTGGCTCGGGCTTCGTGAGATTAAGAGAGATCTGCTTGCCAACGGGGTCTTCATCAGGGAAGTATTGTCTTGCCATCGTCTGGTTGATGATGGTCACGCGAGGCTTCGACATGTCCTCCGCTTCGGTAAAGTAACGGCCTCGCAACAGCTTCGCCCCCAGCGCTGTGAAGTAGTCGGCGCTGACCTCCCGTATAGGCGCCTCATTGTGCTCACCGTTCCAGGGGCGACCGAGCACGCGAAACCATGTCGTATTTCCATTATGGCTTACTGGGAGACCGTCGGCGGAGACGCCGACAAATTTTACGCCGGGCAGACTCGCGATCCGGCTCACGACCTGCCGTTCCAGCGCAATGGCTTGCTCGTCCTTCGCATAACTTGATCGCGGCCCATTTACTTCCATCGTAGCCAGATGTTCGGGCTGAAACCCGATGTCTACGTGGAGCAGGCGGTAGAGACTCTTGCCGAGCAACCCGGCGGCCACGAGCAACACCACGGCCGTAGCCAGCTCCACGACCACAAGCTTGGAACCGAGGCGACGCCAGATCGTTCCCGCAGAACCGCGGCTACTTTCCGCAAGACCTTCTCGCATCTCCGACAAGGACAAGCGCAAGGTGGGAGTGATGGAGAAGAGCGCCGCCGCGAGCAGCGAGATCACGCCTCCAAAGGCCAACACACGGGCATTCAGGCCAAGGCCATGCAAATATGACATGCCGGCTAACATGCCTGTCGGGATGAGCCTGGTCAGGAGTCGCATGAGCCAATAGGCGGACGCCAGACCGAGCGAGCCGCCGGCCATCACCAGCGTCACCCCTTCAGTCACAAACAGTCGAGCCAATCGAGCGGGCGATGCGCCCAGCGCGCTGCGGAGCGCAATCTCTCGCCTGCGGCTCTCGGAACGGACGAGCAACAGACTCGCGACATTCACGGTCGCGATCAGCAGCAGCAACCCTGCCCCGCCGAGCAGGGTCAGAAGTATCGGACGGATATCCCCGACAATCACTTCGCTGAGCGCCATCACGGCTGCGCCCTGACCGCGATTGGAATTGGGATATTGTTTTTCCAGTTGTTGCGCGATCAACGTCACGTCGGCCAAGGCGGCCCCGACCGTGACTCCGTCCTTGAGCCTCGCTACGCCGTAAAGATTATGGCAGCTTCGCCGTTGTTCACAGGGGCGGGTAGCTTGAAGCGCAGTCCAGAACTCCGCGGGCTCGGCCGGCGCGAAATGAAACTCAGGCGGCAGCACGCCGATGATGACGTTCGGAATTCCGTCCAGCGTGACCGTCTGCCCCAAAACATCCTCTTTCCCGCCGTACCATTTTTGCCAGGCGCGGTAGCTCAGGATGACAGTGCGGGAGGCCGAAGGTAAATCCTCGCCGGCGTAGAAATCACGTCCGAGCGCCGGAGTAACGCCGAGAGTGCGAAAGAACCCGTCGCTGACGCGCGCGCCGCGCGCCGGTTCCGCGCCGGCGGGAGCGCTCAGGATGAAACCGGTGCGATTGTATACGTCCAGCGAGCTAAAGACTTTGTTGAGTTTTTTCCAGTCGAGGTAGTCCAGATACGAAAGGTTGCATTGCGGACACGACGGGACGCTCTCATACACGCCGACGAGCCGCCCGGGATTTTGGTAAGGCAGCGGCTTGATCAGCGCCGCATCCACGAAGGCGAAGATGGCCACGCTGGCGCACATTCCGATGGCCAGCACGAAGATGGCGGCGCCGGTGAATCCCGGATTCTTTCGCAACTGCCGGATCGCAAACCGGAGATCTTGCATCAGGTTTTCTAGGAATGGGATCGTGCCGCCGTCGCGGTAGGCCTGCTTCGCCAATTCCACGCCCCCCAACTTCCGTATCGCCTCCCGCCGCGCCTGCTCCGGGGTCATGCCGGAACGGAGGTTATCTTCGATGTGCATCTGAATGTGACTCTCGATCTCATCCTCGAGTTCACGCTCTCGCCGCTCCTTCGAGAACAGGCCGGCCAGTCTTAAGATCAAGACACGTATTCGCTTCATGTCGATTCCTCCGTGGGAGAAAGGAATCGCGCGAGGATCGCTGTCGTCTGCTCCCACTCCTGCGTTTCCTTCTTCAATTGCTTCCGACCCGATCGCGTAAGCCGGTAGAACTTGGCCTTGCGATTGTTCTCCGACGTCCCCCATTCAGAGGCGATCGCCCCTTCCTGCTCCAATTTCAGGAGCGCGGGATAGAGGGTTCCATAGTTCAGGGAGAGGAGATTCCCGCTCGTCTGCTCAATGCGGCGGGCAATCCCATATCCGTGTAGCGGCCCCATCGCCTCAAGCGTCTTCAAAACCATCAATGCGAGGGTCCCTTGCCAGACATCCGCTTTATCGCCCATATGCCTCCTCTTGGTTAACCATAGGAATGCTAGCATTCACGCTATGGGAAAGCAATAGGTTGCAGCTCCAAAGGGTCCGCCGATTTATGCGCAGGCCTCAAAAATTGGGAGTCACTGTGGCTTATATCGTTCCATCCGATACACCGTCTCAATTTGCTTGCCCTGAGAGTCAAAATTCTTTAGCCGGGCAAGCCAGACGTCCTGAGACTCCTTACGCTGATTAGTTACTATGGCGCAGACGGCGGAGGGATGCGGCGTTTCGTCGCTTGCTCGAACGCATACGCAAGCTCGATCAGCCGAGGCTCGCTGCAAGCTAACCCCGTGAAGCTCACTCCGAAAGGCGCGGGTTTTGCCGCGAAGGTTTCGGGGAATGGCGCCGCTGGCGCGACCGGCGCGTTCTGCGCCAAGCCAAACGGCACGATGACCGTCGGGTAGCCGGGCTTCGCGGCAATGGCCGCGCTGCTCGGGCCGGGGAATAACAGAGCGTCGAGCTGATACTTCTTCATCGCCGCGTCGATGCCATTAGTCGCCGAGAGCCGCAAGTCTTTTTCTCTATCGGCTCGGTAGCGCGCGGCGTCAGTTTCAACATTCATCTCGTCCGAGATGTCCAGCAACGCCTGGCCGTACTTGATCGAGCCCGCTCGTTGATGCGCAATGTTCCACTGTCGCAATTCGGTGAGCGTCTTCACCGGGGCCGCAGGGCCGAGCGAGGCCAGCCACTTGTTGAAGTCCCGCTTCATTCCGTATTTGAAAACAATCGAACACGCGGCGTCCTTGCCTCTGGCGTTGTCCAGACCCGAGCAGACGTTCCAGAGCAGGAAGTTTTCTTGTGGATCGGCGGACACGACGCTTGGAATCTCTACCGGATCGACGATGACGGCGCCCTGCTGCTTGAGAATCGCAATCGCTTCATCCATGACCTTAGCCTGCGCCGGGTCGAGGCCACCGCGTGGCTCCTTGGCCCCCGGGGGCGTGAGCTTGTCGTAGAAAAACGCGCGGGGTATTCCGATGCGCGCGCCCTTCAACCCTTCGCGATTGAGATACCTCGTGTAGTCGCCGCCCGGGACGCGCGAGCACTTCGAAGTCGCCGGGTCGTTTGGATCCGCCGCCGAGCCTTCAAGGACGCCGAGCATGATCGCGGCGTCGGTGACCGTCTTGGCCATCGGCCCGGGGGTGTCCTGATCGGCAGTGATGGGAATGACGCCGTAGCGGCTGACGCGGCCGAGGGTCGGCTTGATCCCGACGAGCATATTCTGATTTGACGGGCTCAGAATCGAGCCGGAGGTTTCGGTGCCGACGTTCCCCGCCCAGAAATTAGCGGCGGTTCCGGCGCCAGAACTCGACCCTCCGGTGGACAGCGCGGGCCGCCCGTCGAAGGTGGCATCGCGTGGGTCGCGCCGCGGATCATATGGATTGAACCCGTGCCCGGCGAGCGCGTTATAGTTCGCCGGCATTCCGGTCGCCACCCAGTTGGCCAACTCGGTCAGATTGGTCTTGGCGATGATGATCGCGCCCGCCTCACGCAGGTTTTTCGTGAGCGTCGCTTCGTAAGGCGGAATCAACCCGTCAAACGCGAGCGCGCCTCCGGTGGTCGGCATGTCGGTCGTGTGGATGTTGTCTTTGAGGGCGATAGGTATGCCGTGCAGCGGCCCGCGGAGTTTGCCTTGCGCGCGCTCTCGGTCGAGAGCTTCAGCTTCCTCTAGCGCGTGAGGGTTCACGACGATTATCGCATTGAGCTTGTCCTCGTATGTCGCGATGCGCGTGAGGTACTGCTGGACGATCTCGCGCGAGGTGACGCGGCCATCCGCCATCGCCGTTTGCATCTCGCGAATGGTTGATTCAACCACGGTGAAGGGCTGCCTGGCAGGCGCCGCAGGAGGCCTGCTCTGAGTGGCGAGGAGAAGGCCAGCCACCGCGAAAATCAGATAACGCATCACTTGTTTTTCTCCTATTCAGCGCAGGAAATCCGGGCAGAAGCCCAATGTTTGGAATGAGGATTGAGAAGCAAACGTCGGGGCGATGTTTTTCGTTCACAGAGGCGCAATGAATTCATTGCGCCTCTGTCTTGATGGCCGTTGCGTAATCAGGCGTTATCGCAGGTATTTGTTGAAGAATTCGAGAGTGCGCGTCCACGCAAGCTTCGCTGACTCCTCGTCATAACGCGGCGTCGTGTCATTATGGAAGCCGTGTTGCTTGCCCTCGTACATGTGCAGCGTGTACACCTTGTTGTTGGCCTTGAGCGCCGCCTCATAAGCCGGGATGCCAGCGTCGATGCCCTGGTCATTGCCCGCGTAATGAAGCAGCAGCGGCGCAGAAATCTTGGGAACATCCTCTGCGCCCGCTTGGCGACCGTAGAAGGGAACGCCCGCATTTAACTCAGCGCCCAGCCTGACGGCCAGTTGATTCACTATCCCGCCGCCAAAACAGAACCCGACCGCGCCGAGTTTGCCGGTGGAATCGGGGCGCGCCTTGAGCCACTTGGCCGCCGCGACGAAATCTTCGGTCATCTTCTTTCCATCTACCGTGCGAAAGGCGGCGGCGCCTTTCTCATCGCTGCCCGGAAAGCCACCGACCGAAGTCAATCCATCGGGCGCAAAGGCAATGAAATCGGCGAGCGCGAGACGACGCGCGACATCCTCGATATAGGGATTGAGCCCGCGGTTTTCGTGAATGACGAGTACGACGGGCAGCTTTCCATTTTTTGCCGGACGCGCCAGATAACCTTTGATCGTACCGTTTCCTGCTGGGGATTGCACGACTTCGTAGCCCACTTTGATGCGTTTGTCATCCGGTGGTACCTGCTGCGCCCAGGCGTAGTTGGGTTTCAAGCTCTCGAAAATTGCCGCGACGGTCAGGGCGCCGGTCGCAAACTTGCCGGCGCGGTCGAGGAAAGTGCGGCGGCTGATGTCGCCATGCTGATATTCGTGAAACAGGTCCAACAACTCCTGTGGATAATCGGATGCTTGCTTTCGTTCCATTCTTTCTCCTTGTGTGGAATTGGAGCGGGGTACGAGGCGCCTTTCCTACCCCGCTGGCGCCTCGGGAAGGCCGCTGAACCTGCGATTCAAACTGGGAAATCGCAGGAGCCTTAGCCATCCGCTACGGTCAATTTGCTAACTTGCATCTCCTAAGACGAACGCATGGCCGCGCCGGATTCAGCATAGATATAGATAAAGCTCAATCTCTTGCCAGAGCGCCCGCTCTAGCTCATCCCTAATCACTGGCGCAAAGCCGAATTGATGATAAAGGTTCAAGGCCGGAATGCGCGTCGCCGACGTGGCGCCATACCAGGATAATCGCTGTTCGCTTAAACTCTCAAGTGTGGGCTGATCGGGAATCGCTGTTCTGAGCTTGACATCGTTACCGATAACGTTTATACACTGCCGTTATCGGTAACGTTAAACCGCTCACTAGCAGTACAATTTCGAGCGATTCGGAGCATAAAGCTGACCATTTGGAGGCCATCACATGAAAACTTACCAGACGATCCTATTTTCCCTTCTTCTTTTGGCATGGGGGCCCCTTGCCGCTAAGCGCGAAAGCCAGATTGCAGATATAACAGCAGTTCAGAATGGACAAAATCCAGGTAGCTACGATGTTGGTCTTCAGCTTTCACAAGCTGGTAATAGCACTACCTGGAGGTACACCATTACCAAAACCACAAATCGTACGAAGGACCTTGGCCATTTTATCGTTAATTTCGGTAATTGTGGGGACCAGAGTCCCACAATAACCAATATTGTATCCGCCACTGTCAATGGAGCTGGATGGTTAGATCAAATCAAGGCATCGGAAGGTAACACGGGTTGCGACGTCGACTCTGCGAATTTCGTGAAATTCGATAACCTTCCCTCCGCTGATACCTATGTAATTGAGTTCACCCTGGATGACATTTACCCCCTGGCGGACACTGTAGGTTGGTTTAAAAGCGGAACTTCTTGCCTTAGAAAAGCTCTGCTGGGCCCGGGTTGCAAGGGCTATACGCGCACTTCCGCCATGGAAGCGGACGCATCCCTTGTGGATAAACTGTACAACGACATCAATACCTATATGAGGCGCTTCGGATTCGATTACACGGAAAATCCCAATTGCACCGGAGGTTTCGGAGGGCACATCGATGGCGTTCACGGCTCTGTTGACCTTGATCCCTACTTCAACAAATATGTTTTTCGTTTTGATATCCACATCGATCCGGTAATCGACGGAGACCGCTGCAGCTCCAGTACTGTAGATCGTCAGCGCAATGAGATGAAATCGATAACAGAAAATTCAACATGGGCGAAGGTCCAGGGAAATTGGGATGAGTGGCAGATATTAGAATGGAAATTCAAACTACCGATAGGGTTTCAGCCCACGTCCAACTTTTGTCATATTCATCAGCTCAAAGCGCAGGACGGTCCAAATAACGGCAGTCCGGTGATAACGATTACTCCCCGGGCTAGTAGTTCCGGATCGAACAAAAGAATTCAGATTATCCATTCTGTTGATGGAGCAAACACAGGCAAAGGAACGATTGTGGACAATATACCATTGTCTGATTTTGAGGGAGAATGGGTGCAGGTTCGTGAGGAAGTCCACTATACGCATGATGGTTTTTACTCCGCTAAAATCACTCGCATAAGTGATGGGAAAGTCCTGATAGATTTTAAGGACGAAAACATTGATATGTGGCGGATCGGGAGCTCATACATACGGAACAAATTCGGGATCTACCGCAGTCTTGCCGGAGGAAGGCTAAATCAGAATCCCGTCGGCCAGAGTCCGTTGTTAAAAAACGAGTCAATTTGGATAACGGACTTCAGAGTGTATGAGAAGAATTCAAATCCGAATCCTGGTCTGCCGCACGAATGATTTCGCGTCCATATCACTGATTTCCAGACGGCCACTAACGCTTAGTCAATTTATGCGCCACAAAGGAGAAAAATGAAAATGAAGAAGAATTTGTTCGCTTTGAGGGGCATTTTTCTGATCATTGCCGTCGCGCTGATCACTGACGCGCTCACCAGCTCGACCAGCGCCAGCCTGCTCTGGAACGGCTCCGCCAGCCTTGGCCTCGGCGTGTTCAAGAACCTCAACATCCAGGACGCAGGCGGTACTTACACCAGCAACCCGAGTCCAAACGGCTCTTACGTTCGCGCCATAGATGACGCGACCTACGGCTCGATCTGGGACTTCTATAAGGACAACGACGACCGGCGCAGCGAATGCCACGCCGCGTCGGGGTTCCAGGCGGCGATCGGCGGCCAGTATTATCTCGGCTGGGGGTTCAAGCTCACCAGCACTGTCAATAACAACGCGATTTTCCAATGGAAGTCCTACGGCTCGCCGATGGCGCAGAACTTTCCGCTCGTGGTGAAAATGGTCAGCGGCCAGTTGCAGTTGCATTATTTTCCGCCCGGGGGCGGCGATGTCACGCTCTGGTCGCGGTCCGTTTCAGCCAACACGTGGTATAAAGTTTATCTCCGCATCCGCGTGTCCGATTCCACGAGCGGCGGCTCAGTGTCGTTGTGGTTCAATGACTCCCAGCAGACGCTGAGCAACGGCTCCACGTCCTACACCGGGAAGACGTTCGACGGCAGCTCCGTCGATCCCAAGTGGGGCATCTACGGGGCGACCGGCACGAGCCTGCACGACTACGTTCGACATCTGCGGATCGGCACGGCGCTGGCCGACGTTCAGTTCTGAGCGCCGCGCGCCGATGGCTTTGCCCGCCCGTGGCCACGTTGCGCCAACGCGGAAATTCCGCCCACGCGCTATCGACGGCGGCGAACGGCACTCTGGATGAAGCGCTGCTAGGCGCGCTCGCGTGGCGCCCGGCCGGCAATTCGTCGCCGCGGCCCATATTGACAACCCCTTCACATATACATCGCGTTCTCGACATCGGCTGTGGCGCTGAAGAATGCCTGTGGTAAAGCGCGGCTGGATCTAATGGGACAATCTCGACACTGTGATTGGCGGCGCAGCTATTTTTAAGCTGTTATTTCCAGCGCTGCGCTCAATCATCTTATGGAACGGGTCCAGCGCCGCGATTCCCGGCCTTTTCGATGTGCGAACGGTCAGCGTCTGCTTTCCGCTGCGCAGCCGATGTTTCGCGATGTACAACGGCGTCAAGCCCTCGAGCGGTTTGTCGGTCTCCGCAAACACTGCGACATCGAACCACGTATCCAGCGGCTCCTCGGTTTCTTTCCCGTGGCCATCCGCCGCGAACTGTTTCGCCGTTACTTCGATCGTCACTTCATACCCCCCGTCTATCTCCCGCGCGTTGGCCGCATCCACCTGCAGATCGTAGAGCACGATCCTCTCGAACAAATCGGTAATGAGTTGCTGATATTCCGGGCCAGCTTCGGCGCGCAGCGCATTGACCAGATCGCGTGAGGTGGGGCAGGGCGCGGTTTGAAATGAGTAGTCTTTCAGGAAATTGCGCAGGCCCTGGCGCACCTTCTCTTTGCCGATAATGTCTTGCAGCGCATACAGGGCCAGGGGGCCCTTGGCTCTGATGTAGCCCTGGTTTTCATTTAACATCACTGGCAGTTCGGCTTCATTCTCACCGCTCCTCCTGCTGAGGTAGCTGTCCATCATTCCTCGGACAATGCGGTTGACCAAGACCGGCGAGTAGTATTCCTTAAACAGCATCAGCGTGGAGTAGTCTGCCATGTTTTCAGTGAGCATCCAACGGCCCTGTATTTGCGCGCCGGTAATGCGTTCGCCCCACCACATATGCGCGAGTTCGTGTAAGACGCCGTAGTCAGCGTTTTCCATAGCGCGCAGGTCGTTGACAAAGCCGACGGCTTCGGAGAGGGGCACGGTCCCGGAATGAAACTTGCCCTTGCCGCCCGAACGATAGCTCGGAAACTCCAGGATGCGGAGGTATGAGTACTGGTACGGCGCAAACTCGGTGGAATACATCTCCAGACCGCGTTTGGCCGTCTCCATCATCGCGGCGATGTTGAAGGGATGTTTGGGATCGTAATAAATCTCCAGCGCCACGTCCTTCCAGTGGTCTCGGGCGATTGCGTAACGCGCTGAGCAGAACGAGAGGTTCGGCAAGATCGGCTTCTCGGCTTTGTAATGAAAGTAACGCCGCCCTTCCCGCCGCCACTCATTCTGAAGCGCGCCGGGCGCGACCGCAATCTGATCGGCGCTGGCGCTGATGACGGCCTCGAACTCGGTGCGGCTATCTACACCGTAACCGAGCCTGTCCGCATACGCGGGGTCTCCCAGCTTCGGCGTGCGTGGCGCTGGGGGCAGTCCGTATTTGCGGCGCTGCGCATTGTCGGTGATCCTGCGACCGCCGTCATAACCCGGGATCGGCATCACGCCTATGGTGTCGAGATAGGCGCCGTTGGCCACAAGTTCGTTATCGGGTTCGGCGGCGACGAAGCCTTCGTTCCTGCGCGTCACGTTCCATGTCATTTTCACCGTGGCGCCCGGCGTCAGCGGCGCATTGAGGCGGAAGAGATAGAAACCCTGCGACGGATCGGATTGCGCTAGCGTGGTATTTTCCACTGCGAGCTGATTGACGCGCAGCACGGGACTGACCGACACCACAAATTCGCTGATTGGCGCTTTTTTGTGATTCCCCAATGTCGCGCTGCCGCGTGATTCCATCCGGCGTTCTTGGGGGAAAATATCGATCGCCATGTTGATGCTGTCGTATGACGGCGTCGGCGCGTTGTCGTAGCGCCCGTAGGCTTTTTCATAATCGGCCTTGCGCTGCAGGCGTTCGTAGGGCGTCAGGTATTCATTAAGGATGTTCGTGTTATAGAAGATCCAGCCGCCGATGCCGATGAAGGCGATAGCGGCGAGACCGGCGGCGCCTTTAACTCCCGCGCCGAGGCGAGCGCGCGCATCCCGCAGTCTTTCACGCATGGAGGAATAATTGCCGCGCGGGTAGAGCAGATGCCCGGCAATGAGCAGCAGGACGCAGAAAGCCCCCCAATAGGCGATCAGCGAGAACACCGGTTTGACGAAGTGGCCGAAGCCGTTCATGTCGGAGTAGACAGCATCGGGGATGCTGAAGCTGTACAGCACGTGGTCGAAGCCCGATGGCTTCAGACTCAGCAGTGTGATGTAAACGCCCAGCACGAGCAGCATGCCCAGCCATTTGTTCGGCGAGATCGCCTGAATGACCACGGCCAGGATGCACAGCATGCAGTAGTAAATACCGTTGTAAATGAACGCGGATTGCAGATACAGGCCCAGCTCAAAGTGTGTGTAGCCTGTCGCTGTCTGCAGCGCCATTAAGGTCCCCACCGCCACCAGCATTAGCGCGCCCGCCACCAGGCACATCGCCGCAGTCTTCGAAAGGATCATAAGCCAGTCGGGGAATGGCGACGCGTTGACGATCTCGCCAATGCCGGATGAGCGTTCTCGATGGATCAATTCGGCGGAGTACCAGAGGCCAACCAGCAGGATATTCCCCAACATACCATAGCGCAGAAAGGGGAGCATCTGACTCGTCAGCGGGTACAGCGGCGTATTGAGCAGACCGACTTTGTTCTGAAATTCGCCGATCAGCTGCGTGATTTCGAGCGCCAGGATGATGTAGATGAGCGGGCTTTTGAAGACGCAGGACAGATCCATCTTCAGTTGCGAGACGAACTGCGCGAAGGATGCTCGCGGGGAGAAGCTCAGCGCCGGCGTGATCTCTTGAATTGCGGGTTGCGGTTTTTCTCCACGAAGCCACACGAAGAAAACACGAAAAAACGCCTTGATTTTATTGTCTTTCTTCGCGCTTCTTCGTGCGCCTTCGTGGAGGAGAAAAAACACAGATTGTGAATGTTTGGATTCTAAATCCAGACGAAATCGCCACAGCGTTAGCAGCAGAGACAGCAGCGCCACCGTCAACCAGAGCAGGCGATTCTGCGGCAGCAATCCCAGCGGAATGTTTGTGTTGAGTTCGGCGACCGTCCAGTAGCGTGTCTCAACCGCTACGGTAAGCCGGGCCGATGGATCTGCCAGGGCGCCCCATGCTCCGTTCTCGGGCTTCGCATAGAGATTCAGGAGAGCTTCTCCAACGAAGAAGGCCATCGCCGAGGCAAAGGTCATCGCAAAGGAGCGGGTAAGCGCCGCAACGCTGAAGAAGATGGCGCATAAGACGAGTGTGCTGGGCAGAATGACGACAAAGAAGACGTAAGCCCAGGGCAGCAGCGAGAAAGGAGCAATGCGCTCCTGATCCATCCACGGCATAAACGAGCCGATCATCGCGCCCAGCAGTCCCGCGAGACCGATCAGAAGCGCAAGGCACAGCGCCCCGAGAAATCTTCCCAGCGCAAATGTCATGGGCGAGATCGGCGTGACATATAAGAGGGGGGCCGTCGCGTGTTCGAAATCACGCGTCACCGCGGTCGTGACAAAGGCTACGATGGGAAGTATGCCGAGGATAAAGAGCGCCTGCTCGATCTGCAAGATGGCATACGCGCTGTTGATGACGACCTGGTTGCTGAAGTTGTCAATGTGAATGAAAGTTTGGGTGACCGACATGAAATGAATCGCCGCGACCATCAGCAGCGCGCCGAGAAAGAAGGGCGAGCGGAGCTGATAGCGAATCTCGAACCGCATGACTTCCAGAAGTGGGCGCATCCGTTCTACTCCAGATTGTCTTTGAGGTTGTGCTCAATCAGCGTGCTGAAGTAGACGTCTTCCAACTCGGGGGCGGCGGATTGCATGCCTTCGGGCTGAGCGTCGGACAGCGCGCGAATCTCAGTGGAGCCTGCCTTGAGTCGCGTGGATAACACGGTGTGGCGCGCGCGAATCTCCACGACTTCCTCGCGCCTAACCATCTTTGTCCACAGCTTGCCGTCCATCTCGCGAATCATCCGCAGCGGCTCGCCCACTTTCAGAATGCGCCCGCGCCCCATGATGGCCACCTGACTGCAAATCTCACTCACATCATCGACGATGTGTGTGGAAAGAATCACCACCGTCCCCTCGCCGACTTCGGCAAGTACATTCAGGAAGCGCCGCCGCTCCGCCGGATCGAGTCCCGCCGTGGGCTCATCGACAATCAGAAGCGCCGGATTGCCCAGTAACGCCTGCGCGATACCATAGCGTTGCTTCATGCCGCCGGAAAACTTGTCGATACTCTTGTTTCGAGAGTCCCACAGATTGGTCTTGATCAGCAGGTTTTCCACGACCTTCTTTTGTTGACTGCCGTGGATGCCCTTCAAGGCCGCGAGGTGTTTGAGCATCGCGAGGGCGGATGTCCGGGGGTAGGCGCCGAACTCCTGCGGCAGGTAGCCGAGTGTGCGGCGCAATGCGGTTTTGTCCTTCAGGATGTCGATGCCGTTGAACGTGATGGACCCGCGATCGGGTTGCTGCAGTGTGGCAATCGTGCGCATCAGCGACGACTTGCCGGCGCCATTGGGGCCGAGCAGCCCGAACATCCCTCTGGGCACGTCCAGATGGATATCCTGCATCGCATGCGCCCCGCCTGGATAGGTTTTCGATATTCCGGCCAGATTCAACATAGATCACCATGCGTATATTGTTATTGATGTTTTTCTGCCTATGGAAAGTAAACGGAAAGATTCGCCCGGGATTAACACATGACCGTGTCCGAATTTCGATAATCATCCTGTCTGAACTTTTTCTTTCACGATACCGTTCACCACAATGTCGAATCGCTGACGATCTCAATCAAAATTTAATGGGAGGGGTTTGCCATGCTGATGGCTGATACGATGGCGATCTTTTTCGTGATCCTGGGGCTGTTGTTGGCCTTTCCGGGATTGTGGGTATTGTGTCGTGGGCTGTGGCCGCGCGCGGTGGCTAAGTCCGCCGCGGTTTGCGGCAAGGGGTTGATCAGGCCTTTTCTCGCGGGTTTGCCGCTCACCGCCGTGATGATCTTTGCAGCAGCGGTGTTAGGCAATTTCGGCCCAGCGGGAAAGATCGCGGCGCTAGCGACAGTCTGTCTATATCTGATGATCGCGAATTGCGGCGTAGCCGGATTGGTCACAGTTGTCGGAGAAAGATTGGCCGAGCCTTCCGGAAATATAGATTCGCGGCGCCCCTGGCGAGCGACGTTGCGTGGAGGCGTTGCGCTTGGATTGGCTTCTTTATTGCCGATCCTCGGATGGTTCGTGATTTTGCCGGCGGCGTTGATAATCGGCTGCGGCGCGACTTTGCTCTCGTTGCTGCGGGCGTTCGCGGCGTCGCGAGTTCAGTCCGGGCAGGCGCTTGCGCCTCCCGTTGAAACATCCGCGCTGGGACCGGCGCCCACAATCGGAGCGGAGCGATGACGACTACACGGCGCGAATGGATGAAAGTGGCGGCTGTGGCAGGAGGCGCTCTTTCGTTGCCTCCCGCCCTTGTCGGATGCGAGCGCGCCATTAGCCGCGTCACAAAAGAGTTTGGCCAGACAATCCCCGATCGCGTCAGCGTGGCCTGCGGATCGGAGATTGACCCTTCGTTCCATTTGCTCTCGCGGGCTTCGTATGGCGTGTGGCCGGGCGATCTGGATTGTGTGCGGGCGATGACCGCCGAGGCCTGGATCGAAGAGCAACTTGCGCCAGAAAAGATTGACGACGCGTTGTGCGACCTGCGGGCGCGAAGATTTGAAACTCTGCATCACGAACCTGGAACCTGTTACGAATACAAAAAGTCGGTGCTGCGTGAAGAGATTACACGCCACACGCTACTGCGAGCGGTCTACAGCCGACGACAACTCTTCGAGGTGATGGTCGGATTCTGGACCGATCATCTGAACATCAATCTCGAAAAAGGCGATTCGATCTACCTCAAACCCTCCGACGACCGCACGGTCATTCGCGCGCATGCGCTCGGTAAATTCCGCGACTTGATCCGCGCCTCGGCCATCTCGCCCGCGATGCTTGTTTATCTCGACGGCAAGGAGAACAGGAAGGCCGGGCCCGCGGACATTCCGAATGAAAACTACGCGCGTGAGCTGCTGGAGCTGCACACCCTGGGCGTGGGCGGTGGTTACACGCAAGCCGATGTTTACGAAGTCGCGCGCTGTTTGACCGGATGGCGATTGCGAACGAAATGGCGCAAAGGCACGGTCTATTTCGAGCCCGCGTGGCACGACGACGGCGAGAAGACTGTGCTCGGGTATCGGATCCCGGCAGGCGGCGGAGAGAGGGATTTAGATCGCGTAGTCGAGATCGTCTGCAATCATCCATCGACCGCGCGTCACATCGCGACGAAGCTCGCGCAAAAACTGGCTTCGGAACAACCTCCCGTGACGTTGGTTGATCGCGTTGCCAAAGTCTTCACTGAAACCGGCGGGGACATCAAGGCGATGTTGCGCGAGGTCTTGCATTCGGGCGAATTTAAAACTTCGCGCGGAGTCAAATTCAAACGGCCATTTCATTTTATCGCCAGTTGTCTGCGCGCGACGGGCGCCGATACGCACGCCCACAAGCCACTCATTGAATATCTGCTGCGGATGGGGCAAGCGCCGTTTCAACATCCTACGCCGGACGGTTATCCGGATGAGGCCGCGCCATGGCTTGGCACGCTGCTATGGCGATGGAATTTCGCCCTGGCGATCGCGGCGAATCAGATCCCGTCGGTGAACGTCGAGCCGCATCGTTTGATAAACGCGATCGGGGGCTCAGACCCGGCGCAATTGCTACCGCATTTCATCGGGCGGGCTGGGACGAAGGCTGAGTTGAAAGCGCTGAACGATTACGCGGCGAGCCAGGGGATTGACACGAACCAACGCAAGGCCGAGACGCTCGGATTGATTCTGGCTTCGCCTGCGTTTCAAAAATGCTGAACAGTCCCGGGCGGCGCTCCCGGGGCGAGGTATTGAGCATGAGCCTAACCACACGACGCGGTTTTCTTCGGCAAGTGGCCATCGGCCATGAATCGGCGTTACCCGACGCGGGCGAGCGAACGCTGGTTCACGTTTTCTTGCGAGGCGGGGCTGATACGCTCAACCTGATCGCGCCTTACGGCGATGATCGTTATTACAAACTTCGCCCGACGATTTCTATCCCGCCGCCGAATGGTAATAACGACGCGAAAGACGCCGCGATCCGGATCGATGACTATTATGGGTTTCACCCAAAGCTGCGACCGCTGCTGCCTCTGTTCAAAGAGGGAAGGCTGGGCATTGCGCAGGGCGTCGGTTCGGACAACGCCAGCGGGTCGCATTTCGAAGCGCAGGACCAAATGGAGCGCGGCGAATCGCAAGACCGCGCCGTCGTCGGGGGCTGGCTCGGTCGCCACCTGCGTTCGCGCTCGGGCAAAAAGATGACGCCGCTCTCGGCGGTGGCCATCGGACCGACGATCCCCGAATCGTTGCGAGGCGCGCCTTCCGCCAGCGCGATGAGGTCGATAGATGAAATTCAAATCAATGTTCCGTCGAACAACCCGCTTGCCGTCTTCAAAGCTCTCTCGTCAATGTACGGCGCGGAGGTCGGGTTGCTTGCCGCGCCCGGACGCTCGACGCTCGATCTGCTCGACAGGGTCGAAGCGCTCAGAAACAAGCCGTACAGCCCAGAGAACAACGCGGTCTACCCCGACGAAGATTTCGGCGCCGGTTTGCGCGAGATCGCGCGCCTGGTCAAAGCCCGCATCGGGCTTGAAGCCGCCTGCATCGACCTCGGCGGATGGGACACGCATTTCTTTCAAGGCTCGACCGGCGGATTGCAGGCTGAACAGATTGACCTGCTAGCGCGCGGGCTTGCCGCGTTCGACGCCGATCTGAATCGCGAGCGCGACCGCGTCACGGTGATCGTGATGACGGAATTCGGCCGCAGAGTTTACGAGAACAGCTCGTTCGGCACAGATCACGGGCGAGGGTTCGCCATGATGGTCATTGGCTCGCAGATCAACGGCGGAAAGATTCTTGGCGCCAAACCCGATCTGATCGCGCATGGTCTAAGTGTGAATACTGAATCGCTGCTTGGCCCTGAAGGGTTGAAGGTTGTCTGCGATTATCGTTCAGTGTTGGCTGAAGTTCTGGGCGGCGTGATGGGCAATCAAAACCTTGCGAAGGTTTTCCCCGCGTTCAAACCTCAGCGTGTAGGGCTGGCGTCAAATTCGATTTAGATTGGTTTCAGAATATATAAACTCGCTATGCCCAGGCTTCCCGCCGGCGTCGCCCTTCTTCTCTACCGGACAGGCTTCACGCTGGCGCCCGACGGCGGGCGCCACAACCGTAAGCGTCACTTGGCGAAAAATGTTCCGGTGAAGACGCCATTAGTCGTATTGTTTTCGACGGTGTTATTGCCGCGCGTAAGCAGCGAGCCGCCGAGCGCGGCCGAGAGCCCCGTGCTGTTGCCGACGATGGTCGAGTTTGAAACACGCGTGACCGCGCCTGAAGAAGCGCTCACTATGCCCACCGAGCTATTCGTGATCTCGCATCTCTCCAAATCTACCTGGATCGAGCCGCCAGTGCTGGCGACGCTGCGGACGGCGACGTCGGTGGCGCGGTCGAAGAGCGAATCGCGCACAACCACTTTCAATCCGTTGCCGCCGACCGGGCCCGTATTCGCGTCAATCCCGGCGGAGGCAAGGGACTCAAAACGGCAGCCTTCCACGACGGCCTGCGTTATGGGGCGCGCACTGCCATTCGGCGCCAGATAGAGGCCGGTCCCCAGAGACTGGAATACGCAATTTTTGAACTGGAACAAGCCCGGGCCGTTGGCGTAAACGCCGAGCTTGAAGCGGGTGAACGCGCAATCTTCGACCAGCAATCTGATGCCGGATGGTCGCACCGCATCCTGCGTCACGCCCTGTCCGTCAAAGATAAGATTG
Organism: Blastocatellia bacterium; assembly: GCA_035714085.1. Taxonomy (GTDB): domain Bacteria; phylum Acidobacteriota; class Blastocatellia; order RBC074; family RBC074; genus JAJVID01. The sequence continues at coordinate 25,999 of DASTMP010000213.1, forward strand.
CGCAAGACCAAGGTTTTACATTCACCCGCCGAGGTGCAAAGCGAGGCGCCATAGTTGAAGCTGAAAATCGTGCCGTTGGTAACCGCCGCGCTGAAGACGGCGGCCACGCCGGGCGCGGCGGCGATGGTCACGGTTTTTGTAATCTCGATCGAACTGTCGTAATCGCCGGAATCAACGATCAAGGCCTGTCCGCCTTCTTGTACCTGTGTGAGCGCGTAATTGACGGTGCGGCACGGAGCCGCGACGGCGCAATTCCCGGCGTCGACGCCATTGCGCGCAGAAACGAAGACCTGAGCCGATTGCGCCAGCGCGCTCGTGGCGGCGCAGCAGACAATAACCGCCGATGCGATAAACAGCATCGCGAATGATGAAATGATCAACTTGAGCTTGAGTTTTATTTCGGTTTGCATAGTTCACGCTCCAATGATGTCTTGATTTTTCAATGGAGCGGAGTAGACTCCGGCTCAGTGAGTGAATGGAGAGTGGAATATACCCCGCAGCTCGAATTCAGTTTTTTGAACTCTGCCAGTGGAAGTGGTTGAACCTTCCCGGATATTACCGTTCCTCGAATTTTTTATTGACAATCAGCGCACAGTTCTTAAAAAAAGGAAGTGAGGGAATCCCGTGTCATTCGCGTTTCACTCATCATTGCTCTTATTTGCCTTGAGCCTGAACCTCGTCGATCCTGCCTTAATGCAGTCCCAATCGTCGCCGTCAGATTCCAAGACGTCCATTTCAATTCCCGGCTTGCCCCAGTCATCCGACGAAGAGGCCATCCGCGCGCTCACGGAGAAATACGGCTCGGCCATCGCGGCGGGCGATCTGGAGGCGATGCGCCAGTTCTGGGATCCGAAATCACCCAACCTGGCGTCACAGCTCAAGGTGTATCAGGACGCCTTTTCGATCAGACGCTATGAATTCGTCAGCCTGAAGGTAACGCGGCTTGAGATCTCTGGAGGCAAGGCCCTTTCGCACATGACCACGGACATGCGCCAGTTGGATAAAAGGACGGGGACGCCGTTGGCGACGCGCGACGTCTTTCATGGAACATGCCGCGCGCTGGAATGGGTCCAGACTGACGCCGGTTGGAAAGTCGAGCGTGAATACGCGGTTCAGGACGCGCTCGCCGCCAGACTCGAGGCGGCTGCCTCAGACCAGGAGCGCGACGAACTCCTCGAAAAAGAACAAGCTTTCGTCACCGAATCATTGAATGGCATGCTAATCACCAGAGGGTTGCGGAGCGAGATGCGCGGCGATTACGAGAAGGCGCTGCGCAGTTTCCGGCTGGCGCAGGCGGTGTCGGAAAAGATCGGTGATCTGGAGGGCGTAGGCATCGCCCTGAACAAAATCGGGATAATAAAAAGAGCGCAATACGACTACGAACAGGATTTGCTGGCGCAGCAGAAAGCGATCGCGATTTTCGAAGCCATAGGGAGCAAGCGCGGCGCCGCGCTAGCGCTGGAAGGTCTCAACCAGCTTTATCTCTTACTCGGAGATTACCAGGAGGCTTTTAATTGCGCGCGCAAGTCATTGCGGTTGTATGAAGAAACCGGGCACACGCGCGGGATAGCCTCTGCGCTGACCGATATCGCCGCCGTCTACGCCATGCAGAACAATCCCCAGCAGGCGTTGGCCCACTATGAAAGAGCCATGAAGATTTCCGAGGAACTGGAGGATAGAATTCAAGTCGCGATTTTGCGCGGTGAGATGGCGACAGAGCAACTTGCGCTGGGCAATTACGAGCAGTCGCTGGAGCTTTTCCAGGTGATTTTGCGAGAGACCGAAAGCTTCGGCGACCAGACCGGCGCGGCGATAATTCGCAATGAGATCGGCAGGGTTTACGCCGCGCAGGGCCGGTACGAGGAAGCGCTGGCTTATCACCGCCAGGCGCTCGCGGTTCTGGAGAAGGGCAATGAGAAGCGCGTGGTGACGACGACATTGGTCAACATGAGCGACGCTTATTTGGCGGATGGAAAATTCGCGGAAGCGGCGCCGATTGCGGAGCGGGCAGTGTCATTGGCGCGCCAGATAGGGCAGCCGTTCGACCTCTGGTCCGCGCTCACCGCCGCAGGGTTTTGCCAGCTCGCCTTGGAGCGCCCGGCGGAGGCCCGCCAGTCGTTCACCGAAGCCGTCGCGATCATCGAAAAGCTGCGGGCGCAGGCCGCCGGCGGCGCGGAAGATAGCCAGCGTTACTTCGAAGATGGATTGCGCGCTCATCACGGTCTGCTCCGTCTGTCGGCGCAAGAGAATCGCCCACTGGAAGCGCTCGCGCTCGCTGAACGCGCCAAAGCGCGCACGTTGCTGGACGCTCTACAGCGTGGCGGAATCAGCATTCAGAAAGCGATGACCGCAGAAGAGCGAGAACAGGAGCGGCGGCTGAAGTCGGATTTGACCATCCTCAACACACAACTGACTCATATCACACAATCCGCCAAGCCCGACCCTCAGCGCGTCAGCGATCTCAAACCGCGCCTGGAGAAAGCCCGACTGGATTACGAAGCCTTTCAGACCTCGCTCTACTCCGCGCATCCCGAACTTAGAACGCGACGCGGCGATGCGCCGATTATCAATGCCGAAGAGCTGGCGGCGCTGATCCCGACGGGCGCCGGCGCGCTGCTGGAATACGTGGTGACTGATGACGCGACCTACCTCTTTGCCGTCACAAAGGCTATTGATAGAGATAGACGCGACGCCGATGTCAAGGTCTTCACGCTGCCGATCAAACGCGCGGAACTTGCGCGCCAGGTCGAAAGCTTCCGGCGGCGCCTGGCAGAACGCGATCTTGGTTTTCGCGACGCGGCGCGGCGGCTCTATGACTTGCTGCTCAAACCGGCGCGGGCGCAGTTGCGTGGTAAAACCGACCTCGTCATCGCGCCGGATGACAAGCTCTGGGACCTGCCGTTCCAGGCGCTGCTGTCCGGCGACAACCGATACGTGCTGGAGAACAGCGCTGTTTCCTACGCGCCCTCGCTGACTGTGTTGCGCGAGATGGCGAAGGAGCGGAGGCGAGGCGCTGAAACAGCCCGCATGAGTTTGCTGGCGTTCGGTAATCCGGCGCTAGGCAGAGATACAATGGCGCGAGCGGCGCTTGCGCTGCGCGATGAAAAACTCGACCCGCTGCCCGAAGCGGAAGCGGAGGTCAAAGAACTGGGGCGGTTGTACGGGGCCGCGCGCAGCAAAATCTACGTCGGCGCCGAAGCGCGCGAAGACCGCGCCAAGAACGAAGCCGGCGACTTCCGGGTTTTACACTTCGCCACGCATGGCGTTTTGAACAACGCCGCGCCGATGTACTCGCACCTCGTGCTCGCCCAGGGGGATAAAAACGAGGACGGACTGCTCGAAGCCTGGGAATTGATGCAGATGGATTTGCGCGCCGACCTGGTTGTGCTCTCCGCCTGCGAAACTGCGCGAGGACGATTCGGCGCGGGCGAGGGCGTGATCGGATTGAGCTGGGCGATGTTCGTAGCCGGGGCTCCGGCGACGGTGGTCACCCAGTGGAAAGTTGAATCGGCCGGCGCGCGCGACCTGATGCTCAATTTTCATCGCCAGCTGCGCGCGCCATCAGCAGCCTCGACAGCGTCGGCGACAAAGGCCGAGGCTTTGCGCCAGGCGGCGTTAAAGCTGATGAAGCACCCTGAGACGAGCCACCCGTTTTACTGGGCGAGTTTCGTGCTGGTGGGCGACTGCCGGTGACGTTTGATCAGCGACGGAAATTTGCCCAACAGCTCAAGTTCAGCTATCGAATTCTGTAATGGGAAATAGCTGAACTTTACGCCATGTTATCGTCAGCCCGAATTTTTTGAGCGATTTTGCCGATGGTTTATCCACACTATAAGGAGGGCATTCTATGTCAACCGATCGCCGCGCGCCGTTGTTCTTGCTTGCTTTGAGCCTGGGCCTGATCAGCTCCGCATTAGCGCAGTCACTATCATCGTCTAACATCCCCACTTCTTACCAATCGTCAGCCGAACCCGCTGTGCGCGCTCTAGTGGAACGGTATTTTTCGTTCTACACAGGCAAAGACCTTGATGGATTGATGAGCCTCTGGAGCGAGAAGTCTCCGGATTACGCTTCGGTCAAGGAGAGTCTGCGGCGTCAGTTCACAACCGAGGACTATCGTTTTGGCTCGCCTGCAATCTCGCGATTCAAGGTTGAAGGAGAGAAGGCCAGCTTGCGGGCGACCATCAGCCTGACAACAGTCAATCAGAAAAGCAATCGCAGACGAGAGACGCGGGTAACGCGCGACTTCGGTTTTGTGTTGGAAGAAGGGAAATGGAGGATCTGGCAATGCGCCGCCGCGGAGAATGATTTGGCCGACGCGTTAGTCAAGGCAAAATCTGAGGAAGCGCGGACCGGCTTGATGTCGGCGGATAAAGAGTTGGTGACGGCCGAGTTGGTATATGCGCTCAACAGTCAAGGCAGCAGTATCTTTAATCGGGGCGACTACCCCCTGGCTATGACTGCCTGCCAGATCGCCTTAAAGATCGCAGGGGAGATCGGTGACAAGCCTGGAGTCGCCGCCGCTCTATACAGCATTGCGAATATATACTGGGCGCAGACCAATTACGCGCAGGCCATGGAAAATTACCAAAAGAGCCTGGCGATCAGCGAGACTCTTGGCGATCAATATGGAATTGCCCGCGCGGTGAGTAACATGGGAAACATCTATGTCAAACAAAACAACTATACCAAGGCTCTGGAGAACTACCAAAAAGCACTGTCGCTCTTAGAACCCCTGGATAACAAAACTGCTATCGCCGGGACACTTAACAACATTGCAGTTATCTATTTTAAACAAGGCGATGATGCGCAGGCGTTGGAATACTATCGAAAGATCATAACGATGAGCGAGTCTCTTGGGGACCTGGCCGCGGTCGCCAGGGCGACATACAACATGGCGAATGTTCTCTGTCAGCAAGGTTATTACCAGCAGGCGCTGGAGAGCTATAAGAAAAGCCTGGCGATCCAAGAGTCCCTCGACAACAGACGTGACATCGCTATGACGCTGAGCGGGATCGGAGGCGCCTACTATGATCAAAGCAACTATGCGCAGGCGTTGGTATATGCCCAGAAGAGCCTGGCAATCTACGAGGCCATTGATGATAAAGTCGGAATTAGCAATGTCCTCAACGATTTCGGAAATATTTACCTTTTGCAGGGCGATTACGTCCAGGCGTTACAGTACTACCAAAAGAGCCTGTCGATCAGCGAGAGTCAGAAGTACAAATACGGAATGGCTGTGGCCTTGGAAAACATCGGGCATGTCAACGACAACCTAGGTAATTATACGCAGGCCCTGGAATATCTCAAGAAAAGCCTCCTGCTGGAAGAAGTCGTCGGTGAGAAAGAAGCGATCGCCCGCGCGCTGAAAAAAAATGGGACTACATATAATCATCAGGGCAACTACGCGCAGGCGATGGAGCATTACCAGAAGAGCCTTGCGATCGAGGAGGCTCTCGGAGATCAGGGCGAAATTTCCGACATTCTGCGCAACATCGCGGATGTCCATGAAAAACAAGGTCACTATGCGCAAGCGTTGGAATTTGCGGAGCGGGCCACAGTTCTGGCGCGGCGGATCGGTGAAATCGAGACACTATGGAGGGCCCGACTCACGGCCGGATCTGTTTACCGCATTCTCAACCAACCCTCACAGGCGAGGGAGGCGTTCGAAGAGGCCATCACAACAATCGAGATGTTGCGCGTTCAGGTCGCGGGCGGAGAGGGTGAACAGCAAAGATTTTTTGAATCCAAAGTCGGCCCCTACCACGAAATGGTCGGCCTGCTCATCGCGCAGAGCAATCCAGTTGAAGCCTTAACCTATGCCGAACGCGCCAAGTCGCGTGTGCTGCTCGACGTGCTCAAATCAGGCCGCGTCAACGTTACAAAAGCGATGACCAAGGAAGAGCAGGAACAGGAGCGGAAACTCAACCAACAGCTCATATCGCTCAACACCCAAATTTATCGCGATCCCGGCCCGCAACATAATGAGTCCCGTTTGAGCGAGCTCAAAGACCGACTCCAAAGCGCCAGGCTCGACTTTGAAGCGTTTCAAAACAATCTTTATGCCGCTCATCTTGAGTTAAGAGCTCAGCGTGGCGAAGCCCAGATTCTGAAGATCGAGGAAGCCGCTGACCTGCTGCCAGACCTGAAGAGCGCGCTGCTGGAATTCGTAGTAGCGGAGGATAGAACCTACCTTTTCGTCATGACAGGAAAGGGTATGGGATCTCGAGAACCTGCGGATTTGAAAGCTTACACACTCGAACTCAAACGAGATGATCTGAACAAACAGATCGAGACATTTCGGCGACAGCTCGCCGATCGCGACCTAGGATTTCGCGCCTCGGGAATGAACCTCTATGAACTGCTGCTCAAACCGGCGCAAGCGCAGCTCAAGGGCAAAACGAATCTCGTCATTGTCCCGGATGACAAGTTGTGGGACCTGCCCTTTCAGGCGCTCCTGGTCAGCGGGCGCCGATTTCTGCTTGAGGACGCAGCCATCGCCTATGCTCCATCACTGACGGTGTTGCGCGAAATGACCAGGCGGCGGAAGCATGAAAACCCGGATACGGCTTCAGCGACCTTACTGGCGATAGGCAATCCGCTGTTAGACAAAACGACTATTGAGCGCGCGAAGCTGGCCTTGCGCGATGAAAAGCTCGACCCGTTGCCTGAAGCCGAACAGGAGGTGAGCGCCTTGGGGCGGATATATGGGGCGACGCGCAGCAAGGTCTATGTTGGCGCCGAAGCGCGCGAAGATCGCGTCAAGGCCGAAGCCGGACGGGCCAGCGTCCTCCACTTCGCCACGCACGGCGTTCTGAACAACGCCTCGCCGATGTATTCACATCTCGCGCTCGCGCAGGGAGATAAAAACGAGGACGGGCTGCTCGAAGCATGGGAACTGATGCGGATGGATTTGAATGCTGATCTGGTTACGCTCTCCGCATGCGAGACGGCGCGTGGGCGTTATGGCGCTGGCGAAGGCGTGATCGGGTTAACCTGGGCGCTGTTCGTCGCGGGAGTCCCGTCAACTGTGGTCAGCCAGTGGAAAGTCGAATCGGCCAGTACGCGCGACCTGATGCTCAGCTTTCATCGCAAACTGCGAACGTCGCCCGCGGCGGCGACCAAGGCCGAGGCTTTGCGACAGGCGGCGCTGAAGGTGATGAAGAATCCGGAGACAAGTCATCCGTTTTACTGGGCGGGGTTTGTGTTAGTGGGCGACGGCCGGTGATTCATCCGTTCCATAAAATGATGACCAAGCCCTGCCGCCTTTTCAAGACCCTCATCTCGCGGACGCGATCGAAGATCACGATGGTGTCGTTCATCGAGAATCCTTACCGGTTGCAGAGTGATCTTTGAGCTCTCGATGCCTTGCCGTTCAATAGCAGAACGAAGCCGACCGAGGTCAGGGGGGGCCTTAAATTTTGCGTTGACCAATGCGCCGCCAGTGAAATCAATCCCGAGATTAAATGCCCGGGTACTGGGATCACCGTCCGACACGCGCCAGGCAATGGAGATTGCTCCGGCGAGCAGAAAGAGCAGCGAAAAACCGATAAAAAGCCATTTCTTACCGAGGAGATCGTAGTTTGCGTCTTTGAATATTTCGACCATTATCCCCCCTTGCGGGCGTGTTGGCGGGCGAAGAGAGGTTATTCCGTTCACCGATTTTATCGACCTTGGCTGCTATTGATAAACCGTTTGACACGGCTTAAGACAGTGGGCGACCAGTGTAGATAAGTCTCGTCTCCGCCGCGGACCTGCGCTCGGGCCCCTCGTTGTTCAGGAAGTCGCGCAATTCCTGCGACCATGCATGGGATCACACAAGTCCCGTTAGAGGATGAATTACACATCATTGTCATCGAGATTGCAGCCAGCGTAGCCAGCGAGCCTGTTTCGCTTATCTTGCAGCGGGATGACGTAGTGACCGGCGACAGATTTGGGTCTTCATCGTTGCGCCTTCTTGATTTGTTCCGCAGCCATCTTTTTCGCCATATCCAGCGCTTCAGCGGCGGGGACTTTAATGTCGGGTTCGACTCCGGTTCCTTCCCAATTGGTCTTTGAGATGGGGTTGATCGCTCTCGCAAACGGAACGCCGATGATGAAGTGATCGTCAATGCGATGGCCTGAAACCGGGTGCGCTCCTCCTCCGGTTGTTTCGCCGATAATCGTCGCCCGTTTCAGGTTCTTTAGATTATAGGCAAACTCTTCAGCGCCAGAAAACGTCCGCTTGGAAGTCAGCACGAAAACCGGCTTGTCGGCGAGCCGCGCGCCCGGCACATCGCGCGAGGTCCAGAACTCGGTTGTCTTGTCCTCTTTGCGGTTGTACAAATCGTTTAAGTGCGTCGGCTCGGCGAAGAGATACGAACTGATGTAGGCCACCATCTTCGGATCGCCACCGCCGTTGTCGCGCAGATCAATGATGAGGGCATCCACGTGCGCCAGAAAATTCATCGCTGCGGCTACGGTTGGGCCGCAGATCTCTGGATCCAGGAAACCGTTGAATTTCAGATAGCCGATGTTTGACGGAAGGCGCTCTACCTTTTCGAAGGCGCAGTTGCTGCGCTCCATCTGTGCTTTCCTTTGCGCCACGGCAGCGGGATTTGGCGCCGTGTTCGCGCCGGGATCCATTTTCGGCAACGCCTGCGGTGAAAAGTTCACGCGCAGATGCTTATCGTGGCTCACCGCCTGTAGGTCGTCGGTAAGTGTGGCCGCGAAGTCGTCGGCGCCGGTGACGGCGTCGTAAGCCCCGCTTTTCAGCCGCGCTTGCACGGACTCGGCCATCTTCTTCGCGGTTTCTGGGAACACGTAAAATTCGTTGAGTTTCGCCACGGCTCCGTCAATCACCCGCGCGCGCGTCGCAGCGTCGATCTTCATGTTCATGTCAGCCGCGGTCATTCCTGGAGGGATCGCGCGTAGACCGAAGCTGACAACCTCGGCTGGATCGGCATCCTTAACCTTGATCTTGCCCACCGCGTTGACGGGGCTGGCCTTTTCTTTAACGCGAAATTCAATGTACAGCCGGTCGCTCTTATCAATACTGAGCAATTCGAAGCCGCCAGTCTGATCGCGGAAGCCGGCTTCAGAATCCACCGACTTCCCCGGATCGTATTTTGCGAGGTAGGCCTGGATCCGTCCCCGGTCACCGCTGTTGAATGCGTCAAGCCAAGCTTGCAACGTGTGTCCAGCAGGCGTGTCTGGAATCGCGGGCGTCTGAGCGCCCAGAGAGAATGTCAGGAACAGCAGCAGCATCGGTAAAGCGTTGAGATAATGTTGCATAATCTCTCCGTAAGTAATGTTTTGAGAAATTGTTTCATGCCCTCAATTAGATCGAAGGCGTCAAATCGCTCCATTGATAGTTGGAACAGCGTATTATCCAACCTACGAATATCTCATCTACAGTGTTCCTTTAGTTAGCTGATAACCTGGACAATTGACACTCGATTTCGGCGATGGGGGATGAACTAACGAAAACAGGCAGCCAGCGATTGGATTCAATGGACTAGACCGGAAACGACGGCTCTTCCTGTCGGCGGAGGGGTTCGCAATGAGTAGAGAGATTGGAGGACGAAATGTTTCAAGTTGGGACGTCTTGTCTCGACTACTGAATTGTTCGCAAGGTCGCCTTCGACTCCGACATCAGGCTGATGACAATTGGCGCCGCCTTTCGTCCCTTCGCGTGATATGCTTTTGTCGATGTCGGACGATACCCAAACGACTCGCAGCATGATTTGATCGGCTTGAAAAAGCGTAAGCGCGTCGCCTCGACTGAGGAGCCGTAGCAGAGAGTAACCACCGAGGACAATGTGGGCTTTGAATTCAACGTCAGCGGGCGCCTCGTCGCGCCTAAATCGACCGGGGCGGCGCGGCCACAAAAGAGTGGGGGCAAGCTGGGTTGAAGGATCATGCCCCAAATCTACACATCAAGAAAGAGAGAGCGTCTCATGAACCGCCTGTTTAAGAAGACAATGTTGACGCTGGCGCCATTATTGTGGCTGGCCGGCGATGCCTTGGCGCAATCGAGCTATAGTGTGAGCTCGCCCGACAAGAGGATCGTGGTGAAAATCCGAACCGGAGACCGCGTCAGATACGACGTGCTGCTCAACGGCAGGGCGCTGCTGCAGGACTCCACGCTTTCGATCAACGTTGATCAGAAGACGCTGGGGCTGGAGCCGAAGGTTAAAGACGCGATAGGGCGCAGCCACGATCAGACGCTCGAGCCTGCCGTCCGGCAGAAGGCCGCGACGATTCGTGAAAACTACAATGAATTACGGCTCGTAATGGAGGGCGGTTATGCGGTCGTCTTCCGCGCTTACAACGAAGGCGCGGCATACCGCCTGGAAACATCGCTCCCTCAGAACGAGGTGAAGGTTTATGGCGAAGAGGCGAGTTTTAACTTCGCTGACAATTACACGGTCTATTATCCGCAGGAAGAGAGTCTCTTTTCACATAACGAAAGACAGTTTCTTCCCCACCCGCTGAAGGAGATCGCCCCGGCGGCCATCGCCACCCTGCCCGCTGTTGTGGACGCGGGAGGTGGGGTCAAAATCGCCATCGCAGAGTCGGACGTTGAGGACTATCCGGGGCTATGGCTGCGCGGCGGAAGCAACAACGGCCTGTCAGCGTTTTTCCCGCCGTACCCGCTCAAGGAAAAACTGGAGAGAGATCGCGACTACAAAATCACTCAGACCGCCGACTACATCGCGGTGACTAAGGGCGCGCGCGCCTATCCATGGCGACTGCTGGGCATCGTCGAAAAAGACGGCGACCTGATCACGAATTCGCTGGTCTGGCTGCTCGCCAAACCATCGCAGTTGCAGGACACGTCGTGGATCAGGCCGGGCAAGGTCGCCTGGGACTGGTGGAACGCCAACAATATATACGGCGTGGATTTCAAATCCGGCGTCAACACCGAGACCTACAAATACTATATTGACTTCGCTTCAAAGTACGGCATCGAGTACATCATCCTGGATGAAGGCTGGTACAAGCTCGGAAATGTGCTCGATGTGGTCACGGAGATGAATATCGAAGAGCTAACGGCCTACGCCAAACGGAAGAACGTGGGAATCATTTTATGGGTCGTCTGGAAGACGCTCGACGATCAGTTAGAGCCGGCGCTGGCTCAGTTCGAGAAGTGGGGAGTCAAAGGGATCAAGGTTGACTTTATGCAGCGCGACGACCAGCCGGTGATCAATTTCTATCACAAGGTCTGCCGCGAAGCCGCGAAGCGCAAAATGCTGGTTGATTTTCACGGCGCGGTCCGGCCGGCGACGATGACGCGGACGTGGCCCAACCTGATCAGCACGGAAGGCGTCAGAGGCCTCGAATGGAGCAAGTGGAGCGCGGACGCCAATCCGGAACATAACGTCACGCTGCCCTTCACGCGGATGTTTCTCGGCCCGATGGATTACACGCCGGGCGCCATGGTGAACGCCTCGAAGAAAAGTTTCGCCCAGATCTTCGAGCGTCCGATGAGCCTCGGCACGCGCTGCCATCAACTGGCGATGTACGTCGTTTACGAAAGTCCGTTGCAGATGCTGGCCGACAATCCCTCCAATTACATGCGCGAGCCGGAAGCCATGGAGTTCCTCGGTCCTGTCCCCTCGGTGTGGGACGAGACGAAAGCTCTCGACGCCAAAATAGGGGATTACGTGGTAGTCGCCCGGAGAAAAGGGCGCGACTGGTATGTCGGCGCTATGACCGATTGGACTTCACGTGAACTGGAAATTGACTTCTCCTTCCTGCCCGCAGGCGGTTTCCAGATGGAAGCCTGGCAAGATGGGGCGAACGCTGATCGTCGCGCTGATGATTATAGGAAGGTGAAAAGCCAGGTGAGCAAGGCCACCCGGCTTAAGATCCGACTGGCTGAAGGAGGCGGCTGGGCGGCGAGAATTCGCCCCTCAAGCGGTGATTGACCATTCCTTAGAGCGCAACAGTCGATGCTACGTTTGTAGTGGCGATGGAATTAGTTTAAGAGCGCTGTAAACGCTATCAGGCCTGGTCAATGGTATCTCATGGCCCACGCCCTTTAGCACCACAAGCTGCGCCTGCGGAATTCTCTCCTTCAGTCTATATGCGTTATCTTTCGGCGCCACAATCTGATCCTGATCACCTGTGACAATCACCACAGGCATGCGCAGTTCGCCGTAGTGTCTGCTCATTCTGCGCAGGCTCTCGTTGAGCGACCATTCGTCTTCAAGATAAGCGCGCAGTTGCTTGCGTTCGAGCCAGGTGGATGTCGCCATCCTCAGGTAATTCTCAGGCACGGGCTGTGGATAGAAGGCTCTCTCCAGCTTATGTCTGAGCCTCTCATCGCCCATAAGCGTCTTGCCGAGCATCAGTGTGATCCCGCCGATCAGCGGCGTCTTGACCACTGCTGGCAACAAAGGGTTTGGATCAGCGCCAGGGAAGGCGGCTGGCGCGAGTAAGACCAGCCCTGCGGTCTCCGCCGGGTACTTCAGCGCATAACACAGGGCGAGCGAAGCTCCCCACGAATGGCCCAGCAGGATAGCTTTGTTGACGCCAAGGCTCTGTAGTGTTTTGTGCAACAAGAGCGCCTGAAATTCGACCGATGCGGCCTTGCTACCGGGTCGTTCGCTCTTTCCGTGGCCGGGCCGGTCAAAGCCGATTACGCGATAGCTCTTTGAGACCAGCTCTGCCAGGCCGTATTCAAAGTCCTGAATGTCACCGGCATTGCCGTGAAGCATAACGACCGTCTGCTGTCCCGTACCGCCCTGGATGAGATGAAGTTTTGTCTTGTCGATTTCCAGGTAACAATCTACGAGACCCGCCGAGTCAGGTGAGTCGGCGCCGCGCTTTGGGCTGTTTCCGCCGTCGCCGGCATAAGCGGCGCTAGCCAAGGCGCACGCCAGAGTCAGCGCAATCATGGGCGACAGCATGCGCGCTGCCGGAACTCCGCTCCGGCGCCGTGAGCGGCGCTGCTCGGTTTGGCTCGTGATCAACCCGTCGGCGGGCGCCTCTTCTTCGGGGGCGCCCGCGTCGGGAGGTCCGAACATGTGAAGGACTATGGTTCTCATGATCTCATCTTATCTTCGTTACCGTGTCGCAAATGGACAGTCTTCACTACAAGGCTCCAGATTATACTGAAACACGCGGCATCCTTCTCGATATTGAGAAGAGCAACACGCAGACCAGAGCGCTGACGCTGTAACTCAGTGAAATTCAACGCAGCGTGGCAAGGGAGGGAACGGCCGTGTTGAAACTGTCAAAGTCAGTTTCAACTTGCGCCGCTCCACAATCTTGAAACTCGGCCAATTCATTTTTACACTCTGTTTGGGATATGAGAAAAGCAATAGGAATAGATTTCGGCACGACAAATAGCGCCCTGGCTATCGCAGACCAGAGCGGTTCATCCAGGCTCGTCACATTTCAAAGCGAGGAGGAATCAGCGCTAACGACCTTCAGATCGATACTGTATTTCAGCGCCGAGGAACGGGGCGCCGGCAGGAGGCCACTGATCGTGGCGGGGCCGGACGCCATCAGAAAATATCTCGAAGCTGATGGTAAGGGGCGGCTGATGCAATCGATGAAGTCACACCTGTCCAGCCGTTCCTTTACCTCTACCACGATCTTTGGACGCCACTATACCCTTGACGATTTGATCACCATTATCCTCAGAAAGTTGAGAGAGGCCGCGGAGAAGAATCTGGGAGAGTTCGGCGGAAAAGCGGTGATCGGAAGGCCAGTACATTTTGTGGGAGCCAAGGATGGAGACGACGACGATTTCGCTCTCAATCGTCTCAAGTTGGCCGCTGAAAAGGCGGGCTTTGAAGAAGTCCGCTTCGAATTCGAGCCGGTGGCCGCCGCGTACCAATACGAACAGAATCTGGACCACGATGAGTTGGTGTTGATCGGAGATTTCGGCGGTGGAACTAGCGACTTTTCACTCATCAGGTTGGGGCCCACGGCCAAGCGGGAGCGGGATAAGCGCGGCAATATTCTAAGTAATGACGGGGTCGGTATCGCGGGTGACGCGTTGGACGGCGAAATAGTGATGGCTGTTGTGGCGCCCAGATTGGGATTGGGCTCGCAATACAGATCGATGGAGAAGCTCCTGCCCATGCCCTCGTGGCTCTATCAAAAGCTGAGCAGTTGGCATCAAGTCTCGTTTCTGAAAGATCATCAGACCACCAGCCTGCTGACTCAAATCAGACCGCAGTCTCTGGAGCCGGAGAAGATCGATGCTCTGTTGCATATCATCTGGAACGATCTCGGATACAAACTCTACCGGTCGACCGAGCGGGCCAAAGTGGAACTCTCTAACCATGGGATGAGCCTCTTCTACTTCAAAGACTCGCCTGTCGAGATCAGGGACAAAGTTCGCCGGCTCGATTTCGAAACATGGATTCAACCTGCGATCGGCAGAATCGAATACTGCGTCGAGCGACTGCTTGAGAAATGTAATGTCAAGCCTGGTGACGTCGATAGCGTCTTCTTGACGGGAGGTTCCGCCTTCGTCCCCGCCATCAGAAGAGTCTTCAAACGAAAATTCGGCGCAGACCGCCTGCGAGGCGGTGAAGAATTGACGACCGTAGCGCGCGGGCTTGCCCTGAGAGCGTTGGCGGAATGACTGTATCCTTGCGGCGCCGCAAGGATACGCTGAAACGAGAATAACAGCGAATGAGTTGAATCGCGCGACCGATTCTGCGTCACACTGTTTGACGCATTATAGTGAAGGAATCGAAAACATGACGAACGGCTTCTGCCTCTCAATGCTCGGCCTACTGGCCACCGTGATCCCCCTCGCCGGCGAAGCGTACGCCGACACATTTGAGTTTCTGACCTACAATCCGCCGCGCGGTTGGGTAAAGCAGGCGGTACAAGAAGGAATCGCATACCGGCGCGTGAGCGGAATCGGTCTGATCACCTTCTACGCTAGCCATCCGGCGGCAGGATCCGCCTCCGCTTCCGACGAGTTTGTCCAAATGTGGCGCGCGCGCGTCGAACCGGCCCTGCCCGGGCAGGCGCCCCAACCGCAGCTTCACCGCGATGGCGACTATACGGTGGCCGTAGGTAAACGGGAGATCGACGTCCAGGGATCGATTACCACGGTTGTGTTCGTCGCCATAGTGGGGCGGGGGCGCGCTATTGGTGTGCTGATCACGGGCGCCGGAGAGGAGGTTCTTCGCGAGATAACCAGTTTCTCCGGCAGCTTGACCATCACGCCGGGTACGCCCGCGGCCACCGCGCCAAGCTCTGGTTCGGCTTCAGCCGGCGAGATCGAGGTCGACTTCGACGCGCCGCCAGGTTACGTCGCGAGACAGGACGGCCGCACGGTCGTGTTGACTCCGACGACGGTCGACGAGAAGACGCCTTGCGCCTACGGCCTCAGCCCGGCCCGACCTTCGACCGGCGCGCTCGACGCGGACGCCAGGGCGGCCATCCTCGAAGCGCTGCCAGGCTGGCAGCTCAAGAGCGATAGCTACAACGCGATGCGAGGCGTTGCGGGCGCCGGGTGGCCCTATTTCTGGTTCCGCGCGGATGTTCAAAGACTCGTCGGGGGGAGCTACGAATACGCCACGGCCATGACGATGGCTTTTCCTGCCAGCCAGGGGAAGGTAAACATCGCCTGGGGAGTCGGAAACCCGGCGCGGTGCGCGTTGGACGACCTCGCCTTCGCCCGGTTGTTTCACAGTCTTCGTCCACGCGGTTGGAACTCGGACGGCGGCAAGGCTTTATCACGGGAACTCCAAGGAACGTGGCGTAACAGCCAGCGCGTCGGCGTTGCCCAGTATAAGTTCTTGTCCAACGGCCGGTATGAGTTTGGTATTGGAACTGTCACGAGAATGGGGCTGTTCGAGAGGACGTCTTCCAGCGTTTCGGACGGACGCTACGAACTTCGCGGCGCCGAGCTTACGATCACCCCCGATCGTCGCGACCGTGGCGCCTCGAAATATCGCGTGCGCATCTACGACGAGTTCGTCCTCGGACGATGGACGCGCGCGATGTCGCTGCTCGATGAAAACGCGAAACCGGCGTTGGAAGCGCAGTATATGAGGATTGAGGATTCCCGCTGACCGATTATTGCGCAAAACTTGCAACTGGCCCTTACCAAAAACAGTCAATGGAGTGTGTCTCTTGACCAACAGAAGCAAACCTGTCTTTTCAAGTCCCATTTCCGTCTCGGAAATCCTGGCTGTTACAAACACCCACCGCTGGACGATCATCGGTCTGCTCTTTGTCGCTTCTCTGATCAACTACTTCGATCGGGCGACAATCTCAATGGCGCTTCCTCTTCTGTCCTCGGAATTCAAGCTCGGGCCACAGGATAAAGGGATTCTGCTGTCCGCGTTCTTTTGGTCTTACGCCCTGATGCAAATTCCCATGGGCTGGCTCGCGGACCGGATCAATCTGCGCTGGCTGTATGCCGGCGCCTTTGCGGCCTGGTCTGTCGCACAAGGCCTGATGGGGTTGGCCGAAACGATGACGATGTTGATCACGCTTCGGATTTTGCTCGGGATCGGAGAATCGATCTATCTACCGGGCGGGTCTAAGGTCGTCAGTCTTCTCTTTACGGCGAAGGAACGCGGCCTGCCTTCGGGCATCTTTGACTTCGGCACCCGCACGGGGCTGGTTCTGGAAGGTCTGATCGTTCCTTGGTGTCTATATCATTATGGCTGGCGCCGTACATTTTTGATTGTGGGATTTTCAGGTCTCCTCTGGCTGATTCCTTGGTTGTTGGCAACCCCACGGCGTTTGCAAGGGAATGGCGGCTCGAAATCTGCGGGAGGCGCCAGTCCCGCGACGGTTCAGCAACTTCGATCCGTTTTGCGGAGTCGCAATCTGCTGGGGATTTGTCTCGGCTTTTTCTGTTTCGATTATTACTGGTACCTTCTCGTCACCTGGTTACCGGACTACCTGGTCACGGTTCGCCATTTAACGGTCTTGAAAGCCGGGTTTTATTCGTCCCTTCCATTCTTCGTGTTCGGCGTCAGCGAACCTATCGGTGGATGGATCGCCGACCGGTTAGTGAGAAAGGGGTGGGACGAGACCCGCACGCGTAAAGCGGTTGTGACTGTGGCGTTCGCAACCGGCCTCTTGCTGATTCCGGCCGCCATCGTCCGTAGCCCTGGCGCGGCCGTCGCGCTGATCATCGGCGGATCGCTTGTCGGGCTGGCTACCGGAAATCTGCTTGTGATTCTGCAATCGTGCGCCCCACCGAACGACATCGGGTTGTGGACGGGGGTCGAGAACTTCGTCGGCAATCTTGCAGGCATCTTGGCCCCACTCGCGACCGGATTCCTTATCAATTGGACCGGATCGTATTTCCCAGGCTTTGCTCTGGCCGCCATCGTATTGGTCGCGGGATTGATTTCATACTGGTTTATCGTCGGGGAATTAAAACCGCCGGGTTAGGAATCCATGTTCGTACCGAAAATTCCATTTCAAGAATGAAGAGCCAATTCTCTGATAGAGAAAAAATGAATTGGGAAAGCGATGGCCCTCACGCGCAAGAGGTATAATCCATTTTTCCCAATCGCTGAAGAAAGAGTATAGACCTCCCCGAGGTCAAGGTTGTCCGATGGCGCGTCACAAAGAATTCAACCGAGACGAGGCTCTGCAGATGGCGATGGAGATTTTCTGGTCGCATGGCTATCCTGATATCCAGAGGCGGCGCATTAGTTTTGGCTCGAGAGTAAAAAAAGTTGAGCCAAGGAAGGCGGCCTGACGTATGAAAACTCTGCGTGGCGAGGCAAGCGGAGGCGATTTTGTTGACATACGAGAGCAGCTAAGCAGGCCTGCGCTGAAATGCGGCGCGAAGTCCCGTGAGTGGTCCGAACCAGCCACGGGCGGAATTCGGAATGAGTCATCCCTCGGAGTATTTTATAATGCTTGAATCTGCGCAAAAAGGAGAGTCACGTCCCTCCTCCCAAGAGTATCGGGCTCTTCTGGAGGTCGCTGAGGCGATCGCCTCCAACCGGGAGTTGTCCTCGCTATTCAAGGACTTGGCCGGCCTGCTGCGTCGGGTCGCGCGCTTCGATCACCTGTGGCTCAACTTGCGTGATGTCGACGGCGATACATTGCGTTTACACGTCATAGAACCTAGGGACCCGGACACACCCGCGGCGTCTCTTCCAGTTCAAGATCTAGCTATGTGGGTCTGGCGGAACCAGCGGCCCGTGGTCACTTCTATTACAAGCCAGGCGGAACACTGGCCTGATTATTACCAATGGGCGCAGCGCCTCGGTATGAACAGCCTTTGCATTGTGCCGTTGACAGTAGCGGGGCGTCGTCTCGGCTCTCTCGGTTTCGGGTGCAAGCAACCTGGCGTTTACGACAGCCGGGAGGTTGATACCCTGCATCTGGTCGCCAATCATGTGGCGGTGGCGGCGGATAATGCGCTCAACTATGAGCGCGCGCTGGCCGCGCAACAGCAACTGTCCAGTGAGCGCGACCGATTGGGTATTCTGCTCGAGATATCTGAAGCCATTGCGTCACACCGTGACCTGGGCGAGATGTTTCGTGATCTCGGCCAGCGACTCCCACGCATTGTCGCCTTCGATTACATAAATCTCCTTTTGCATGATTCAGAGAGCGATGTCATGCGCCTACATTACTTGGTGGCGCCAGAATCCATCACGATCAGACCGGGCATGGAATTGCCCGTTGATGAAAGTTCGGCAGGGTTGGTATGGAAAACCCAGCAACCATTTATGGTAGAGGATGTGGCGGCGGAGACCCGTTTTCCAAAACTGATGTCACAGTTGCGCGAGAACGCGGTTCAATCCTACTGCACGGTACCTCTTACCACGGCGCTACGCCGGCTTGGCGCTATGTCATTCGGGAGCTTGCGCCGGAGAATTTATCAAGAAGCGGAGATCGAATTCATGCGTCAGGTGGCGAAGCATGTCGCGGTCGCCGTGGACAACGTTTTGCATGACGAGAGCGCTCGATCCGCCCAGGAGCAGTTGACACGCGAACGGGACCGCATGCGGCTCCTGCTGGAAGTAAATAACGCGGTGGTCTCCCATCTGAATCTGGATGACCTTTTCACCGCCGTCAGCGCTTGCCTGCGAAAAGTCATTCAGCATGACTCTTCGGGTCTGGTCTTAAGCGATCAGGAGACCGGCTGGTTCCGAGTACACGTGCTGCATTTTGCGAAGAACGAGTCCTTCATCGAAGAAGGGCGAATCGAGTCGGACGGCTGCATGAAATCACCCGCCGCCATCGCGGTCTCCACACGGAAGCCGGCGGTGTTCGGCGAGGAAGATCTGAAAACCCTGGCTGCGGAATCACCCTGCGCGCAATACTTTCTTGCCGAAGGGGTGAAAGCCTTCTGCTCTGTTCCGCTCCTGTCCCATGACCGTGCGTTAGGCGCGCTCACCGTTGCCCGGTACGTTGAGGCGCTGTTCGGACCGAAAGACATCGAGCTGCTTAGCGAGGTCGCCAAGCAAATCGCGATCGCCGTGGAGAACGCGCAGGCGTACAGGGAGATCAGCGAACTGAAAGACAAACTGGACAAGGAGAAGCTCTACCTGGAAGAGGAGGTCCGCACCGAGTACAGCTTCGCGGAGATCGTCGGTCACAGTGAGATTCTGAAACGAACCCTGAAGGCGGTCGAGACCGTCGCCCCGACCGATTCGGTCGTCCTCATTCAGGGCGAGACGGGCACGGGCAAGGAACTGATCGCCCGCGCCATTCACAACCTGAGCGCCCGCCGTGAGCGTACGATGGTGAAGCTTAACTGCGCCGCGATCCCGGGCGGCCTGTTGGAGAGCGAATTGTTCGGCCATGAGAAGGGCGCTTTCACGGGAGCCATCGAGCGGCGCATCGGACGCTTCGAGGTGGCGCACAAGGGGACTCTCTTCCTTGACGAGGTCGGCGACATTCCCCTTGAGTTACAACCGAAACTGCTGCGTGTGCTGCAGGAGCAGGAGTTCGAGCGGTTGGGCAGCTCGCGTACCGTACGGACGGATGTGCGCTTGATCGCCGCGACGAACCGCGACCTCGCGCAGATGGTCGCGGACAATCAGTTCCGCGCCGACCTCTATTATCGACTCAACGTCTTTCCAGTCCGCATCCCGCCCTTGCGTGAGCGCCCCGAAGACATCCCGCTGCTGGTCGCCTACTTCCTACAACACCACGCCCGCCGCCTGAACAAGCGCATCGAGAGCATTCCTGAGGAGGCGATGAACGCGCTGCAGCGGCACACTTGGGCGGGCAACGTGCGGGAACTGGAAAATTTCATCGAGCGCGCCGTGATCGTCACGCGCGGCGCGCGCCTTCAAATCCCTTTCGCCGAACTAAAAGCGGAAACCGCGCCTAACGGCGGCGCCATGCTTGGGCGCTCCGTTCGGCTCGTTTCAATGGATGATATGGAACGGACACACATCGAAGAAGTATTGCGGCACACCGGAGGTCAGATCGGAGGCGCCGGCGCCGCGGCGGAGATTCTCGGCTTGCCCGTCTCCACCTTGCGGAGCCGAATGAAAAAGCTCGGTATAAGATTTGCACGCTGAAGTCGAATTCAGGAGACGAAAATTCATGCCGACGCGCATTACACAAGTTGGAGATCAAGCAGGGGCGACACGAAGGCTCAAAGTCGAAGGCACTCTAACCCTGGCGGATGCAGAACTGTTAGAAAGCATATGCAACGAAATATGCGAGCAGGCCGAATCCTGTATCAGCGTTGATCTCGCCGACATCACTTTTCTCGACAGCGAGAGCGCGTCGGTGCTGTGTCGCTTGAAAGGGCGGGGAATATCATTGAAGGGACTTGATTTGTTCGTACAAAAGGTAGTCGAGCTGGCGGAGGAAAACGGCAGCGCCTAATTGTGCCCTTTCAGATGGTTTTGTATTCTCTCTCTCATCAATCGGTTCCTGGCCTATAAACATTCCACTTACCATGTCCGTTCGCAACGAGGCTTGAAAGATAGAAATCAACGGAATTTATCGAGCCCTATCATCCTCCTGTCGTATTGAAACGATTGACTTCGGATGCCGATTTCATTCGTGCGCCGCGCGATGGCAAAGGACAAGACGCCGTGCTACCGCGAGGAGACAGCCGCCTTGATTTTTATTATGATCTTGTCGAGACAGCTCTTAGAAAGCGCACAAAAGTATTGAAGGTAGTGGCATGAAGCAAGCAGAGAAAGTTACGACTCGGTTCCCGATTGAGTCGGATCTCGGAGCCGACAACATCAAGCGACTCTCGGACTTGATCAACGGGGTCTATGACGCCGCTGAATCGGGCATGTGGACACGAAAGGGCGCCCGGACCAATCCCGCCGAGGTCGAGCGCCTTCTTCGCGCTCAAGCGCTGATCCTGGCCGAGATCGACGGCGCGCTCGTCGGGTCGGTGAACGTCAACCTAATGAGCGATAGAGTCGGAGAGTTCGGCATGCTCGTGGCTGACCTCAACCACCGCGGAAAGGGGATCGGTTCCGCGCTGGTCGATCGCGCTGAGAACTGGGCGCGCGACATAGCCTGTCACACGATGCGGCTCGAACTCTTGACACCCCGCAATTGGACTCACCCGAGCAAGGAGTTCCTGAAAAAGTGGTACTCCAGGATGGGGTATAAGCCGCATGCGCCTGAACCCTTCGAGATACTGTATCCGGAATTGGTCCCCGAATTGGCGACGGAGTGCGACTTCACCGTGTGGTACAAGTCCTTGGCCTGATCAAGACGTCTGCCATGCAGCCGCACAACAAATCACTCTAGCCGCCGCCCCTCGGAGGCAATAGCGAGCGGGCCTTTTTTGCCTTTTATACGCTCATTTACTGCAATCACACATTTCATCGAGGAGAAATACGGGCCGAAGAACGACTACAAACTAAACGGCTAGCTCTCGATTACGTCGAAGGCTTCAACGCCGCCAGCGCCGTCCGCATCAGCATAGGACTACCAAAGCGGCTCCAAGCAGCCGGGCTCCAAAGACTCCGTCAATTTATGCATAGTCTTCAGTTCAACAACCGCCGCTGAAACTCCACTAAATCGTATCTCATTAAAGGAAATGTGTCAGTCATCAGGCGAGCCACGTCATGCCTGATGACTGTTAATCGCAGCGACATATCGCATCGGATGCGATATGTCGCTGCCAATCATGCGTTCGCCGTCCTCCGTGGCCACCGCGCTTACCGCCTCGTGAAATTCTTACACGACAGAGGATCAAGGACTTGAGTGGTGAGAGAGCCCCGCGGCGCGACATGGCAAGGCGCTTGCCCTGAAAGTGTGCGAAGTGAACAACCGTTTTAACAACTCCGGATGTCCGGTCAGATACGACGGCAGGAGTCAAGCAGACCAGAAGGAGGTCCGACTTTGAAAAAGAAAGCCATCAAGGCGATTGGATTGTTGAGTCTTTTACTCTCAATCTCAACATTTTACGTTTATGCGCAAGGCCAAACGTTGATCAGGAAGGTGAAGATTCCCTTCGGCTTCTCGGTCGGCGCCAAAACTTTTCCCGCGGGCGTCTACAGCGTCACGCGCGTTAATCAAGACAATATCATGCTTCGACTCAGCAGCGAGGACGGCGGGGAGTCGATCAATATCATAACGAGTCCCGTTCAAGCGAAGGAATCCCCTAAGACCTCGAGACTGATCTTCCGTCGTTATGGGGAGACCTATTTCCTTTCCCAGATTTGGGAGTCGGATGACACCGAAGGACGCCAATTAGTGAAGTCCCGCACTGAACGCTCGGTCGAGCGCGATCTGACGAAGCGAGGAGAGGGGCCTGCAATTGTAGACATCGTCTCTACGCCGTGAGCTAGAAGCGGCCGTAGGATTTTATCCCCCTTAGCGAGTGTAGGAGCCGCCCCACCTCCTCCACTCGCGCATTTTTCAAATCACAAGTAAGGAATGCCGATTACACGTTTTTGACCGAGCGTCGGCGGCGTGAATGCCCCAAGAAATGGCAGAAACGCCAAAAAAGGAGAATATGATCTTGGCGCTAAATAGATATTTTTTGTTGAAACACAAGCTCGTCATTGGGGCGACGCTCTGTGTGATAGTAATTGCTTTGCTGGTCGTCGTGGGCGGGTCTAGGGGGAAAGATTCCGCGCCGCCGTCGTCGCCTCTCCCAGGCGTCGAAGTGGCGGAAGTCGAACAGCAGGATGTGCCGATCCACAGTGAGTGGATCGGCACACTCGACGGGATGGTGAACGCGGAGATCAGGGCGCAGGTTGCGGGTTACCTTCGAACGCAGCGATACACGGAAGGTTCTTTTGTCAAGCAAGGGCAGTTGTTGTTTGAGATCGATCCCAGACCGTTTCAGGCTGCGCTCGATCAGTCCAGAGGTGAGCTCGCAAAGGCCGAAGGGCAGGTAACACAGGCCAACGGGCAACTATCACAAGCCGGCGCTCAGCTCATGCAGGCTGAGGCGAATCAGGGCAAGGCACAGCTCGACGTCGATCGCTACACGCCGCTCGCAAAGCAGAAGGCCATCACTGACCAGGAATTTGATAATGCCGTCCAGGCCAATCTTGCCGCAAAGGCTCAAGTCGAGGCCGCCAGGGCCGGAGTTGAAACAGCAAAGGCTGCGATCGTGGCGGCCAAGGCCGCGGTTGAAGCGGCCAGAGCTTCGGTTGCGAAGGCCGAACTCGATCTGGAATTCACCAGAATCACTTCTCCAATCGACGGCATTGCGGGCATCGCCCAGGCCCAGGTCGGCAACCTCATCAACCCTACCAGCGGCGCCCTGACAACGGTTTCGACAGTCGATCCGATCAAGGTCTATTTCACCCTCAGCGAGCAGGAATATCTCAACCACGCCAGAAGCAACCCGACGCCTGGCGCCTGGGACCCGGCCGGCAAGAAACTTGAGCTGGAGCTGGTGTTGGCTGATGGAACTACTTATCCGCAGAAAGGGAGATTCTTCGTCGCGGACAGGCAGGTAGATCAAAAAACAGGCGCGATCAGGCTGGCTGGCGTCTTCCCGAACCCGGGGAACACCCTTCGCCCCGGTCAGTATGGCCGGGTCCGGGCGGTGATCAGCATGAAAAGGGGGGCGCTACTTGTTCCGCAACGATCCGTCTCCGAACTGCAGGGCGGCCACCGAGTCGCCGTCGTGGGCAGTGATAACAAAGTGAGCATTCGGCCTATCAAAGTCGGCGAACGCATTGGGACGATGTGGATTATTGAAGACGGACTGAAGCCAGGTGAAAGAGTTGTCGCTGAAGGGATCCAGAAAGTCAGGCCGGACGCGGTGGTCAATCCCATACCGTTTAAATGAGCGGGAGTGGAGAGCGGGAGACAAGGAGATGAGGAGAGATATTTCTTCCCCCGCTCCCTCGCTCCCTCGCTCTCCCACTCCCCCTTACCGAGGACATATGATTTCAAACTTCTTTATCCGGCGCCCGATTGTGGCGATGGTAATTGCAATCGTCACAGTCCTTGCCGGTTTGATTGCGATGCGAAGGCTGCCACTGGCGCAGTTCCCCGAGATTGTTCCGCCTCAGATCATCGCGTCAACGACCTACACAGGAGCTGACGCGATCACCATCGAGCAGTCGGTCTCGACGCCGCTCGAACAGCAGATGAACGGCGTGGACAACATGCTCTACATGCAATCCACCAACGCGAACGACGGCACACAGCAGTTGACGGTCACGTTCGATATAGACACCGACGTCAACATTGACCAGGTCAACGTGCAGAACCGCGTGGCGCAGGCGCAGCCGAACCTGCCGACCGACGTCAACCAGTTTGGGATGTCTATTCGGAAGTCCACCGGGCTTCCCATGATGGTTTTCGCGCTCTATTCGCCCAACAGGAGCCATGACGCTCTCTTCCTCGCCAACTACGCCAACATCAATATTAACGACGTCCTTTATCGTATCCCGGGAGTGGGTCAGATTGTCTTGTTCGGCGCCAGTGAGTACGCGATGCGAATCTGGGTTAAGCCGGATGCGCTGGCCAAACTGGGTCTGGCAGTGCCTGATCTCGCGAACGCGATACGGCAGCAGAATGCCGTCAACCCCTCCGGCCAGGTGGGCGCAGAGCCTGCGTCGCCGGGGAAGGAAATGACTTACACAGTCCGCGCGCAGGGCCGGCTTCAAACGCCGGAAGAGTTCGGCCAGATCGTGGTCCGTTCCAATCCGGACGGCTCGGTTGTGCGGCTCAAGGACGTCGCCCGGGTCGAGCTAGGTTCTCTCAACTATCAACAGAGGACGCGAATCAACGGCCAGCCCAGCGCCTTCATCGGGATTTTTCAGACCCCCGGTTCTAACGCGCTGGCAACTGCTAACGAAGTCAAAAAAACGATGGCGGAACTCAAGGAGCGTTTCCCTGACGATCTCGATTACGTGATCGGGTTCGACACGACGCTCCCCGTGACCGAGGGCATCAAAGAGATCATCACCACGCTCGTCGAGGCTATGATCCTGGTCGTCCTTGTCGTTTTCCTCTTCCTGCAGAACTGGCGGGCGACGCTCATCCCGATGATCGCCGTCCCGGTGTCGCTCATCGGAGCCTTCGCCTTCTTCCCCTGGTTGGGTTTCTCGATCAACACGCTGTCGCTGTTCGCCTTCGTGCTCGCCATCGGCCTGGTCGTGGACGACGCGATTGTGGTGGTGGAGGCGGTCGAACATCACATCGAGGAGGGAATGTCGCCGCGCGAGGCCACATTCGAGGCGATGAAGAAAGTCTCGGGACCGGTCGTCGCCATCGCGCTGATCCTCGTTTCGGTCTTCCTGCCCGTGGCCTTTATGGGCGGCGTTCAGGGGCGGCTGAACAATCAGTTCGCCATGACGATTGCGATCTCGATGCTCATCTCGGCATTCAACGCGCTGACCCTTTCGCCGGCGCTTGCGGCGTTGCTATTGAGGCCGCGCAAGCCGTCGCGCGGACTGCTCGGGCGGTTTTTTGGGGGCTTCAATCGGGCGTTTGCGAAGGTCATGCGCGGTTACGTCAACTGGAGTCACGCCCTGATTCGCAAGGCGGTGATCGCCGTGATGATTCTCATCGGGTTCACATTGGTGAATGGTCTCATCGGCAGACAACTCCCGGCGAGCTTCCTGCCCGAAGAGGATTATGGCTACGCGTTCCTCAACGTCCAGCTTCCTGTCGCATCTTCGCTTGAGAGGACGGACGAGGTCTTGAAAAAGATCGAAGGGATTCTCGCGAAGACCGATGGAGTGAGGTACTACGCCACAATTGGCGGATTCAGCCTGCTGAACCGCACTTCGTCTAGCTACCAGGGATTCTTTTTCCTCGGCCTCAAGCCCTGGGACGAGCGCAGATCGAAACGCCTCGAAGCTAAAGCGATCGTGAACTCTATAAATGGGGCGTTGGCGACTCAAGTTCCAGAGGCGATCGCCTTTGCCTTCCCGCCGCCAGCGATTCCGGGGCTCGGCAATGCGGGCGGGTTCTCGCTCTGGCTTCAGGACCGCAGCGGCGGTTCGGTCGAATTTCTCGATCAGAACCTGCAAAAGTTCCTCGATGCATGTCGCAAACGTCCGGAAATTGCCGGGGCCATCTCACTATTTTCAGCCTCAACACCGCAAATCTACGCCGATGTGGATCGCGACAAGACGTTGAAGCAGGGCGTGGCGGTGGGAGACGTTTACCAGACGCTGCAAGCCTATCTCGGCGGGCTTTATCTGAACCAGTTCAATCGCTTCGGCCGACAGTGGAGAGTGTTCCTCCAGGCGGAAGGGGATGAGCGGCGCAGCGAACGGGACATCAATCAATATTACGTGCGAAATAATGACGGCGATATGGTTCCGCTCTCGGCGTTGGTCACGACGCGCCGGATCACCGGCCCGGAATATACCAATCGCTTCAATCTCTACCGGTCGGCTCAGGTTATTGGCAACGCCGCGCCGGGCTACAGCTCGGGCCAGGCGATGGCTGCGCTCGAGGAGGTGGCGAAGGAAGTTCTCCCGAGGGAGATCGGCTACGACTGGGCCGATCTCTCTTATCAGGAGAAGCGGGCCTCCGGAGGAGCGCTAATAGCGTTCTCGTTATCGCTCATCTTCGTTTTCCTGATCCTGGCGGCGCTCTATGAAAGTTGGTCGCTGCCGTTCTCGGTTCTGCTGACGACGCCGATAGCGATCTTCGGCGCCTTAGTCGGACTCTTATTGCGCGGTTACGACCTGGACGTGTATGCCCAGATCGGTCTGATCGTGCTCATCGGGCTCGCCGCCAAGAACGCGATCCTGATCGTCGAGTTCGCCAAGATCGAGTTCGAGAAGGGGCGCAGCCTGATGGAGGCGGCGCTGGAAGGGGCGCGGCTGCGGCGGCGCCCGCTCTTTATGACTTCGTTCGCGTTCATTCTGGGTTGCTTGCCGTTGTGGTTCGCCTCGGGTTCCGGGGCGGCGGCGCGACAGATACTAGGCACCGTTGTGGTCGCCGGCATGCTGTCCGACACGATCATCGCCAGCTTCCTCATCCCTGTGGGTTTCTATGTGGTCGAGAAGCTCTCGGGCGCGGAGAAGAAGCGCGCGCCGGCAGCTACGCTAGAAAAGGGGCTGGCAACGGGAGACTGATTCATTTTCCATAAATGGAAAATGAATCAGTCGAAAAGACTATGAAGAAACAATTGATATGTGGAGCTGTCATTTTTGGGCTGTTGGCCGGCTGTACAGTCGGCCCTAAATACCGCAGACCTATCGTCGAGCCGCCGACGGCCTTCCGTGGCGCCGGCGATAAGTCTACAGCGCCCGATCCCGGTTCGCTCGCGGATCAGAAATGGTTCGAGGTTTTCAAGGATGAACAGCTTCAAGAATTGATTCGGATAGCGCTCGCCAATAATTACGATCTGCGCCAGGCCGTCGCGCGGGTCAGCGCGGCGCGCGCCAACCTGGGGATTACACGATCGGATCAGTTCCCAAACATCACGGTGGGCGCCGATGTGACGACCCTTCGCAATTCCGGCAGCGGCCAGGTTGCTTTGCCTGGAGGGGTTAGTCGCGACCGGACATTCGGGACGGTTTTGCTCAATCTGCTCTCCTTCGAGGTCGACATCTGGGGCAGGCTGCGCCGCGCGAACGAGGCGGCGCGCGCCAACCTGCTCGCCACGGAGGAAGACCGCAAAACCGTCATGACAACGATTGTGGGCGACGTTTCCGCCGCCTACTTCAATTTGCTCGAACTGGATACGGAGTTGGAGATCGCCAGGGAAACGCTGGCCACCCGTCAGGAATCGCTCAACCTCATTCGGTCTCGCCAACAGGGCGGCGTCGCGACTATGCTCGATGTGCGCCAGGCCGAGCAACTGGTGTATGCCGTGGCCCAGACCATTCCCGACATCGAGCAATTGATCGAGCAGACCGAAAATCAGATCAACCTGTTACTGGGCAGAGATCCCGGCCCAGTGACGCGCGGGCGCTCTTTGTCGGAGCAAGAACAACCTCCTTCGGCGCCCCCGGGATTGCCGTCGTCATTGCTCGAACGGCGACCGGACATCAGAGCCGCGGAGCTGAATTTGGTGGCGGCGACTGCCAATATCGGTGTGGCAAAGGCGGCCTACTTCCCTCAAATCAGTCTGACTGGATTCTTGGGTGGTCAAAGCAGTCAACTCTCCAATTTGTTCAGTGGAGCAGGCGGGGCCTGGAACTTTGCGCCCCAGGTAACAGCGCCAATCTTTAACGCCGGCCGCGTCAAATCGGGCGTGAGATTTACCGAAGCCCAGCGGCAATTGGCGTCGGCGCAATATCAACAAGCGATCCGAACCGGATTCAGGGAGGTCTCGGATGCGCTCGTTGAGTATCGCAAGGTTAAAGAGATTCGCGCGCAGCAGGAAGAGCTGGTGACCACACTGCAGGACAGGTCGCGTTTGGCATACTTGAGATATCGGGGCGGAGTAGATACGCAGCTCAACGCTTTGGACGCGGATCGTGATTTATTCAGCGCCGAGTTGAGCTTGGCGCAAACCAAACGAAATGAGCTGCTCGCGCTGGTCCTACTTTACAAGGCGCTGGGTGGAGGTTGGCGGCAATAGCCGAGATCGTCTTTCGATGAAGTGAATTGTCTGGCTATCAGTGTCGGTAATTTGGGAGATTTCATGCGTATTGAAAAATTTCTTCAGTGGCAATGGGCCGGCTACAGCGCCGCGCATCGAAACAGAACCAATCTTCTGATTCATCTCATCGCTGTTCCGCTTTTCATGTTGGCCACTCTCCTGGCTGTCTATGCGCTGGTCAGGCTCTCACTGCCGGCTCTTGCCGGGGCGGCGCTTTGTTTCTTAGTTTCCCTCATCCTCCAGGGGCGTGGGCACAGGCTGGAAGTGACGGCGCCTGAACCATTCAAGGGCGGTTTGGATTTTATCTTGCGGTTATTCACCGAACAGTGGATTACGTTTCCACGCTTTGTCCTGAAGGGCGGCTGGTTTGAGAATCTGTCCTACAAGGCGCCAAAACCAGCTTCAATGGATGGTAAGTAGGATAGTCCAAGCCGCTGCGCGGCGGGAGCGCATAACAGCGCTCTCGTCACTGACGGTCATTCAATGATGCGATCAAGTTTCGGATCTCGTCGTACCCCAATGTTTCTCGCTACTGTCTTAGCGCGTCCAGACCAATGTCTGCATTTGGGAGCTGTGTCAACAACAGATTATTCATTGTACAGTTTCAAACCTGAGCCTTAACGCCCGCCCTTTCATTCGTATCCTTTCTTGCCATAGTACATCGCGTCATAGTTACGCGCCTGGCGATCTTCGGTCGGCCCCTCTCCCGCAGGCGTCTTCTCTCCTTTCGCGCGCACTTCAAGCCATTCGGCGGCGAAGATCACGAAATTGGTCGGCTCGGTGTCGTACTCTTCACAAACCGCAAGATGCTGGCGATAGTCACGTGAACAAAGCCCCATTTGTTCGCCCGTTATTTCAGCGAGCAAGCGTTTTCGTTTCTGCGTCTGTGGCGCGCTCATTGACGCGCCATTGGGTAAATGAATCATTGTTCCCCTTCTCTCTCTCTCGGTCTTCTTCGATTTGGGCATTCAACACCTTAATACCGCGATTTACCAGAGTCGCGAGCAAACCCCTCTTTTTACCTTATCATAGATTCACGAGTTTGTGCGCAGATACACAAGGACCGTTTCCCATTTCTGTGCGCCGGCGCGGCTTCTTGTAACTATATAATGATAATGGCAAGGCAGAGGCTCCTTCTGACGTTTTGAAGCTGTCTGCGTCTCTTCGTTTGCAAATCTCCGCCGAATGGCTCAGCATGCTGTCCGTTCATTCCTTCTCTCGCGCATCAACGAGGATGCGCCACTTGCCTCTAAAAGATCTAGCGGCAGCGGTATGGATAGTTCGAGAGCAGGCTAACCTAAACTTTAGAAGCTGTTCTTTTTTGAACGTCCGATCACGAGCCTTCGCTGCCACTATTCCGCGAAGTACTGCTGATTCGAAGCTTCTATTACATCCCCCAGAAAGGGACAATTATGTCTATGAAACTCTATGTCGGTAATCTCTCGTTCGGGACGACGGAAGATGATTTGCATCAACTCTTTTCTCAAGTCGGCACGGTCGATTCAGCCACGATGGTGACCGATCGCGATACGGGCCGTTCACGCGGTTTTGCTTTTGTGGAAATGTCATCGAAATCAGAAGGCGAGGCTGCCATCGCCAAATTCAATGGCGCAGAACTCGACGGTCGCAGTCTGACCGTGAACGAAGCTAAGCCGCGTGAGAATCGAGGCGGCGGCTTCGGCGGCGGTCGAGGCGGCGGTTTTGGTGGTGGTCGTGGTGGTGGGCGTGGCGGCTTCGGCGGCGGCGGCCGTTCGCGCTACTAAAACGCGTATGACAGCAATCCATAACACCTGATGGAAAGCGCCTTCGGTAAATCAATTGTCAGCCGGAGGCGCTTTTCGCCGCGGGAAGCGGGCTAAGGACTAATAGAATGGCGAAAAAATCGAAGCAGACATTTCAGAAACGGGAGAAGGAAAAGGCGCGCGTACTAAAACGAAAGGATAAAGAGGCGCGCCGGCTCGAATCAAAAGCGCTTAAGGCAAATATGACGACTGTTAGCGGAGATGAAGACCCTGACATCGCCGGCATCCGTCCCGGCCCCCAGCCTTTACCGGAGCAGTGGAATTATATTGGCGATGACATTGTGGATCATAGTGGGAAACCATAGGGAGACCGCCTTGACCCCTACCTACAATGATTTCTTTCATCGCCGGATACCATCTATCTTTGACATGCTTGCGTCTTCGATTCAAGCAGCGTAGCCTGAAATAGGATCAACAAACTGATTAATCATTGTCGCTTTCACGCCACTGAATTCTCTCTGCCGAGATCACGTCACTGATTAGTCCCCAACAACGGGCAATTCCACCCAGAAGGATTCAAACATAGCGCCACAGCGCCACAGCGCCTTGCGCTGAAGTGGGTGTGCTGTCTCGACATTAACGCGAAGAGGAATGTATGAAGAACCAACTGGGAACGAGCGCGGGACCATCTGTGTTGATAGAGAAGGACAATGAATGGGTACGCCAGAGGCGCGAAGAGCTACAAAGGGAGGTCGCAGTATTTGCGGCTCAACTTGCCGCGTTGGAGCAGGAATACGCCCGCTCCCCAGCGCTACTCAAAATGCTCGGCCGAGCGTTCGGATTCGGGGCCGCCGGCAAGCTGGAGCGGGCGCGGTTCAAGGTCAGTTACAAGCGGGAGCAGTTAGCCGAATTCGAGTCCCTACATCTCGACGGGCGCCCGAAGCGGTAATTTCGTGATCGCGAATTGAGATCGGCGCCTTAGTTCGGCCACAAATCTGCGGCTACGGCAGAGATCGCGCATGGATAAGCCGGCGTACTTTATCAGAGAACAGGACGTCTATCTTTTGTGGCTCGATGACCGCCGTCACCTCTCCAAAGCCGAAGGTCGGATGTGTCATTGTCTGCCCTTTACGATATGTGCGCGTCCAATCGTAAGGCGCGCTGTTTTTAGTCGAGTGGCGGGCGCCCGTTGGCGTTTTGCCTTTTTTGAATGCGGTCTTTATGCCGCATCGCGGGCAGTTTACGCGCGAAATCTGACCTCGCTTGTTGAGCGAGACGACCACGTGCCCCCGTTCCTCGCCGCATGGCACGCATAATTTCTCCACCCGATCACCGACTGCATACTGATGTTCTTCCATAAACTTTCCTCTCTTTCTGTATTGTGGGGCTAATTGGCTTATCGCCACTGCGGCCTGTGTGGCAAGGGCGGGTCAATTCTTGTCGCGCGACCCTTCTGACCTGAGAACAATCCATTGTCCAAGGCATCGCATTTCTCGCTTCGGACAATTTCCACCACAACACGGCTCTCCTTCTTTGTCTCAATCCGGTGTTGTCCAAGTTTCGCTCATCGCGAGCACTCGCTTGAGTTCCTTCCCTGCGATGCCAAAAAACGACGCCATCTGTTTAAGTTGTTCTCGCCCGGTATAATCCGCCGGGGTTGAGCAAAACCGCTCGATCCCGGGGGTGAAATCCGCACACTTCATGTTCTTTGGTGTAGTGTGCCCCCTGGAACAGACTCCGTCCGCCTGCTGGAGCACACAAAATTCACATATTGTCATGGAGGCGCCTCATTCCGTATTTCGGTCGGGCTTAAAATTAATGTTGATCCGGGCGTTCGCAATCTGTGATCACTGCTCGTTCACTTCCTGCGCCACTACTAATGGACAATGGACAAAAGAAAATTTTAGTCGCTGAGTCATTCGACAGATAGCAACCTTGAGACAGATTGTTGATTGGTCAATTCTCGATTGACTCCTCCATCATCATCATTCCCGCTAACATCTCGATTATCGCGCCCACTTTTCAACTCCGGGTTCTTGGAAATGAAATCGAAGTTGATCAGCCCGCGCTCGACCTCTTCGAGCGCGATGCGCGTCGCCCTCACGTTTGAATTTCGAATGAGCGGACGCGCGCCTTTGTGGAGCTGTTTGGCGCGTTGGGCGGCGATCAATACCTTGAGGAATCTATTATCACTTATGACATTATTCATCGTGTTAGCCTGTTGTTGATCTTATATCGATCGATGAGCAGCGTCTTCAATCTCTTTCAGTAAACGGAGCGAAGCTGGAAACCGCCGCCGGCTCCGAGTCGAAGGTCTCAAACACTGAATCGAGCTTCGTGATTGCCAGCAGATATTGCAGACGATTGTTGAGATGGAGCAATTTGACATGTCCATTAACCCGTTGCAGAGCCGTATAGCAGGAGATAAGCTCACCCAGCCCGCTACTATCCATATACTTGACTCTCGCCAGGTTGACGATCAGCTTACGAGCGCCGGCGTCAATGGCGCCGGTGACGTGCTTCCTAAACCGCGCGTTTTCATTCAAGGCGAGATTGCCCTCGAGCTCCAGCACTGTGACATCGTTGATCGTCCGTTCAATAATGTTCATCCGCATTCCTTTCCGATCGTAGACGGTTAAAAGTCCATGCCGCCCGCAGCGCCGTGCATTGTTGTGGTGGTGTCGTCTCCGGGGAAGTCTGAAACCATCGCCTCGGTAGTAGGCAATAAGCCCGCGATCGAAGCCGCGTTGACGACGTTACAACCCTTTGGGCCGAGCGTGATCTTGACCGTGTCGGCGAGTTGATTTACGCCACGTAAGATCGCCGCGCATGCGTCCGTCCCATAAATTACTTGCTTTGCCACGTATTCTTTCCCAACCGTTCTCGGCTACTCGGCTCGACCAAGGATAATCCTGTTTCAGTTGTTTCGGGATTTGGCGTTCGTCGCGCTCGCAGTGTCGCTTTCCAATGCCTTCCGCAATTCTCGATCGCGTTTCCGATTGAGCAGCTTCTTCTTTCGTTGACGATTAAACCTGGCCTTGTCACCGTTTCTTTTTGACATCTATTCTCCTTCGCGCGCGCCATGCTTCGGTTCGGATTGCAGCCAAAGTGGCGAGGTCGCTTCCCATTTAATAAGATGATTCGATTTTCCGCGCTTTTAGCGCTTCGTCGATCTGCGCCTCGGCGGCGCTCTTTGTTTCCCCTATCACTTCAGAGATCTCGCCAATCAAGAGCTTTCTCGCCTTCTCCAGCGTCCGACTCTCGCGAAATGAGAGCGCCTTTTCCTCGCTCAATTTAGTCAGTGATTTAACGACCTCGGCCAAGTCAAATGCCGATCCGGAGGTGAGCATTTTAATGTTGTCAGTGGCGCGGCGCTTCCAGTCCTTGTCTGCTTCGGGGGGCTCCTTTAGCAGGCCTAACACCTTCGGGATATCAGACCTGTTCATCAGCGGCCTGATTCCTATGGTTTGGGCTTTATCCACCGGGACGAGCAACTCGCCGCCACTGTCGTCCAGGAGAGCTAACTGGTAAAAACTGATCTGCCTGCCGTCAATGACTTTCTTGACGACCTGACCAATCAAGCAGGGGCCTTGAGATGGATAAACAACCTTGTTCCCGCTGGTCAGAATCACTCGATTCTCCTCCCATGACATTCGAGCGAACAAATCGAGATAACCCCGGATCATTCAGGGCCGATGAATGGCGCTGGCGTGAGCCGTCAGTATTACTTTTAGGTTCTCGGCTTCGCCTCGTCTACTTTGAGCGTATTTCCATGCAGGCTGTGACCGTTGAATTTCTCTTTGGCCGCGTTAGCCGCCTCTCTCGAATTCATTTCAACGAAACCAAATCTCTTCGAGCGTCCGGTCTCCCGGTCGGCGATCACCTGACACGATTCCACCACGCCGACGGCGCTGAACAGTTCGCGGATTTCCGTACTGGTAGTCGCCTCCGAGAGATTACCGACAAATAATTTGACTGACATAGGTAATGATCCTCTTTCTGGAGTGATTGGAAGCAAGCCGAACGGTTCGCAGGAACATCTATGCAGGGGAGGGCCAGCGCCCGAAAAACGTTCGGAGGAAGATTTCTAACAGCTATTTATTATTTTGGAAGGTGAGCTGTGTGTTTCAGATAGTCTGGAAGATTCCAGAGGAGCTGATGAAGAGAGTGAGCTAAGCTCAGTTCTTACCCACCCTACGCCCCGCAGGCGGCATTGTCAACCGTAAAAAGCCTACCGATTGTTCAGATGGAAGATCGATCAAGAAGCATCATCCTATTCGATGGCGGAACAACGCTCGGATCGGCTGAGTCCTCAGTCGACAAATCATGGCCGAGCAGCATAGTGGCCGGGAATCGAGATTAGCTTACTCCCTTCATC